>NZ_JBFUEY010000006.1:0-240904 GCF_056403715.1 Mesorhizobium sp. P2_F5 | reverse complement strand
GAGGCCGGAAACAGCTGCGGCTGATCGATCAGCCAGGGGCGAAACGTCTTGCTCATGCCCCAAAGAATCACGCCGTAATCCAGCTGTCTAGGCGCAGCCCGCCGCCGACCGCTCATTCCACACCCAAATACGGGGACAGGCTCCTAGCGAGACTACTTTGCCCTGCAGGACCCCATCTTGCCAAAGGCTGAACGCATTGCCATCGGTGTAGAGCAGGTTGGGCAACGATTTTAGCTTGTTCCACTGGTCTTTGTCATGAGCATCACTGAAATGGCGAGGGTCTGCACCCTTTCCAGGCTGCTTGACCTCGATGAAACCGACAAGCGCGTTGTTTACTGTGACGGCGAAGTCAGGCCGCGTCTTGATGTCAGCGAGGCTCGTCTCCCCAACGAGTTGGACCGACCCGGTTGCGTGCTTCGCCAATCCCGCAAGTTCGTGGACCAGCTTTTCGAGCGGTCCACGAAGTTGATCTTCCGGCGCTCCGCCGATCGCAGGGTTTGAAAGCTTTGGTTTCAGTGAAGCGCCATATGCGGATACCGCATCGGCGACAGTCTTTTCCGTCATTTCTCCCCCAGGCCGCGCAAGAGCATGAATAGCTTTGTTCCGCATCAAGACGCGAATCGAGCATAAACTGGAAGTCAGTCCAAGCCAGCAGATTTTGTCGCTCGCCTTTTCGTTCTGCCACCGGCATACGACTGACGTACCTTGCACACGCGGCTGTCCTTGGCCGCTCCGCGCACCCGCACCTGCCCACCCTTTCTTAAGGTGTTTCGGATACACCGAAACCTTGGAAAGAGGCGGGGAACGGAGAGACATCGGGGTGCGCTTTTCCGCGGCGACGACGGCCGGGCGGTTCTTGCCGCAGCGCTTGGCGCTGCGCATGGGGCCGCTGCTTGGCCGCATCGATGCGGTGCTGTTCACCGCCGACGAGCGCGGCGAGGCCGGCCGCATGTCGCTGATCGCCTTTGCCATCCGCATTGTCAGCGCCGTCATCGCTTTCATCAGCCAGGTGCTGATGGCGCGCTGGATGGGCTCGTTCGAATACGGCATTTTCGTCCTCGTCTGGGTGACGATGGTCATCGTCGGCAACCTCGCCTGCCTCGGTTTCCACACCTCGGTCATCCGCTTCATCCCCGAATACCGCGAACGCAACATGCTGGCCGAACTGCGCGGCATCGTCGTTGCCAGCCGCCTGTTCGTGCTGATTGCCTCAACCGCAATCGCCGGACTTGGCGCTCTTGGCGTCTGGCTGTGCGCGGACTGGATCGAGAGCTACTATGTCATCCCCTTCATCCTTGGCCTGTTCTGCCTGCCGATGATTGCCATGGGCGACCTGCTGCAAGGCCAGTCGCGCGCCAATTCCTGGGCTTTGTTTGCGCTGTCGCCGACCTATCTGGTGCGGCCGGTGCTGATCCTGGCGCTGATGGCACTGATGCTGGCAATGGGCTACGCGCCCGACGCCCGGACCGCGATCTTCGCCTCGATCGCCGCCACCTACGCCACCACGCTCGCCCAGCTCATCGGCGTCACCTCGCGCATGGGCAAGAATATCCCCGCCGGGCCGATGAAGGTGCATTTCGGCGAGTGGTTCATCGTCTCGCTGCCGATCTTCCTGGTCGAGAGCTTCTTCTTCCTGCTCACCAACGCCGACGTGCTGATGGTCGGCGCCTATCTCCAGCCCAACGACGTCGCCGTCTATTTCGCCACCGTCAAGACGCTGGCACTGGTGCATTTCGTCTATTTCTCGGTCAAGGCCGGCGTTGCCCAGCGCTACGCGCAGTTCACCCATGGCGAGCCGGAAAAGCTCGCCGCCTTTGCCCGCGAGACCGTGTCGTGGACATTCTGGCCGTCGCTGCTGATGGCGCTCTTGGTGCTGGCGCTGGGCGAGCCGATGCTGGTGCTGTTCGGCCCCGAATTCACCGCCGGCTATCCGCTGCTGTTTCTGCTGGTGTTCGGCGTGGTGGCGCGCGCCGCCGTCGGCCCTTGCGAAAGCCTTTTGACGATGAGCGGCAACCAGAACATCTGCGCCGCCGTCTACGCCATGACGCTGGCCTTCAACATCGGCCTCAACATAGTGCTGATCCCGCTCTTCGGCCTGTGGGGCGCTGCGATCGCCACCAGCCTTGCCATGGTCTTTGAGGCGAGCGCACTGTCCTTCACCGTGTGGCGCAAGCTTGGTATCGTCATGCTGATCTTCGTTCCCGCAGCCAAGGGAGCCGCCTGATGGCCGCCATCCCACTGATCGAGGAAACCAGCGGCGGTCCGGCCGGCGCCATGGTGTCGGGCCTTGCCGGCCTGGCCCGCGACACCGATCCGGCGCATCTCGAGGTCCTCGCCAACAACCGGCCGCTGCGCAAGCTGGCGATCTATCCGGCCTCGGCCGGTTTCGATCTGGTCGAGGAACTCGACTATCTCTGCGTCCGCACGATCGAGCCCAACGTTTTCTTCAACCCGCGCTTCCTGGCCCCTGCAATGCCCCGGCTGGAAGACCGCGAGGTCAAGCTGGCGGTGATCCGCGACGGCGACGAATACCGCAACCGGCTTCGCCTGCTGGTGCCGTTCTCGGTCGAGCGGCCGGCGGTGCCGCTCGGCGTTCCGGTGATGCGTGCCTGGTCGAGCCCGTTCGGCCCGATCGGCACGCCGCTGGTCGACCGCGACGATCCCATCGGCGTCATCGAGGATTTTTTCGGCATGCTGTCGCGGCCGCATCTGAAGTTGCCGAAGGTCTTCGTGCTGCCCGACATGAGGCTCGACGGCCCTGTGGCCAGCGTGCTTGCCACCGTTGCCGAGACGCGCGGCCTGACAATGGTTACCACCGGCAAGGCGGACCGGCCGGTGCTCGAAAGTGCGCTCGACGGCGAGGCCTATCTGAAGGCATCGCTGCGCGCGCATCACTACCGCGAATTCCGCCGCCTGAAGCGGCGCCTGGGCGATCTCGGCCGGCTGGAACATGTCATGGCGCGCGGTCCGGACGAGATCCGCCACGCCATCGAAAATTTCCTGACGCTGGAAGCCGCCGGCTGGAAGGGCCGCGAGCGCACCGCCATGGCCATCGACCGCTACCGCGCCGCCTTCGCCCGCGAGGCCGTGCACCGGCTGGCCGAACACGATATGTGCCGCATCCATTCGCTGACGCTGGACGGCCGCACCATCGCCTGCCTGGTCGTCTTCGTCGAGGCCGGCGTCGCCTACACCTGGAAGACCGCCTATGACGAGACGCTGGCGACCTATTCGCCAGGCACGCTGTTGATGATCGAGGTGACCAACCAGCATCTCGATGACCCGAACGTCATGATGACCGATTCCTGCGCCGTGCCCGACCATCCGGTAATGAGCCGGCTGTGGAGCGAGCGCAAACCGATGGGCTCGCTGGTGATCGGGCTGACGCCGGATGCCGATCGCCTCGCCCGCCAGGCCGCCTCGCAGCTGCATCTTTACCGCGAGACCCGCAACATGGCCCGCCTTCTGCGCAACCGCATGAAGAGCCTGCTGGGGCGGCGCTGAGCCAGCCAAGGCGCAATGCCGGGAGAACTGCATATTTCCGCTGCAGGACTTGGACAATAGATGGAGGCAACCGGAACTTTACTTCGGATACTCAAAAAGTGAGCGAAAATATCAGCCACTGTGCATAAAAATCGATATTTCTTGCAGAAATTTTCAGTGAATACCGCAAAAAACTTGCTCGCAATCTTGTTGCTGATCCGCAATACTTCAGTGATTCGGTAGCGATGAGAGGAAGATGTCGCTCAATCATGAGGCCAACAGCGCCCGGCACATCAGTGCAGAGGACGGCGCCGTTGTCCGAAAAAGCGACGCTGACCCGTTCGAAGAACTGATCCGAAGCATTCGAGCCAGCACGCATCAGCCATCGCCTCTCCCCGAAGACAAGCCGGCGACCAGATTGTCCCAGCAGGACACGCCGGCTGCTTCCCCTGGCTCGGTCCAGACAGTCTCAACTCAGACCAGGCGTGTCTCCTCCTCCTTGCCCAACCATCAGTCGCCCAACCATCAGTCGATTGAGCGTACCGGCGACGACCTGGCGGCCCATTTGAAAAGCGTTGCGGAAGGGCTGGAATCGTCGCGTCGCGCATGGTCCCGCGTGCAGGACCATTTTTCCAGGCTCGATGCGCAGAAGCGCCATGCCGACGCTCTCGATGCCGAAAAGTGGGAATTGCAGGAGGAGGTGGCCAGGCTCGAACATTTGCACGATCAGGCGTCGAAAGAGCTCGAGCGAAAATCACGCGAGCTATCGATCGCGAGCGCAACCATTGGCGACCTGGAGGGTGGACTGAGCAGGACCCGGCAGGCCATTGCGGAGGCCGACAGGCAAACCAATCAGCGCGAAGCGCGGTTCCTCAAGGCGAATGTCGAGGTCGAGCGTCTGGAACGGACCCTGGCGCAGATCTCGGAGCAGCTTCGCGACGAGATCATGGCCAGGCAGGCCGCCGAGCAGGCGCGCGAGGAAGTCGCGTCGCGGCTCGCCAGCCTGGAACAGGCCGCCATGCGGCTTCATTCCAAGGCCGCCGACTATCAGCTCCTGAACGAGCAACTGACCGGCAAACTGTCACGGCAGCAGGCGACGCAGCATGACCTGCACGCGCGGCTGTCCACAGCCGAACGAGAGCGCAGCGCCCTCTACGATAGCGCCGCCGCCGCGCAGGAGCGGGCCGCGGAGTTCGAGGCAGAGTTGCGCGCGCTCCAGCGTCGCGCCACCGCTCTGTCTGTCGATCAAGCCGTGTTCCGCGCACCACCGAACCATTTCGGGGAACGTGGCGGGGAAGCAGCCGAGCACAGGCGCCTGAAAGCCGAGAGTGCGAAGTTACGCGAGGAGCGCGACGCGGCGCGCAAGGAGTGTGCCGCGGTGAAGGTCCAACTCGCCGATCTTCACTTACGCGGCATGACCGACGAGCTCGCGCACGCCCGTTGCCGCGATGAGAACCGCGAGCTTCGCGACCGGCTGGAAACGCTGACGCGCCAGGACTGGCCCGGCGGACTGTCAGCGGATGAGAGCGCCGATCTCGAACGGGCATTCGACGGACTGGACCTGTTGGGAACCGGCGAGCTTAGCGCGGCCAATGACGGCGATCCCGCGGTGACGCGCAAGGCGTCCTGACCGCATTGCCCACCCGGTCTCACGCCGGCAGCGCGACCAGCGCGTCGATCTCGACCAGCCATTCGGGAAGCCCCAGGCATTCGACACCGAGATAGGTGCTGGTGCACAGTGGCCAGCGATCGCCGAAGACCGCCTTGCCGGCATCGAATATCTCGAGGACCCGACGCTGCGGCTGACCATCGACGAATKGGGCGCGCGTCGAATGCGCAATTCCATGCGGGCGGCCGCGTAACCGTGTGGGAGCCTGACGAAAAGGCGCTGGATCAACTGCAAAACCCAAGCTATGGGTCCCCGACGGCAATTTTCGGCCGGCATTCACGACAAGCCATCCTGATGATCAGAACCTTCTTGCGTCACACCAGTACCCGTGCGGCCTTGCTGCTGCTTGCGCTGCTGCCTGTCCGGTCCTGGGCCGATAGCTGTCCCGAGGATTGCAGCGAGCCCGCGCCGCCCGTCAACATCTACAGGCACACCGGCGCCGGCCATCTTGGCCCGGCTACGCTGGGTGCATTGCCGCGGGTCTATGTGCCGAACCGCTCCTCCAACAGCGTCACGGTGATCGACATCATGACGCTCAAGGAAGTCGACAGGTTCTCCGTCGGCAGCAAACCGCAGCACGTCGTGCCCTCCTGGGACCTGAAGACGCTATGGGTCGCCAACAATGGCACCGGCAAGAACGGCAGCCTGACGCCGATCGATCCGATGACCGGCAAGCCCGGCCCACAGATCGCCGTGGAAGATCCCTACAATTTGTATTTCATGCCGGATGGCAGCGCGGCCATCGTCGTCGACGAAGCCCTGGAGCGGCTCGATTTCCGCGATCCTCAAACCATGGCGCTGAAATCGAGCCTGCCGACGCCCAACTGCCCCGGCATCAACCACGCCGATTTCTCGGCCGACGGCGCCTATGCGATCTTCACCTGCGAATACGGCAATGGCGGACTGACCAAGATCGACCTGAAGAACCAGAAGGTGCTTGGCCATCTCGACTTCTCGAAAATGGGGATGCCTCAGGACATCCGGCTCTCGCCCGACGGCAAGGTGTTCTACGTCGCCGACATGATGAATGACGGTGTCTTCCTGGTCGACGGCGACAGTTTCAAGGAGATCGGCTTTATCCCGACCGGCATCGGCGCCCATGGCTTCGTCGTCAGCCGCGACGGCAAGCGGCTCTATGTCTCGAATCGCGGCTCGCACAAAATGGAGCAGGGCAAGGCAAAGGGACCGGGCAGCGTAACGGTAATCGACTTCGCCACCCGCGCGGTCGTCGCGCAATGGCCGATCCCCGGCGGCGGCAGCCCCGACATGGGCAATGTCAGCGCCGACGGCAAACAACTATGGCTGTCCGGCCGCTTCGACAGTGCCGCCTACATGATCGACACGACATCGGGCGCCGTCACCAAGTTTCGGGTTGGAGCAGAGCCGCATGGCCTGACGGTCTGGCCGCAGCCGGGGCGCTATTCGCAGGGCCATACGGGGAATATGCGGTAGCGGCGGTAAAATTGGTGCCCCTTCGACTGCACTGAATCGAACTGTCAACAGTCCTCCTTCGCCAAGGCTTCGGAGGACACTCCTTCGTCTAACGAGCTTCGAATGGCTTTGCCACCCGAAGCTCGAAGAGCGAAGGGTGGTGCCCCTAGCCGGAATCGAACCAGCACTCCTTGCGGAACTCGATTTTGAGAGGCCGGATATGCCCTATCCTAACTTTATCCGGCGGTATCCAATTGTACGATAACCGATTGTAGACACTAGCTTTTTCGGCTCGTCCAATCATCCATACCTAACCGGATACACGCCACGGTTTGATTTCTGGCTGCACCTATTCTGCACCTGAAATCGACTTTAATGGAGGTTAGGAATGCCCAAAATCAAGCTCACCAAGACGATCGTCGACGCTGCAACGGCCGATCAGGAACCCTACGAACTTCGCGACACCATCATACCGGGGTTCTTGCTGAAGGTCACCCCGACCGGACGCAAGATATTCATGGTGGCCTACGTCGCCGCCAACGGCCAGCGGCGAAACCCCGCCATCGGCCGCTTCGGCGAAATCACCGTGGAGCAGGCTCGAACGATTGCCCAGAACTGGCTTGCCGACGTCCGCAAGGGCAAGGACCCGAGCGCCGAACGCTCCGCCACTCGAAAGGCATTGACAGTCGAGGAACTCTTCAACCGGTTTATCGACGACTACTCGGAAAGCCGAAACAAGCCCTCGACCGTCAAATCCAACCGAGGGTACGGGAAGCTCTACATCGTCCCACACCTCGGCCAGATAAAGGTGCCGGACGTTACGCAGGCCGACATCGCGAACCTCATGAAGAAGATGTCGAGGGCCCCGACAAATGCGAACCGCGTCCTCGCGGTCGTCCGAAAGATGTTCAACATGGCGGAGGTCTGGGGAATGCGGCCCGACGGGTCGAACCCATGCCGACATGTTCCCAAGTTCCCGGAACGGGGAAAGACAAGGCTGATCACCGATACGGAACTGAAGCGGCTCTACGCCTACCTCGACAAGGCGGAAGCCGAGGGCTTGGAGCATCCCTTCATCCTCCTCGCAGTCCGGCTCCAATTCGAGTTCGCCGCGCGCATGTCGGAAATCCGGCAGCTCGAATGGGCTTGGGTCGATCTCGACAACCGGCGCATCGAATGGCCCGATAGCAAGACCGGCGTTATGTCCAAGCCGATGAGCGCGGAGGCGGTCCGGCCGTTCGGGACGGCCCCACGCTTCGAGGCCTCGCCCTTCGTCTGCCCGTCAATCTTCGATCCAAACCTCCCGATGTCGAAGCACACCTACTATCACGGATGGAAGCGCATCCTTGAGCGGGCCGGCCTGCCGCACATCGGCACGCACGGCATCCGGCACCGCTCGGCAACCGACATCGCCAATTCCGGCGTGCCGGTGAAGGTCGGCATGGCGCTGACCGCCCATAAGACCGTCACGATGTTCTTGCGCTACGTCCACACCGAGGACGATCCGATAAGGGCAGCGGCTGAGGCCGTGGCGCAGAGGCGTCAGGCCCTGATCGGTGGAGCGGCAGCAGTCCCAGCCTCAATACTCATTTCCGAGCCGACCGCCACGCCGCCGACGATCGCTCCTGAACCTGCCGAAGCGCTGCCCGGGGCAGGCGACCAGAAGCCGCTTGGCCTCGTGGACGGCAAATACTCTTCACGCACCAAGCTCGGAAATTACCGACCATTCCGCCACCGTAGCGGCCAGAACCGGGCAGTGCCTCCCGGGACCAGGCGCGCAGACGGTGAGCAGCAGTCCTCCGATGTCCAATAAGCCGACACAACAGCGCTGGCCGGCGCCGGACATCCTCTGTCGCGCGAAATTCGTGGATGATGCAGGATCGATCCTTTGCAAACGCTAAGCGGCTGCGGCTCCATCCTCCCATCTTGATCCAATAAGCATCTGATAAATATGACTATATTATCCATCTTGGTTGTGACAGCGATCCGCTCGACACCCCACGGTCATTGTGGATCACGACCGGATCACGATTGGATCTAATTTCCACATGAAAACGGAAATTCGCGAGTTTCATTTTGGTCCGCCCAACGTGGGGGCAACGGATGATAGCAAATGTGGCAGTTGTCCGGCGAGGACGTCGTTCAAGACAAGACACGCGCCCTTCCCTGTCCCACAATGCAGCGCAAAGCCGATCGCCAAAACGCCAGGCTCAACTCGCCTGCGATCGGGATGACTGAAATGGGCCGTAAGCAGACTGGCAGCTTCTGGGTTCGCTACGAAGATAGCAGACGCTCAGCCTGCTCGGGACCAAGGGCCTAACGCAACGCGCGCTGGGGCCTCCTTAGCGCTCCTGGAAGCGGCTGTCCGCATACTTCAATAGGATGAGCTGCCACTGTTGGAGTCCTGCGACTTCAAGGCGGTCGCCTTATAGCAGCGACCGTTTCGAGCCGCATACCCGGGGTCGCAGACGACCGGTCTGCCACCAGAGGTCTGGCAGCTGCTAAGCATGAACGAGGTTGAGACCAAGGCCGCAGCGGAAGCGAGCTTCGTTATTAAAAATCTTGCCATCGGTGCCGCTCTCATCTCAACGGTCGGGAGCGCTTCACACGGCGCGAAACACACCGAGATATCCACCTGTCACTATTCATGACAGATGACCGTATATCATGTTGGCAGTCAAGATATCATGACACGTCTAGCGTTTGACATTCCGAGGTGCACGTTGGTACGCTAATTCAGCGGACAGTCGCTAAGCAAGCCATTGCGAGGTCAGCCGTGTCAAAACTCTTCTGGATGCTACGCCAGTTCTCCCGGTTGAGAGACAAGCCACTGACTGACGACGAACCTTATATCTATCGTTCAAAAGGTTTTATCAATACTGTGCTGATTGTCGTTATTGGTGTCGACGCAAAACTTGTCCCCGAGATTATCGATGTGACTAAGAAGAAATTCGCTAAGACCGACAAGCTCGTCTTCTTGACTGACGACTGCGACTTTACCGCATTCAGGGAACAAGCCGTTGCATTTGAATATATGCCTCCCCTCATCGAACAGCGCGTCCATGTCGCCGACATGCCTTGGCAGTCGTATCTGCGCGAGCGCTGGGGGTTGCTTCTGGCAAAGTGGAAGCCAAGGCTAATCCTGTCCTACGGCACGAACATCGACGCGTTTCTTGCGGCCGCGCCCAATGGCATCCCCATGCAGACATAGGTTTGCTTACGATGAAGCTGGACGTCATCTTCATCGCGGACGTGCGCTTCGAGGGTGGCGCTTCGACTGCGCTGGCTTTGGAAATCCGGGAGGCTGCGCGCGCCGGCATGAAAGCCGGGCTCCTGGCGGTCAAAGGTCCTCTGCTCGCTCACCCTTTTCCGATGCACCCGGACATTCGGTCATTGATCGACCGCGGAGCGGTGGTTCGCATCGACCCTGAGGTGAAGGTCGAAGCCAATCTTGTTCTGCTTCACCATCCTACGATTGTCACCAACCGTTTCACCAGTCGTCTGTACATCGCTACACGGAAACTGGCTGTCGTGCTGCACCATCCAATGCTCGACCGCGCCGGCAGGATTCAATACGATCTGGAACGGGTCGTCGCAAACTGCCGCGCAGCTTTCGATGCCGACGTCATGCTCGCGCCAGTAAGCCAGGTCGTGCGACACTCGCTGCCACTTCACCTACCGAAGGGCGCGACCGTCATCGAGCAGGACTGGACGAATTTGATCGATATGGGCGATTGGTCACCGCGCCCGCTCCGCGCCCTGTCAGCGCCCATAGTCATTGGGCGTCACGCTCGTCCGGACAAAAAGAAATGGCCGGACGACGTGGCGGACGCTTTCGCAGCCTATCCACCAGATGGCTTTGCCTACCAGATTCGTGTGCTAGGCGGCGGCCCGTTCCTTGAGGAACTGTATGGCACATTGCCGCGAAATTGGGATGTCCTGCCTTTTTCATCGGACGGCGTCGCCGAGTTCCTGCGCGGACTCGATTTCTATGTCTACTTCCACAGCGACGCTTGGTCGGAGGCATTTGGCCGGGCCATTCTCGAAGCGCTGGCAGTCGGGCTCGTTGCGATTCTTCCCGCCCATTTTCTTGACTTGTTCGGTGACGCGGCAGTCTATTCAGGGCCGCGAGAAGTCAAGGAGGTCATCGCCCGTTTCGTCGACGATCCATCGCTTTATGCCGAACAGTCCGAAAAGGCGCGAAACTTCGCAGCGGACTATCATCGTTCCGAGCTGTTTGCACAAAGGCTAAAGAAGTTGTTCGGCGTTCCGGCTAAAGGACCGAGTCCGGAGCGCCAGGTTGGCCTCATGCGAGCCTTGCCCGTGCGTTCCGTACTGTTTGCTTCCACCAACGGCATCGGTATCGGCCATTTGGCTCAGCAGATGGCAATAGCCCAACGGCTGGCTCAGGACCTGAAGCCCGTCTTTGCAACCATGTCCTATGCCATGAAGCTCGCGACGGATGCTGGTTATCATGCGCATTTCTTGCACCATCATAATGGTATCGGCGCTGACCTGCACGACTGGAACCCTGTGCTGGCCGAGGAGCTCTTTGACCTATTCATTCATCTACGGCCGCGCGTCTTCGCATACGATGCATCAGCCGTATTCGACGGCGTGGTGTCAGCCCTAGCAACCCATCCGAACATGTACTCGGTCTGGGTGCGCCGGCCGATGTGGCCTGAAAGCCATCGCGGGTTTCTAGAGCATGCGCGCAGCTTTGATGCCGTAATCGAGCCCGGCGAACTCGCAGACGAGTTCGACCACGGCCCGACGCGGGAGATGAAGGAGTGGGCCTACGTTGTCCCACCGGTGCTGTTGTTGGCGCCAGACGAGCGACTTGAACGCGCGGCAGCACGGCAGTTCCTCAGCATTCCAAACGATGCGACAGTGGTCGCGCTACAGTTAGGGTCAGGCTCAAATTTTGACATGCGGCCGATCCGGGAAGCCGTGATCGCAGCTGTTCTGGCGAGGCCCGACACCATTGTCCTCGATCTGCGATCGCCGATCCGTGCAGATTTCGCGCCAGATCCGCCGCGCGATCCGCGTCACCGCATCGTTGAGCTTTTCCCGTCGTTTCGCTACAGCCGGGCGTTCGATGCGGCCGTCGCGGCTGCCGGCTACAACACCTTTCACGAGAACATTCTTGGCCTTGTCCCTTCGCTCTTTATTCCCAACGAGGCCGTCGAGATGGATCTGCAACTGAGCCGGGCACGCTGGGCGCAACTGTCCGGCATGGCCCTGCTGTTGCGCGGAAAGTTTGATCTCCCGCGGGTGGACGATCTTGTCGAGCAATTACTCGACGCGTCCGAACGCGCGACAATGGCGGCGCGGTGTCTCAAGCTGGAATGGCGGAACGGGGCGGACGACATAGCCCGCTTCATTGAGGATCACGCGAGGATCGCGCGAACGGACCGAGACGTTTCGATACATGGCTGACCACACAAGCATGAAACCGTCGCGAATCGCGGCGAGGCGGCTTCTCCAAGACGTTTCGCATGACTCTGGAGGATCGATACGATGACGGAAAAGCGCGCCATCTGCTTTCTGTCGTCTAACGGGGTCGGACTTGGTCACCTGACGCGACAGCTGGCTATCGCGCGACGTATGGGTTCCCAATGGCGACCGCTTTTCGTTACCATGTCCTATGCCGCCGGACTGGCCTCACAATGCGGCTATCCCACACTATTCATGCCGCATCACTATGCCCTCGGGACCGAATCCGAGGATTGGAATCCGCAGCTCGAACTCGAGTTGGAGTTGCTCGCCCGTCACGCGCCGCCGGCGGCTCTCATCTATGACGCTACAGCAGTTTTCGGGGGGGTGGTCGAGACCATGGCTCGCCACCCGGAGATATATTCAATGTGGATGCGCAGAGCAATGTGGCGCGAAATGCACCGCGAGTTCCTTGCCTTGTCAGACCGATTCCATACCATTGTCGAGCCGGGCGAACTGGCGGATGAACTGGATGAGGGTCCCACCAAGGAATTTCAGCACCAAGTTCACCGCGTCCCACCGGTCCTTATGCTTGCGCCCGAAGAGCGGTTGACTCGCGAACAAGCGCGAAAGGACCTGGCGTTGCCAGACAACGCGATTGTCGTCGCGCTTCAGCTAGGTTCCGGCACCAATTTCGACATGGAACCGGTCCGCAAAGAGGCAATCGCGACGCTGTTGCGCAACCCTGATGTGGTTGTTCTTGACCTGCGATCACCGGTGCACTCGACGCGCGGCACCGAAATCCCGAGCAGCCCGCGGCACCGGCTGCTCGCCATGTTTCCGGCCTTCCGCCACAGCCGCGCGTTCGATGCGGCGGTCTGCGCCCCTGGCTACAACACCTTTCACGAGAACATCCTCGGTTGCATTCCCACGCTCTTCATTCCAAACGAAGCCGACGAGATGGACCAGCAGTTGAATCGGGCACGATGGGCGGAGCGGCTGGGCTTGGCGTTATCGCTACGCTTTGCCGATCATCTCACCGGCCTCGAAACTTCGATTGCACGGCTGCTTGATCGGAGGGAACAGCATATCATGGCGGAAAGGTGCAAGCGCATCGAATGGACCAACGGCGCGGAGGCGATTGTGCGGCTCCTAGAGGAATACGCGAGTTCAGGCCCCCACAAAACCTTCTGAGCGGCACGGTTATTCGCCCAAGCCGCCAGGCCATGAGTGCGAAACCCGCTTTTGGGTTCCCAGTATTGTTCGCCCCTTATGCCATCGCATTGATGGGACCAAGGCGATGCAAATGCACCAAGCGATGAGGCCAAAAGCGGTAGGACAGCTAAACCGAGATCCGCCTGGCTGAAGGCGAAAGCCTATTCGATATACGAATTCGATCTGCCGAGCGTCGAGCGCGAGCCCGGCAAGACAGCATTCGCCCTGAAGGCCGAGCCAGGTACAGGACGCATGTCGGCTCTGCCTGTATAACTTGTGATGTCCCGGTTCGATAGGTGCAAGCGATTAACTCACCGGCGGCGCTTGGCTGTCGAGTATGCGGGCAATCTGCTCACAGGTCTCATCGACACTGTAGCCATCGGTGTAGAACGTTGCCGTCGCCAGTGACGCGTTTGACGGGTGCTCCAGGAACGGCCGGTTTAATGCGACAAAATCCGCCCTTTCGTCTTCCGGTACCTCAGCCCTAGCGCATAAGATGTCCAGCGAGCGCTCGATATCTGGCGAGGGCAGCAGATAAACGACATGTGAAGCGCGCTTGACCGCGGTCTGGACGCGCGCCAGAAGCACGTCGTCCTCATAGACCGAGTGACCTGCGCCGAAGTCGATGATCGTATCCGGATAGTCGAGAAGCACCTGCTCCACCGCATACGCCTCGAACGGTTTCCAGTAGTCGAAACGTGCACGCCAGCCCATTGCCTTGACACGCCGCCACTCTTCCCGCCGGTCATAGCCGATCTGGTAATAGTATCCCCAACGTACGAGATCGAGCGGGATGTTGCGCAGTGACAAACGGTCGGAGAGGCGCTCCGCAATCGTGGACTTGCCGGAGCAGATCGGCCCTATCAGCACCAAACGTGTCACTCTAAACTAAAACCATCAGCTGCCTTCCTAGTCCGGACATCTCTCGGACGCGGGAACCCGGACGTAGCCGTGTAGGATTCTGCAGGTGCGGAACTTGGAAGACTGTCCGCCGGACGGCACTTGCGAGGCCGCCTTTGACTCTGCCTTCTGCGCCGGTTTTATCGCCTGGCGTTGTTGTTCACGTCTCGGCTTCGCGCGGGCTGGCGACGCGGGCTTGCGTGTCTTTTGCGGAGTAGCGCTTTCCTCTTTTAGCGCTTTCGCTTCTGATGCTCGCTGGGCGCGGTAGCTCCTCACGGCGTCATCGGAATCGAGTTTCAGGCGAACATACTGTTTGCGCGTAAGGAAGGTAGTGGGGGAAAGACCGTTTTCCTTCTGCCAGAGGCCAATGGCCCGGCGCGTCGCGGCGCCAAAGGTGCCATCCGCAACGTTCAGGTCATAGCCGATCGCCATCAGCCTCTCCTCAAGATCGATTTTTTTCGGGCGATCGAGCCCGACGGCACTTTCCGTCAATTCCGTGCCGGCCTCGTTTTCGCGATCGGCAGTACCTGGCGAAGTTTCGCCAGCTATGCCGGTCCTCGACACATCTTCTTCCACATTGGCGACAACTGATGCCTTTTTGAGATGTTTGACGTTGAGACGCGCCAGGTCAGCGAACACGCCATTTGGAAACTGCTTCAGATAGGCTTCGTAGTATTCGACCGCGTCGCGTTTCGAGGCTTGATCCCACACGCGCTGCTCGACTTCCCATCCGCGCGGGTCCGGCTGAGCGGACTCGCTCGTGGAGTTGCTGCCGGGATCCTGCACAGGCGCGAGCGCGGTTTCAGCTGCTGCCGGCCCGATGAAGACCTCGCGGCCGAGCGAGGCATTATACCAGGGCCGCTGGCGCCCATTGGTCTCCGCCGTCACCTCACCCCGCACACGGGTCAGCGCACTCTGAATATCGACGCCGGGCTCTGCCAGATGTTTGACAAGAGAGGCCGTATAGGGACTGTTGCCGCCGATGCCGTCATAGGACACTGCGCCGGGGTCGGTCGCAAATGCGATCAACACCCCGCCGCTGCCGACATCCGCGGTGCTGATGTCGATCGGTGCCAGACCGGGCGCCGTGGTCGAGCGGCTCTTTGGCAGCGAAGTCGCAAGCGTCCTCGCCATGGGGTTGTCGCGGCAGGCGTCCAGAATGATAATGCCGACGGCCGGATCAGGCGGCAGGGAGGACAGCAACTCGTCCGTCTGGACGGTGCGTGTCTTGAGGCGCGCTGGAGACGTCAGGTCCGCATCAACCGGAATCAAATAGTTCTTGCCGTTCACCTGCATGCCATGGCCGGCATAGTAGATCAGCGCCGTATCTGCCTCGTACGAGGCCTCGGTAAACTTGTTCAGCAGATCGCGCATGCCGGCGTAGTCCAGGTCGATCCCTTCGATGACTTCGAACTTTGCCTTGCGCAACACCTCGGCCATCAGTCGCGCATCGCGTGCAGGGTTGGGCAGCGCCGGCTGATGGACATATTTGCCGTTGCCGATAACCAGGGCAACGCGGTCGGCGGCGAAGACATTTGCCCGCAACAGGTCAGTCGCAGTCAGCAAAAGCAACCCTACAACAATGGCCCAGAACCTCATCGGTCGCTTCCCCAACCAAGTTGCGGCCTACCAACTTATTTATTGTGAACTCCGTTGATGAAATAGTCCACGCTTCAGGAGGAAGGCCGCACCGCCCCCGGTCGCGCTCACAAGCGGGCCGGGGGATCGGTCAACCCAAGGCTCAGAAAATGGTTGGCACTGCGCGGAGTCGAGGATGGACGACCGACCGGTTTCGGGGTCGGACTCGCTGAAGGACCGATTTGAGGCGCAGAGCTGCCGCCTAAGTCGTGTAATATCACTGACGGAACAGCGACAAGCGGATCGGACGACGAGCAGCAGATGGGCTGCGCTCGGTCGAAGAGTCTAGCGCCTAGACAGTGATCGGTCGTGGTCCCAAGCCGCCTGCCGCGCTCCGCGTTATTGCAAGACGTTCAAATTTGAGCTTCCGCACTCATGCTTTGTCGAGAGTATCTCCTGTAGTCACTTAGACCTTCTGCGCCGCAAGGTTCCGCCATTCTGAGTGGCCGTCGGCGACGAATGACGACGAAATAGGAGAACGCAATGACTCGCAATCATGTTGAACGTCTTGATGAGTTCAGAGAAATCCTGGTCGCGACTCGACGCGAGGGAGTCCGCAACGTGCACCATACTCGCGACGCAATGCGGGCAAGTGGCTTTCAGATCGGGGACAGCGACGGCTCCAGTTACGGAGCCGAGCTGAAGGCGCTCCAAGAGGAAATCGAGGCAGTCGATCGCGCCATCGAAGACGAGAAGCGGCTGGCCTTGGCCCTCGAGAGCGCCGCTCAATCCCGACGACCGACCAAACCGAGAATCGTGAAGGGATCATAGATTCAGATACGGCCCTTGGCGCCCATCGATTGCCTGCGGCACCCGGCCGATCCGGATAGCGCCGGCCGGGGCCGCGTGCATCGATAGGCGCGTGTCGCTCACGGACGAACGCGGATGATCGTCTTCCCCGAGCGTCGCTCGGTCGGGTTGAAGGCGGAAACGGCATCGTCGAGGCTCGAGATGGTGCCGATGTTCGTCCGCAGTCGCCCATCCCGCACCCGCTGGACGATCTCACTCAGTTGGGCACGATCGGACTCGACAACGAAGTCGACCGCCAGGCCATTTGCGGGCTGCGCCTCGGGCGGCCCGACGACGGTCACCAGTGTTCCTCCGGCTCGTATCAGGCTCGCGGACCGCTTCTGGATGTCGTCGCCGATGACATCGAACACCAGATCGACGCCGCCGACGTCTTCCAGTGCGTCGTTCTCGAGGTCGACGAACTCGTTCGCGCCGAAGCCGAGCGCCTTCTGGCGGTCGGCAGAGCGTCCGGTACCAATGACGTAGGCGCCGGCCTCTCGTGCAAGTTGCGTCACCATCGACCCGACTGCGCCGGCCGCACCGTGCGCAAGGACGCTCCATCCGGCCCGAAGGCGGCCGTGGTCGAACAGACCCTGCCACGCCGTCAGGCCCGAGATCGGCAAACTGGCGCCTACCGTAAAGTCGACGTCGCCCGGCAGAGGCGCGAGGTTACGTGCCTCGACGGCCACATACTCCGCCAGGGTGCCGTCGCGATACCAATCGGCGAGGCCGAACACCCGCTGGCCCACCGACAGTCCCGTCGTGCCGTAGCCGAGGGCGGTGACCACTCCGGCCAGCTCGTGCCCGGGGATCGATGGCGTTCGGTCACGGTCGACGCGATCAGTCCAGGTCGAGGGCCATGTCAGTTCAGTCGGGACGAACCCCGACGCATGAACCTGAACCACGACGTCGTTTATAGCCGCCTGTGGCTCGGGGCGTTCCACTAGCTTCATCCCGGCCGTTCCCGCGGCCTGATCCATTACGACGATTGCCTTCATCGGAATTGTCTCCTCCGTCATTTGTCACGAGGCGATGGCCGGTAGATAGGTCCCGCTCTGGTCATGAAACAGGACCAAGATTGGCGGGAATGATGGTTGCGCCATGGCCACTGTGTCCATCCATCTCGACCGCACCGCAAGGACGCCGCTGGTGACGCAGATCTACCGGGCGGTTCGGGACGCCATCGAGACGGGCGGCTAGACCCAGGAGCAAAGCTGCCTTCCTGGCGTGACATGGCCGCTCAGCTCGGCGTCTCGCGCGGCACCGTACGCGTCGCGTACCAGCGCCTCATCGACGAGCAGTTCGCGATTGGCGCCGGCGAGTTCGCGATGACCCCGGCACAGTAAAACCGGCAACCCGACGGCCTCGATCCCTGCACCATCGTCGGCCGAAATATCCTTGCTGTTTCCCAGGACCGGTCCATATTCATCGATCAGGAATTCCGTTGTGTTGGCCATGAAAAGTCGGTCGATCGCCTTTCTTGCCGGGATGGCAGTTTGTGTCACGAGTGTCGCCGATGCGCGACCGGACACACGCGTGATGACCTGCGAACAGACGCAGGCCCAGATCAAAAGCCATCGCTCGGTGGTTCTGACCACCGGCCGCAACACCTACGATAGATACGTCCGCCAGTTCGGCAACGAATGCGACTGGCCGGACGTGCCGACCGCCGCCTCGGTCCCGACACGCGACGGTCAATGCCGCGTCTATCGGTGTGCGGAACCGAGCTTCAATCGATCTCCTTGAGGTTCGCTTCACACCATCGTGCATGGCGCGTCTATTTCGCAGCTATTTTCGAACCCAATTTCAGTGCCTTCGTTTCCTCTCGCTGTGGTCGGCCTCACGGCCTTCAATCGTCGTGCAAGGTCATATGAAATCCGTTGGCGATCAGGCGGTCGAACACGCCATGGCTCCCATGCTCTGCCGACGACTCCACGACGATCACCAATGATGGTTCGGCTATGCTCGTAAGAACAATTGATTTACGCTGCCTATCAGGCGTTTCTTGTGGCTTTCTTCTGCTCGACTTCCGGAACACCAACATCTCACGCAGCTCTCTGTTCGAACACCTCACGGTAAGCAGTACGCTGCCAAACGACAATAACCCAATCGACGGTAGTGGTTTCATCGTAACAGAGTGGGAGTGTTGAGAAGTTTGCAGACATACCACCGCTAGCTGTGAGGTATCGCAACCAGGAAGCCACTGGCCAGCAGATATTCATAAAGATGCCGCAGCGGCGGTGCGGGGCGCAACTGATCGGCAGTTATCCATTGCCGGCCATCGTCAACCTCCCATCCGCGTCCCAACTCAGTTTCGAGCAGGGGAAGCAACTCCTCGCGAGGGCATGGATAGGCCAGTACACGTACGTTGGAGCCGAAAAGCCGCGCGATACCCTCGAGCAGGCGGCCTTCCAGGTGCTGGTATCTCACATCGTCGAAAACCCGTATCAACGCAGGCAGCGGCACGGCAAAACGCAAAGGCGCCTGTGTGTATCGACGCACGAATGCGGTGGCGCGGTACAACTGGCGGTGCCGCATCATCATCGCCGTGCCCTTGCCCATTGCAGGCAGCGGAGTATCAGCATCGACGACCATCAGGCGCACATCGATGACATCCTTCACCTCAGGATTCCCGGCGACCTCGCGGCGGAGCGTTTCCAGGCACGCCGCAATCGCTTCAGGTGAAAGGTCGTCGCGTGGGTCGCTCGCCAACGGTACGATGGCCACAGACTTCTTATAGAGAAACTCGTTCGCAGCGACGGCCACTCCATCACTGTCCAGCGTCACCGCCTCAGCCCTGCCGTCGCGTGCCAAGGCCATGTACAGTTCGCGCATGTCGCAACCCGCGAACGCGCGGCCTCGCATCACGATCTGATCAATTTCGAGGCGATCATTTGCAAGGCTGTCGAACATCCTCGCGGGCAAATCGCCGGGGGCTGCCCGCTCATTCAGCAGCGCATGCAGCAGGTTCACACCGAGAATGCCCACCGCCTCTTGCTGAAGCAGGTTGGCATTATCGCGAAGGTTTACGTGCAGCAGAATGTCGCTCGCCTCAGCCCGCGGGTGATCCTGAAAGCGGACGCCGATCCAGCCGTGGCAATCGTTGGTGCCCGCAAAGTTGCGGGCGGCGATGGTATCGACGAAAGCAAACAAGCGCGTATCTTTGCCACGCGTGCCACCGATCTGTTGCACAAGCGATTTCCATTCATAATCGAGCATCGTCTCAAGCCGCTGCCTGGACACATAGCGTGTTCCGGAGCCGTAAAGGTCGTCGCTCACTTCCTTGTCGTAGGCTGAGACGGTCTTGGCCACCGTGCCAGACGCGGCGCCAACGCGCAGAAACCATCGCGCCACTTCCTGACCCGCGCCGATCTCGGCGAACGAGCCGAAACTCGTTGCGTCGAGATTGACCTCCAGCGCCTTCCGATGCGTGTCAGCAGCGGCGTTATCCGATCGACCAGTCGCATCGGTAGTGGCAGTATCATTCATGGCGGGTCTCTGCGGTGGACTGCGGTTGCGTCTCAATACTGCCGCCCAGCGCCAGGTGCAAATTGATCCGCTGGGCGAGTTGTTCGATCTGAACGAGCAGCAAACCAGCTGCGCCCAATGCGCATTCGCCTGTTGCTTTTGAACCGCGCGAAGATCGCCGCTGCCTATGGGGCCGACAGACCTTGCGATAAGCATAGCGAGTCCGCTTTGGGGCGGCTAGCGGCGTCGCTAGGCCAGTCGACAGCTTGCCGCCCATTCGACCGCATTTGTCGGAAATCAGTGCCCTGCGATGCCCAGGGCCTTCATGTCGAAAAGTGGTAACGCCAGGAATGCCTTCGCAACGAGCGCATTGGCAAGATCGACAAAGAAGGATCCTGCGAGGGTGATCAGCAAGAACGCCTTCGGGGCGGGTCCGTAGCGGCGCGCCACCTCGTCCATGGTCGCCATCGCAACGGGCATTGAAGATATCCCGAAGCCGAGGAAACCACCGACCGTAACCGCTGCCTCATAGTCACGGCCCAGCAACCGGAACAGAACAGGCAATCGCGACGATGACGATGATCTGCAGCACCACATTGACGAAAAGTGGTCCGAGGATAGCGGCAACGGCGATCAGCTTTGTGCTCATAAGGCTGAGCACCAGAAACAGGTTCAGAGCGACCTCGCCGCCCTTTTGGATTGGCTCGAAATCCAGCCGGAAGCGGGTCCAGTCGACAAGGTTCGTCAGGAAAACTCCCGCGAGCATCGCCGACAGGAAGCCAGGCAGCAACAATCCTGCATCCTTGGCCCAGCTGTTGAGCTTGTCGCCAAGAAGGACCGATACCGCAATAATCAGGATGGTCGCCAGAATACTCTCAAGGTTTGAGCGATCCTCCTGAACTGCTGCCGGTGTCTCTTTTTGCGGCTCGGCGAAGGAGACCTCGGTCTGCGGTGCCGCAACCGGGGAGAGTTTGTGACGCCCGATCAGCCAGCCGGTAATGGGTCCCGACACCAGTGCGCCGGTGATGACAGCAAGAGTCGCCGCTCCTGCCCCGACCGTTTGCGCGTTCTGAAGCCCGACGGCCTCCGCCTCCTTCGCCCAGGCAAGGGCTGTCCCCGGCCCACCGACGAAGGAAAGGCTCCCGGCAAGGAGCCCGTAGAAGGGGTGTGCACCCCAAGCCGTAGCGACACCGATGCCAACCAGATTCTGGCAGACCAACAGAAGCACTGTCACCGCGCAAAGGATGACCAACGGACGGCCACCAGCCCGCAGCGCGTTCAACTTCGCCGACAGGCCGATCGTCGTGAAGAAGACAAGCAACAGAAGATCGCGGAGCTTTGTGCCGAAGGCGACCTCGGTTGCGAACATGGCCTGAGCAAGGAGAACCAGCAGAGCCACTATCATGGCACCGATCACGGCGTTGGGCATGTCGATGCGTTTGAGCACTGGAACCATTTGACGGATGCGGGTTCCCGCGACCAACGCAATCAAACCAATGATCAGCGTTACAAGTTCCGAGAATTCAACATGGTTCGCGGTCATCGCCTCAACTCCCGTCTCGAAGTCTTCGAGCGCCTCCATCATCGTCACCACCAATCTCGCTTCGGCGAATGGCTAAACGTCTTCGGCGATGCAAAATAACAACTGCGCTGCTCGACCAGCTTACCACCAATGCGAGATCAGCGAGACGGCTCCCTTGGCGCTTCGATCTCACCAGCAAGGCCCTTCCCAGATCAATAGCCAAGGCGAGGAGACGGCACACCAACCCGGATCAATCTCGAAAAATCCGGCGACAGGCCCGACTTCCGAGCACGGTCGTCTATGTGTGCCAACTCCCGCAAGGTCGACAATGGCAAGCGCGTGTCGAGCGCACCCCGGTCGTACGCATACTCGGGAAGATAGCCGTTGACGATAAGGCGCCAGTCGAGGGGAACGGCGTCGCCGACCGCTCGCATCATCTTGACGATCGTCGTCGTGCAGTTCGTCGTGATGGAATTGTAGAATGCAGGCTTCGTGGAAAGCGCATTTGCGTCCGAGACGTATTCCAGCAGAAGCGCCCGGGCCGCGTCAGGCGACGCTTTCAGCCGATAGATCTGGACATCCTCTCCCCGAACATTTGACCTGACGCCGACCACGTCTCGCTCGTCGGCCGCGATAATGACCAGGGGACTGCTCTTGAACAGGTCCGCTATGGGCGAAAACTCGCCACCGATACGACGCCGCACCTCGATAGACCAAGCAAGATATTCACCGTCGGAGAAGCCGAAGCTCATGATGACATGGGCCATTTTCGGTCCAGCCCAATAGGACATGAAGAGGTCGGCGCTCTGAACGGTGGAAAGGTCGTAGGTCCGGCTTGTCCAACGTTCGGTGAAATCGGTGTCGCTGCGCCATTCGAAGTCGCGCACGTCTTTCAGCGTCAACAGGTTTCCGTCGCGCGTCCCGGTTACCTGACGGGCTACATCTGGCGCCCAGTCGGCGTCGCCCAAAGGCTTGATGGTGCTCCACCAAACCAGAACCGCAGCGAACGCAGCGAGAAACAGGACGAACGCCCTGAAGCGAAAACGGCTGAAGAGGGCAATGACGGTGCCGATGCCGAACAAGATAAAAAGGGCGCAGGCCACAGCCCGTCCAAGCTCTGCCGCAGGCAGGCGATACCACATGGCAAGTCCGGCCCAGGCAGTCAAAATCGCAATGGCTAGTGACAGGATGATAGCGAGCAATATCCGAGCGATGCGAGGCATTCATTTCCCTCCAGCCAGATGGGAACAGCAGAAGCGTCGCTTCAGGTGTGGGCTCGCTCTCTGCCCTCTGAATTCCATTCTCACGAAACGTTCAAGCAACTTCGAGATGAGACATCAATAAGCTTCGCTGCCGCCTTGGTTTCGTTGAATCGCTATTTCTTGCACCCTTTTGTGGATGCTGCCGGCAGGTTGCAATTCTTGCTGGCAGCATTCGTCTTCTTACTGCTTGGAGAGCCGGTCAGGTTCTCGACCTCATTGCCGTAGTTTTCCCTGGTGTTCTGATCGACCATTGCAACCGGAGCCGCAATCACCAAGCCTGCAGCGCTGCCAGCCGCCGATGCCGCACCGGTCGTCGCTTGCACGATGGTGTCGCCAAGGCCCACCCTGCTGTCGGTCAGGGTCTGGCCGGCAGCCATCCGCGTTCCAATCAATTGCACGATCTGCGGTGACGAGGCGAACTTGCCATGATTCAGACTGTCGCCGGATTTGACCTTCGTCAGATCGATGACGGTTACATTCTCGCTGGCAAGTTCTTCCTTGTAGGGAGCCTCTTCCGGATTGATAGAGCCGAGCCGGGGGATGTTGCCCCAAACCCGTCGAGAAAATGCAAGCGCCCGGTCATCTTGCGAGACAAAGAGGGTGAACTGGGGGTGCTGTTTGCCCATGTCGGCAATCTGAGTGCGAAACACGTCGACATCGACGTCAGGCGCGGCCAGCATGACGTTCTTGAACTTCGCCGGCAGGCCGCCATTGCGGATGGCCATCTGGCGCAAGGATTCCAAAGCAAGCCAATTGCCCATCGAATGGGCGAGGATCGAAACCTCTTTTACGTCGGGATCGCGCGCCAGGTACTGGAACAGCGTCTCGAGCGCATCTCGCGTGTAGTTGGTGCTCTCGCGATCGTAGCCATAAGCCAGTGTACTGCCTCGGGAAGGCCATGTGACCAAAATCGGAGCGCTGTCGGTGCCGGTATCCTTGGCGATTTGCGCAAAGCGATAAAGGGAGTCCTCGAAGCGATTGTTGAAGCCATGGACGAAGACCAGCACGCTGTGGTCCGGGCTCTTCCTGACGGAGGCGTGCAGCCACTCCTTCGCGCCATCCCGTGTCAATTCCTCGGCTTTGACAACCGCGAAATCGGTTGCAGGGTTTGAGGGCAGCTTCTTGGGCCAGGCGACCTCGCCGACCTTGCGCACGGACGCCGGTGGGATCGACACCGTGATGTCCGCAAAAGACGGAGCGCTTCCGCGCTCGCCCGTATACATTTCGGCCGGATTGGCAGATCGAGCCCGCGTCGTCGTCACCAGCATCTCCACCTTGCTGGATGACGGGGACGTATCGGCCACTGGCACCAAGACATTCTTCGGGCGGGACGCGCAGCCGAAAAGCAGGCCGACCAATGCAAAGGCGAGCAATGCGCTGGTGGCACGCCCGACTTTCAACTTACTTGTAACGCCGGTTCTCAAAACGCCCCCCAAGTGTGCAACCTCGACAAGGTGGCTAATACCGTTGTCGCCATGCGATCAGTCGATACAGACTGCCACGATAGTGGCCCCCGAGGACTGATGGGCATGCCGCTCCACACTGCCAAATGAAGTATCGGAACCCTCTGTTTTGCGCAACTGCTGGCATGTGTCGTAACGTTTCGGCTCGGAGTGCAGCGGGGCCGCCCGTCGTCGAAACCTACTCCTCATGCCGCCGACTTTACTTGATCCGGGCGACGCCGCCCGAAATCTCGATAGTTTCCGAGCCGGTCAAGGCCTCAAGGTCACCATTAGGCCAGGTGACGAAACAACCGTTCGGGCAGAATTCCACGGTTTCGCCGGGATGCAGCGGCAGCTTCATCTTGCGGCCGCCATCCGTTACGTTCAGCGTGCGAATCTCGCTGTCCTTGTTGACTACGCTCGCAGCGAAAGTCGAACCACCCACGGCAAAAACAGCAATAACGGCGACGAGAGACGTCCACATTTTACGATATCTTTCACACCGCGTCTGTTGCTTTTCGCAAGGCTTTCTCGCCCGTTGCAATGAGCGATCCCAGCCGCTTCCTGCTGGCGGATGAACTTCTCCAACCCGTCAATCTTCAAGCCTCGAATGGGCACAACGTCGCTAAAACTCATCCTTCATCGAGACCGGCTTTCGCTTTGCGTCCACCTGCCAGAATTTCGCCCAGCTGTTCGTGAGAGAAAAAAGCGCTGGCTTGCCGATTATCTTTCCCAATCCACTGGGAAGCGCAAAGTGCCGACGGTTTGAAAAATATGGGTAGTACTTCTCGTAGTCCTCGGCGGCTTCGTCCAGAATGTTTCTGGCTGCAAAACTACCGGAGAACGCAGCCCAAGGCAGACCCACAATCCCAAGAATGAACTGCAGGTGCGGCTGTGCCGGTGGCTTCACGATGATGGGGAGCAAATCCCGGGACGTATCGATGAGGCCGGGCCAGAATTGATTAAAGTTCAAATCCTTCAGGAAGGGGAAATGCGTCTTGAAATCCTTGATCACATTCCTGATGACTGAATGGCCATTATAGGCACCCGGAAGAAAAGTGGTTATGGCGCTTCCGCCTCCCAACAAAAGCCGGTTATCGCCTGTCAATCTGAAATAGGAATAGACGAGCTTGGAATCCCAGCACTGCATCTGTTTTCCGCCCGGGAACAGCAGGCCGAGTTCCCTATCCGTCAAGGGTTCCGTGACGCTCATGAACGTCTGGGCATGAAAGATTTCCTCGGCCAAGGGACTGACGGAGCTCGCCAGCTTATCGACCGCGATTATGATGCGGTCTGCTGTGACACTGCCTCCGTGCGTATATGCCGTGTGGTCCTCAATCCGCACCATCTCTGTGCTTTCGAAGACCTGCATGCCCTGGTCGATAAGGATGTCTTTGAAACCTTGCAAACACAGCAACGGGTTGATGCCATAAGTTCCAGTGTACCGAATCCCGGCGCTGAACCCCTCGGCACCGAGAATGCCCTTCAGCTCCTTCGCATCGTAGGTTTTCTGATCCGTAAACCCTACACTCTCTCTGCATTCCCTTTCGGATACGACCGCTTCCTCCCCGCTCTTGCCAAGGCCTAGAAAGAGCGAATCCTGTTCGAGCAACCCGCACTCAACATCGTTCTTCTTGATGGCCTGCACGATGCGATCAATTCCACGACAGGGCATCTCCCATATTTCCCGCGCGGCATCGGTTCCGTATCTACGAACCAGCTGGTGCAATTCCAGTTCACTGTCCGGGGTCAAGAAACCGGCACTGCGGCCCGAAGAACTTCCGCCAACGATATTCTTTTCGATCAGGACGACGCTGAACCCCTTTTGCAGGAATTCCACCGCCGCACTTATGCCGCTCATTCCTCCGCCAACGATCAACACGTCGCACTTGATCGACCGATTTAGTGGCGGACAATATTTAAACTGCTTTGTCAGCAGGGTCGTGAGCCACCAATTCTGGTTGATCATGAAGGTGCCTTTGGCAGCGGGGCCAGGATCGGCAACAGGGCATACGGTTTAGTCACCGGTCACCTGCCATTTGTCATCGGGATTGAACAGCTTTATCCCTCCAGCCACAGCCTCCGTGTTCGGGCCCAGGTCGGCCTCGTAGACAATACCTTGCTGATTGACCTCAAAAGTTTTGACGCCCGTCTCGGCATATTTCACAGGCCAGGCCAGAAGCGCGAAACCAGCAATCATGTTGCCGTTGATGACGTAGTTGTAGGCGCCACCGGCGATATTCTTGCCCTGGCCCGTCAGGATACGGAAGCGATAGCCAAAATAGCCATTGCTCTTCTTTGCCTTGTCGAGAGCTGCCTGGTTGATGAAATCGCCTGCCGGACTAACGCCATTGGTCTCGTCGGATGGCCAATACAGTCCGTCGGCATGGCCCTCGCTGCTGATCAGCTTCTGGGCGTATTCCAGCACGCCATCGCCATCGTGGTCTTCGGCAGCGTAGTCACGTTGAGCGTCCACGTAGGCGCGGACCGTTTCGATCGCCGCGATCTCATTTTCGCCGACACGCCGGTTGATGATCTCTTCAATGCCAGCCTGGGTATCGAAGGCCCATTTGCCGTCCTTACCCTTGGTGATCGGGAATGGCAGCGTCCATAGCTTGTCGCCAATATCGAGTTCCTTGCGGTCGCCAAGATCGCGCACGATCACCGTCTTCGCAGCGCCTTGCCGGATCTGCGCGTAGGTATCCATCACGCCTTCGCTTGTCCGCAGCTTCGCGGCATCCAGCCCAAGCAGTCCGGCCAGTCCATCGAAATCATCCTTCGCCAGGACCGACTTGAACGCTTCCACCGCCGCTGAAGGATCATCGAAAAGCGGCGGGCCTTTCTTGGCCACGTAATCCGAGAGGCTGTGCACCTCCTGCGCGCCGGCAAAACTTGCGGATCCCGCGCCAATGCTGAAGATCATTCCGGCACCGAGCAGCGAACGTAGAACAAGACTCCGGACGGACGTTTTCATGTCGGTTTTCCTCTCGCCAAACTTATCAACGCCTGCGCCCGCCACCGCCGCGCCCGCCACCGCCGCGCCCGCCAGCGCCCTGCCTGCCACCACCCTGTCTGATCATCTTGTGGCCGCCGCCGCCACCGCTGCGAATTCCGCCTCCCATGCTTCTCGCACCGCGGTTGGAGGCTATCTGCTGACGTTTTCCCGAGCTGACGTTGCCAAGACCCGAAGGATTCCTCGGTCTGTTGTCCACTCTCGCTGCGGGCCTCGGCTTGCCGACCGGACGATTAATTTTCCCAGAGGCTTTGATCGCAGGACGGTCAATTGGCCTGGTGTTAGTTGGCCTCTTGAGATCCGGCCTTGTTGCTGGCTTGGCTTTCAGGCCTTGTTTGATTTGGCGTTGGCGGATGTCTTTCATCTTCGCCGAATTCCCAGGCAGCGCGCTGATCTGGCCTCTCCTCAATTCGGATGCCTTGTCGCGCATATTATTGCGATCGTTCGTTTTAACGCGATTGCCGATGCTCGTATTGTCGATCTTGGTGAATTGGTTTTTGTCGAAACTTATCTTGGAACGGTCGACGTTTTTCCAGTCGACGTCATTGAAATTGACCTTGCCGTTTATGTTGTTGAAGCAGTTGTTGCAGTCGATATCGATATCGTTGCCGTTCCAGCGCCCTCCCCACACACCCCCACCATTCCAGTCCACCGCCGCTGCCCAGACGGCGCCAGTCACGAAGGCCGCGAAATAGGGCGCGGTGGGATAATAATAACTTGGGTAGGGGTCTGGATAATAGGAGATCGGAGCAACCGGATAGTCGGTGGCATAGAGCATTTCAGGCTCATATCGTGGAACATAGACCTTGTCCGCGCTAGCGGACCGGATGACGACATTGTCGTTCTCCTCGACAACCTTGATCTTGTCATCGGACTTGATCACGCCTTTGGCGACAGCCGTGTCGCGCAACTGCTGTATGGCGACCAGAACATCTTTTTGCTGATACGTCAGTGCGTCGCCAAGCGACTGGGTCCACTCCAGATCGTCGCTCATCATTTTGACGATGTCGGGATAGTTGAGCAGTGAGATGACGCTGCCGTCCCAGCTTTCCTTCGGTTTCAGGCCAGGCTTCTTGGCGACCTGATCCAAAAACCGGCTCGCTTCCACGATCTGCAATGGATAAAGCGACGCTTCGGAAATGACCGCGACAAGTTCATCGGGGTAGAGCGCAATTCGCGCCACCAAGATTTCGAGTTCATCCTCGTCGAGCGGTTCGGGGGCTTGGGTGGCCGCTGCGCCAGCTGTAGCAGCGGGCTGATCCTGGGCGACCGCGAAAGAGGCAGGACCTGAGCACATCAAGAACGCCATTATGGCCACGGTGCCAACGGGCCAGCGCGGAAACCTGATCTCCATTGTCGTCCCTCCAAGGTATGTGAACCTGGTGGTCAGCGATGTTCTGTCGCCGAGTCCGGGCGAATGCTACTTGCCTTGGCGTTACGTTGGCGCATTACCTGCCGATGCGGAAGGTAAGTAACTGTATGCTACGTGCAGAACTGGGAAACCCTGCCAACGGATCAGTCGAGATCGAGGCCATCTTTCGGATCGAATGTCCGCGTCAATAATAGCGTTCGAGGCGCGACGCGGAGGATCGGCTGCGTCCCAACGATGAGGTCTCTTTGGGCGCCGAAGCAGGCGTGCCGGCCGGCGACTTCGATGGCGATCGGCCAGGCCTTTGCTCGGCTGCTTCGGCGGAGCGGAATACCGCTAAGGCGAGGCCGGGATGAAACGGAAAAGACATACGGCCCGAGCGGTCATAAGCGCTTTATGACGACACCCTGTCTTCAGCGCCGCGCCTCGGTCCTGGCCAGAGCAACGCCGTCATGAAGATCGTATAGGCGACAGCCACAAGTATGTAGTTGACCCGCGTGGCAAAGGATTCCGCTGCCGATCCCGGCAAGGGCGAGACGCCGGTTCCAAACAGGATGAGGAAGATTGTCAGCGCGCCCGCGTAGAGCTTGGCGGCAGGATTGCTCAGCGCGGCGCGGCCGCCGAAGACCAGGCCGGCGAGCAGCACCAGGACAAACAGCGAGGCGGTCGTGGGATGAACCTGCAGCAATGCGAACGCAAACGATGCAACCACGCCTCCGAGGAGATTGACCATGACGAGGCCGAACGCCGCCCTCGCACTTGCGATGACATCGAGCTGTGACAGCAGCGATGCGACCGTGATCGGAATGACGATCGCCGTGGCAAGGCCGTCCCGTGTCAGGCAAGCCAGCACGGCGATCAGCAGAATGGTGGCATTTGCGGCAGCATAACGCGCGGCGCGAGGGTTTGCAGCAGGAACCGGGGCCTGAACATCGGTGCTGCCTCGGTCGGGTATGATCGCATGGGCAATCCACATCAGGATCGCTCCGCTGACCACGCCTTGTACAAGGATGGACAGGATGGAATCGCCGAGATCGCGATTGAGCACTGTCAGCAGCGGCACCATCACGGCGACCACCAGGACAAGAAAGATCGCCCCGCCACCCTTGCCGTTCGCCTGCAGGTAGAAACACACGAAATAGACGAGCCCGAGCAGCAGCAACAGGACCGGCGGCCGGTCGCCTGTCAGCACCGCGACGGCCTGCAGAAGCGCGCCGGCAACAACAATGAGGATCGCCATTCCCAGGGCCTGTTTCAGCTGCAGCGGGCGGGAACTGGAGATCAGGAACTGCGCCGCGAACAATGGTCCCAGAAAGGGGAGGATCGCCCCCGACAGAACCGACCACGTGAAGCCGACGGCTACGGCCAGCGCGATGCGCAGACCCTTGCGCTTGGCATTGGCGTGCGCAAGGTCGCCGTCAGCTGACATAGGTCAGGACCGACAACACGCGCATCCAGATGCGGCCTATCGCGTTGGTCACCGGATTGTCGCCGGTGTAGATCACCACGTTCACCTGCGACCCGTAGCGCACACCCTTCGGCCTGCCCTCGTCGAGGATCAGGCGGACCGGAAAGCTCTGTGGCGTTCTCACCCATCCGCTTTCAGTGGAGATCTTCGGCAACCCGGTCTTGGGGTCGACGCTTCCCTGCGCCACGCCCATCCCGACGCTCTCGACCGTCGCCCCAAAAACCTGGCCAGGCAAGAGGTCGAACAAGACGTCCGCGTGGTTGCCGGCTGCGACGTTTTCGAGGCTGTTTTCCTTGAACGCTGCGGTGATCCACACCGTGCCGACGTCGATGAAGGTCATGGCGCTCTGGCCGGCGCTGACAACGCCTCCGACGGAAAGCTGCAGGTTGGTGACGACGCCCTCCGCCGGCGCCAGGACCGTGGTGCGTAAGAGATCAAGCTGCGCGCGTTCAAGCGCGGCGAGCGACTCTTTCAGTTGCGGATTGTCGGCGCCGGCGGGTCCAAGCTCTTCCTGCGCCTTCTTGAGGTCCGCTTCAGCGGCGACGACCGAGGCATTTGCCTGGTCCACCGCCGCCTTCGCCTCATCGTACTTCGCCTTGGCATAGACGCCGCGCTTGACGAGTTCCATGGCCCGGCTGGCCTGGTCCTGGACGTTGTCGCGAATTGCCCTTGCTTCCACGAGGCGTGCCTGGACGGCATCGACGGAGGCTGTCGAAGCGCCGATCGTCTGACCCACTCGGGCAAGCCGTGCTTCGGCCTCCGCGACGGCCAGTTGGTATTGCTGCGGATCGATGCGAAACAGCATCTGGCCAGGCTTCACGCCGCTGTTGTCAGCCACGCCCACTTCGATGACCCGGCCGGTGACCTCCGGCGCAATACCGACGACATACGCGCTGACCGTCGCCTGCGATGAAGAAGGCGTTCGCCTTTCCATGAAGACCGCTACCACGAACAAGAGGCAAGCCAGCAGCAGCACGACAAGGGCGACCCGGCGCAGCGGATTCCTCTTCGTCGCTTGTGTATCGGCGCCGTCAGCGGTGTTGTCTTGAGAGGTTCCGGTTGCATCGGACGCCATGGTATCTTCTCCCTTGTCAGACCAAGCGGGCATCACGCCGCGGACGGACGCCTGCTTCCATGTCAGCTTCGGCCCAGGCAAGCCGGCATGCGGACCCGCGCGCGCAGGCGCGAGTAGTCATGACTTACCGGCGTTCCGGTTTTCATTGCGTAGGCGCCCCCTCCGGCGCTTCACACTATACACAGTCTTTTGACGGTTCCAGCCAACTGGGACGTTATTTACGTGGTAACAACTGCGGATGTCGCACATTGATTTAGCTGCTCGCGCCATCGGACGTCCACGCGGTACACCATAGGTTGGCGGCTGCTCGATCTCGCCAATGCCTCGGCCGTTGAAGCGCGCCCCTTGGCATGAAGAGCTTCAACCTGCATCCTGCGCGCCGGCCGGATGCGCCGCGGTCCACTTGGCCGTGGCATGCTGGACAGCGGCGATGAAGAGGGCCGTGGTAACCCCGAACATCATCAGGCCATTGGCGGCCTGAAGTGGCGCAAGTAGCCGCATGCGGCCGCTGAGAACCACGTCGCCATAACCAAGCGAGGTGAAGGTGACGCCCGAAAAATACACCGCCGTTTCAAAGTCCTCAAAAGCACCTAGCGACCTGTAGAGCAGCGCCCAGAACACGACCTGGACGATGTTGCCAATCATGAGCACGATCATCAGTATCGAGAATTGCAGGAAGATCGACCGCCACGGCTTGGGACCCAGCGGTTGTTTGGTGACCCTGGCGAAATAGCGCGCAGCGAGCATCGATGCCAGAGCCTGCAGTGCAAGGCATACCGACATCGCCAGCAAGCCGACCACAAGAACCGTGATCATGCCGCTGGACCCTCGATCCGTGGCCCGTCTTCGACCGAAGGCTGGTGCAGCCATTCATTGAGCAGCACATAGCCGACGGCCAGCAGCACCGGACCCACAAACAGGCCGAGCAGACCGTCGACAAGCATGCCGCCGATGACACCAATCAGAATTACCGGCATCGGCGCTTCCAGTCCGCGGCCGAGCATCAATGGCTTGAGGACATTGTCGCTGAGCCCTGCGATAAGGCTCCAGACCGCAAAGATGATCGCCGGTGTGGTTGCTTCCGTCGAAAAGACATAAACCATGACCGGCAGGGTCAGCAGCACCGCCGGTACCTGCACAATGGCCAGCAAAAGCGTTGCGAGCGTCAAAAGTCCGGCTCCCGGAACGCCAATAGCGAAGAAGCCGATGCCGACGAGCAACGCCTGGATCACCGCCACGCCGACCACGCCCACGGCCACGCCGCGGATCGTGGCGGCGGTCAGCGTAACCAGGTGAGCCCCGCGTGCCGTGCTGCCGGTGATACGTTCCAACAGGCGCCTGGCGAATTCGGCGGCACCCTTGCCGTAGGCGACAAGCACCGCGGCGATCGCGAACGAAAGGACAAACGACAATTCACCAGCGGCCAGGCCGCCAGCGAACGACATCAGCGATGTCGCTGGCCCGCTCAACATCTGGCCATATTTGGCAAGCGCCGCCGGCGTGTTGGTGGCGACGAGCGCCCAGGTCTCCGTCAGTTTCTGGCCGAACAGCGGCAGGTCTGCAAGCCATGGCGGCGGCGGCGGCACGGTCAAAGTGTGGTTTTGCAAGGCCGCGACAAGCGAAAATATCGAAGACCCGAGCGACGTCACCACTGTGATCATCGGCACCAGCATCAGCACAACGCTGACCAGGCCGATCAGCACCGCCGACCACCGATTGCCAAGCCGGACGGCCAGACGAAGGTGCAGCGGATTCAGCATCACCGCCAGGATCACCGACCAGAGCAGGATGCCGGCAAAAGGCAATATGATCCGGCTGCAGGCGTAGACCAGCAAGGCCAAAAGTCCGATTTTAAGTGCGGCATCGATCATGGTCGAGCGCGGAAGCGCATGATCGGGATTCGGCGCGTTCGGGTGCATTATCTATGCCTCCTTGCCCAGTCATACACTGTCACCAATTCCCGGCGCTGGAGCGACCGCTCGAGAATCCGACCGAAGCGGATCAGATGGGCTCAACGGATTTGATGGCGCCGTCGGTGTCCACGAGGCAGCTTGTCTTCTTGCCGCCGGCGTCGAGCTCGACCTGGTAAGTTTTGGAATCGATCTTGCTCGAGGAAACCGGAAGTATCTTGGCGCTATCGACGCCGCTCGACTTGGCGACCGCGTTGGCGCAAAGAAGCTGCAGATCCGCCGGAGCCGTCTCAACCTGYGTCCTCGACATGTGCTCGGGGGCAGGCGGCGGCGTGCTGACGCAAGCGCTCAAGCTCTGCGCCATAAATCCCACAGCTACGACCAGGATCGATCTTCTCACTGCACGTTTTGCCGACATTGCTTGTCCCTCTTCGAATGTCGCTTCACACACCCTTGTAAAGGGCCGCCCCCTGCATCAGAACGATGACCTTGGCGCCAACGTTGACGCGGGATGCCAAGTCAGTGATGTCGTCGTTCCGCATCCGGATACACCCTGATGACACGTCGAGCCCGATCGTCCAGGGCTCCGGCGTGCCGTGTATCCGGTAGATCGTGTCCTGATCGCCTTCGTAGAGATAGAGCGCCCTGGCGCCGAGCGGATTGTCGGGACCTCCGGGCATGCCTGCCGCATATTTGACCGCCTTCGGATCACGAGCGACCATTTCGGCCGGAGGTGTCCAGGTCGGCCATTCCGCCATCCGGCCGACGCGCACGATGCCGGCCCATCCAAAGCCTTCCCGACCGACACCGATGCCGTAGCGCATGGCCTGCTGACCTGACTGCACAAGGTAAAGAAAATGCTTGTTGCCATCGATGATGATCGTACCGGGCGCCTCCGCGGTTCGGAACTTGACCATCTGCGGGCGAAATGCCTCGGGCACCTCCTTGTGGGCGGCATAGTATTTTCGCGCTTTCTTCTTGTCGTAGTCGACCCATTTATGGGTCTGCGGATCGAATACCTGCGTCTGGGCGGCATACGCCAATGTCGCGCCGATCGCTGTCATGACAAGCGCTGCGCCAAAGACGAAGCAGCGGCCAGCCATTCTGCAATCATTGCTTTTCGAAGTGACGGACCGGTTTGCGAGCGAAAGGGTCATCGTCGTCCCTGTCCCTATTTCGACCAGGCGCTAAGCCGGTCTTGATGATTTGCAATCCAGGCCTGCGCGAACTTGGCAGGATCCTGCCGATCGACCTGCAATGCGTAGCTCATCTCGGTGACCTCGTCTGGGGTGAAGTCGACATGGGAGAGGAAGGCCGCCACTTTCGGCAGGCGCGTCGCCATCGATGACGCAAACCCGATGTAGAAATGTGATGCGTCCCACGCCACCGGCGCCTCCGATTTCGTAAGCCAGTCAGGGTCGTCGCTCGGCATCACGATGTGCCACTTGGCGGGATCGTGTTTCGGCTCGGTCAATTGGACGATATCATGGAGCTTGAACATATGGTGCGGACTGTAGCAGTAGAATGCCATCGGTTGCTCGGTTGCCGCGGCCGCATCGACTGCGGCCATGGCCATGTCTTCCGGCATTTGAAGGAGCGTCATCGTTTTTTCATAACCGTAGCTCTTGGCTCGGATCTTCTCGATGCTCGTCGACGACCAGCCCAGCGCGCCAATCCACATTTCGCCCTTGCCGTCGCCGTCGGTATCGAACACGGCGGCTTTTTTCGGATCGGCCAGATCTGAAATGTCCTTGACGCCATATTTGTCAGCCGTCTCGCGCGTCACGCAAATACCCTGCGTCGCCGACACACCCTTGGGGCTGAGGTCCACAGTCTTGCGCCCGTCGACGTATTTCTTGACGAGTGAATCGAGATTGGGAAGCCAGACTTCCGGATAGACGTCGACCTCCCCGGTATCCATTCCGGCGAATGCGGTCATGGAGCCCATCTCGCGCACGTCGGCGTCCAGGTTGAGTTTTTCCTTTATGCCGTATTTGATGATGTTGGCCGCCGCCTGGCCAGAGGGCCAGTTCGGCATTGCAATGAGGAGGTCAGCCGCAAGGGACCGGCCATGTGCCGCCAGCATCGCCAATGCCGCCAGCGACACTTTCAGCAGATGCCGCCGAAATCGACTGCCCATTTTCTCCCTCCCTGCGATGAACCGCGGCGGCAACGAGAGGACCCCCGATATGCCACGGAACCGGCACACCACCGCCGAGACCGCTTTCGTCTGCCAGCCGGCGTTCCATCCCGTTTATTGGTTCGTGTTGTCCCGAGACTACCGGACCGAGCCGGCGGCGGAACGTAAGTTACGTGGAGGGCAGAGTAACTTTCTGACTGCGAGGCCGTTCGAAGGGGTCGAATCCATCCCCGGGCGACCAGGAAAGGCTCGCCTCGCCACTGACGACGGGACGCAGTTAAGTACCTTCGTTGCAGGACCTAATTTCGACTTTTTGCGCATTCCAAGGCATGGATACGAAGACCGCGCATTCAGCCGGCCTTCGCCGGTGTCCTGGATGAGATACTAGGTCAAAGAAAAAGACAGCATTCCTCAAAGGTCAGTGTTTCAAGTCATATGCTTGACCCGTCGATCGTAGTTGCTCAAGTGTTTTTCCCGCGCAACTTCCCGACCCGGCTCCACCCACCGGATCGGCCTTGCCTTTTACAGTTATGGTGCCGGCCTGCCTGTCTGGCGAAATATAGACGGCAACCCCGTCGTGGCCAATTGTGGACAAATAGAAAGCACGATGCAGGCCGCCAACCTCGCAATGGACTAAGAAGGGAAAGTCATCAAAAGATCCCTCGCCGGCATGCGCGATCGCCCCTACCTGCGATAACGCAATAGCGGCGAAAGCTGCTCTTGTGACCATACCACGCGCCTTCACGCGAGGATTCCGCCAAGACGCGACATATGCCATAGTTTGGGACCCCCACTTTGCTTGCCGTTATTCTTGATCGCTCGGTTGTGACGGTGGTGAGGACAACCACGCTATTCCCACATCCGCTCTATGAGCGGCTCTTCGAAAACCAAGTTTCGCGCATATAGTGCCATCTGGCAAGTTTAGGCCTAGCGCAGGCCAGGGCCAACGCCGAGCGGGTCTATCATGATTGGCGGCAAGACCATGCGGGAACGTGCCGGGTCACTTCCAGAAGGGGCGCGTCTCGTCCAGGTTTTCCCACAAGGCTTTTGCGCCAGCCCAGCCAAATTCGGCGCGCCTGGCTCGCCCCGATCACCCATCCGATGACGCGTTGCGCGGCTGGATCGTCGGCACCAGGCGCTTCCGCCTCCGTCAAAATGGCTCTGACCGTCGCCGCGTCGTTCAGGCCGCCGAAGACCGCCTGAAGTTTCTTCAATTGCTTCAGGAATGGTTCCGCATGTTTCACGGGATACAAGGGAGAGAAGAACTCAACCGCATAGCGCAGCGTCTTCAGCTCCTTCCGCAGATCGTGGCGTTGCTCAACCGTCAAGGTCTCAAGTCGGTGCGCGCGCTTGCTGACTTTCTTCGAGCCCTTGTTCAGCGCCTTGCCTGCCAGCTCGACGAGCGGCGCTGCAAGCCGTTCGATCTGGCCAGAATCCTCAGGAACGAGCCAGCCTCGCGTCTCCACGAACCGCGCCAGGTCGATCAGGAACGCCTGCACGCGCGCCTCGGGGAGGAGTTTGCGAAGGTGATCACGCTGTCCCCCTGCCTGCCGCGAGAGAGCATCGGCAAGGGCCGGCAGACCCGGTTCATCCGTGTGGACCTCGGCCTCCCGCCGCACGATATCGTTCGCCACCACGTCGAGGTCCCTGAGACGCCCAACCTCCCGACCAAGCCAGCGGGCTTCCATGTTGAGCCGCGTCATTTCCGGGCTCTTCAGAACGGAAGCGCAGATAGAGAACGCGCTTCGCAATCGGCGCAGGCCGATCCGCAACTGGTGCGGCCTTCGGGATCGTCCAGCTTCCGGATCACCACGACATTTGTGGCGATCTGATCGACGCACTCGCGAAGGACGTCGCGTGCCGCTTGCTCGGCGATCTGAGCCCGATCGAGCGCAATTCCGGGGCGCGAGCGGCGGGTCGATCCATCCCTGCTCCGCGAGCAGATAGCCGCGCGCCGCCTTGGAAAGGCGGGAGAACCTCAAGCCCCCTTCAAGAACAGGAGATGTGCAATGTCAAACAGTCCGCCCAGGCTGCCCTCGATGCGTTCGATCTTGAGTTCACGCAACTCGGCCGAGTGCTCCCCGGCGTGGATTTCGCCGATGTCGATTGCCAGTTCCGCACGCGTGCCGTCCTCTAGAGACAACTCGTTGGCGGAACGCCTGATCATGGTCTCGAAGACCGGCCTGAGCGGCGCGCCAATCACGCGTCGAATGATTTCTTCCCGGATCGCTACGTCTGGGATCGCTTCCAGACATAGCCGTCCGCCCGGAGCCGGGTTCTCCACTTCAGTAACCTGCGAAAGACCGCAGTGCAGCACAGCTTTGGTCTCGACGGTCTGTGCCCAGCGCCGCCCGTCACGCCGAAGCCTGAGTGTTATCCCTGCTTTCTTCAGCGTGCCTTCGGTGGTGTCTAAGTAGATACTGCTGAGCGTTCTAATTTTCAGACTGCCATTACCCAGACTGAGCGCCTTCAGACATGCTCTAAGCTGCCTCGTCCCCTGATCGTCGATAACGAATTTTAGCTCGATCTCTCTCATGGCCGATTGTTGTCAGACTTGTTACAAGGCTGTAGACTACCTGTGCTAATAAAATTGCTATGCCAGCTAAGGATTAAACCCGGTGGGCTTGCGCCTTCCCGTGCTCACAAGCCTTTCCGGTTATCAACCGGGCTGGGTGCGGAGCGATGTCTCCGCCGGGCTCGCAGTTGCCGCGGTTGGGCTTCCCAGTGCCATTGCGTATCCCGCGATAGCGGGGCTGCCGCCTGAGACCGGCATTTACGCCTGCATCGCGCCACTGATCGCCTACGCGATCTTTGGCCCCTCGCGTCAGCTCATAGTCGGTCCGGACGCGGCAACGATGACGGTGCTCGCGGCGGTTTTGGTCGCCGTCACGGCGAGCTTACCTGCAGGACTCACGGTGGACCGCACTGCGGTCGCCGCAATCCTCGCGCTTGGCGTCGGTTTGTTTTGCCTGGCAGCGTGGGTGCTCCGGCTCGGCATTCTTGCAACCTTCCTGTCGCGTCCCATCCTGACGGGATTCTTTATCGGCATCTCGCTTTCGATCCTGATCGGACAAATCGGCCGCTTCACCGGGGTCAAGATCGAGGCGGAAGGCCTGCTCGGGCCGGTGCTTGAACTTCTGCGCAAGGCCGGATCGATCCATTGGCCGTCTCTCCTGCTGGCCTTGGGGATGTTCGGTTTGTTGCAGATCGCACGGATCATGCGTTTTCCGGTTCCCGGGCCAGTGCTGGTTGTGGTCCTCTCCGCAGTGCTTTCGGCCGTCTTTGACTTTGAAGGACGCGGCATTGCCGTAGTCGGCGATATCCCGACGGGGTTGCCCTCGTTGTCGTTGCCGGGGATCGCTGGCCTTCCGATCCAAACGTTGGCCTTCGGCGCTGCGGCAATCTTCCTCGTGAGCTACGGCGCCGGCATCATTACTGCCCGTAGCTTTGGGGCAATAGGCGGCTACCCGGTCGATCCAAACCGCGAACTCATCGGATTTGGCGCTGCGAACATAGGCGCGGGCCTTTTCGGCGCCTTCCCGGTTACGGCCTCCGACTCGCGCACGGCGGTCAACCTGTCCGTTGGTGGCCGCTCGCAAGTGACGAGCATCGTGGCCGCCGCGACCCTGATCGCGACCCTGCTGTTTCTCGGGCCTGCCCTAAGGATTATCCCGATCCCTGCGCTCGGGGCGATTCTTGCGGCTACTGCAATCGGCCTGATCGATCTCGCCGCCCTTAGGCAGATTTGGCGCATCAGCCGCATGGAGTTCGTCTTCGCGCTCATTGCGATGTGGGGTCCGATCGGGCTGGGCGTCCTCAACGGGGTCGTCATCGCGATCGGTGCGACGCTGGCCTATGTTCTGCGCAAGCTCATGTTTCCCCGCGACGCCATGCTCGGCCGTGTTCCAGGCCATGACGGCTTCTACAAACTGCATCGAACGCCCGAGGCCAGTCAGGTGCCCGGCCTCGCCGTATGCCTTATTCAGGGCAGCCTGCTGTTCTTTAACACCGATTACGTCGCATCGCGCCTGCGGTCCATTGCCGAAGAACTGCCGGCCGACACACGCTGGCTGCTGATTGACGCGAGTGCAATTTCCCAGATCGACAGCTCGGCAGCGGCAATGCTGGAGGAGCTATGTGACGAATTGCGCAATCGCGGGATCAGGCTTGGCCTAGCGGAGCTTCACGCCGAAGCGCGCGATATCCTTGTTCGGGCCGGCGTGATCGAGCGCATTGGCTCCGACATGGCCTTCGACATTCTCGAAGACGCGTATCATGCGTTCGAAATCCGGGCATGACAGTTCAAGGAATTTGCCCCTTGTGAGTTGTGTTGAAGGGAGGAAACCATGGGTAAGAAGAAGAACAAGTCGGCCGTCGTATCTGAGCATGTCGAGGAGAAACCGGGAGGGAAAAAGTATTCGAAAGAACTCGCCCGGTTGCATGTTGAGCTTGCTCACCTTCAAGCCTGGGTGAAGAAGTCCGGTGCCCGCATTGCGATCGTTTTCGAGGGCCGTGACGCCGCCGGGAAGGGAGGGGTGATCAAGCGCCTGACCGAGCGGGTCAGCCCGCGGGTGTTCCGGGTCGTCGCGCTGCCGGCTCCGACGGATCGCGAAAAGACTCAGATTTATATGCAGCGCTACTTCGCGCACTTTCCTGCGGCAGGCGAGATCGTGATATTCGACCGCTCCTGGTACAATCGTCCCGGCGTCGAACGCGTCATGGGTTTCTGCAGCGACAAGCAGGCGCGACGCTTTCTCGAACTGGCACCGCCTTTTGAAGCCGCCATTGTACAAAGCGGGATAACGTTGCTCAAATACTTCCTCGACGTGAGTGAGGAAGAACAGGAGCGGCGCTTCCGGCAGCGGGCCGACGATCCCCTTCGACAGTGGAAACTGAGCCCGATGGATGTCGAATCGTACAACCGTTGGTGGGATTACACCCGTGCCTACGACGAAATGATCCGTGCGACAGACACAAAGTATGCGCCCTGGTGGATCGTGCCGTCGAACGACAAGAAGCGCGCGCGCATCAACTGCATTTCGCACATCCTGAGCTCAATCCCCTATGAGGTCGTCGAGTTCGAAAAACCCAACTTCAGCAAACGCCAGAAGCGGCCCGACGACTTCGCGGATGATGCAGCTCCGCGCAACCTGGTGCCGGACGTGTTCTGACCCGCTTCGGAACCAGCACTGGTTTTTATTTACGTTCCGGCGCCCAATTTAGGAAGAAGCCGATGTCACCAGGTATTCCGCCTGGGAAGTTGATAACCATAGCTTTGAGCCTGTAACCTTGCGGCTTCGCAATTTCAAGGTAGCGCTGATAGAATTGCTTGGCTTTACCCTGGAGGGTTTCGGTCCATTGCGGATCAGCGCTGTTGATGGCTCGGCCACTGTCGGTGCAAAGGGCCGAAGGGAAGCTGTATACCAGTGCTTCGTACTTGCCATTCTTGACAGCGTTCATCACCAAGCGACGGACCATCGCGATTTCATCCTCGTTCACCTGGTCCTTCAGGAAACTGTCTGTGAACTTCGTGAGTTCCTGATTTTCTCGCGCTCGCAGCTTTTCCTGCTTGTCTACCTCCGCCATCTGCTCCTTTAGAAGAGCCATTCGCAGTTGCTCAGCACTCGGCGGCATCGCATTTATGTCTACGTCCTTGGCCATTTGATCCTCCACCCGAAACCGTTCGAGAATTGAACACCTAAGCAAATCGACGTCTTGCCAATCTCGTTCGTTGGGCTCATGCCCACCAACCGCAAGGCGGAAATCAGCATAGGTAGATGCCTGAGGCAGGCTGCCAGCCGCACGTTGAAGGGGATCGGCCGCCGCGGCAAGAAGTCTTGTCTTCGCAGTCCAGCTACCATTCCATGATGGCATGTGGGCACATCAAGGTCAAATTCGCGATAGGCGGTAGACTGTGTCGCGACGGGCCCCGTCGCGCCACGCTAGTAACAATTGCCGGAATCCGCCTCTCTGGGCGAGCATGGGCGATAGGATCTGTTTGAGTGATACCCATTGCCATAATAGCGGTCGCCATAATACCGGTCGCGGTAATACGGATCGACATAGTACCGGTCGCGGTAATAGGGATCGCCATAGTAGGGTCCGCCGTAATACGGATCGGCGTAGAAGCCGCTTCCGTAGTACCCGCCGTAGTAGCCGTTGTTGTTGGCGATCACGCTGCCGAGCAGCGCTCCGGCGACAAATGCTCCGCCGGGGGCCCAGAAGTCGTTGTGCCGGTGGTAGTGGCGGTGGCCGCGATAGCCCCTGTACCAGCCATCCCGAACTTGGATGACATCGGACTGCGCGCCTTGTGCCCTGGGCACGAAGATCGGCGCGGCATCAACTGGAACAGTGCTGGTTAGTGCAAAAGTCGCGACCAGGGAGGTCGCTATGCCTGACAGGAACCTCATGATCGAGTCCTCGCTGGTGGCAATTTGCCGTATGCGAAACGTCGTCATTAACTAAACGAAACGTCGTCGATCCGAAATTGTTCCAGAGACCTGCCAATGCCTGAAGCCGCTCCATACGTTTGACAGGCAGGCAAGGCCGCCGACCATCGGCACCCTTGTAACGGACTGGATTTGGTCGGCCTGAATTATCTGGTGCGGCCGGATGCGGAGGAATGGTCTTCCCTTGCCCTGCCCAACCGTTCTATTTCGAGCGAATAGCAAAACAGGCTGAACAGAACCAGCAGGACTTCCAACAGCTTGACGGCTCCTTGAATGACAGAAGGGAACCGATCGAGTTCCGGCACGTGGCGGAAAAAGAGGACCGAAAACAAAGCGCCGCCAAAGAAGAAGCTGACCCGGCTGGCAAACAGGAACAGGTGCCTCACCAAGGCATTGCGAAACGGTGCGGGGATCGCAACCCAGCGAAACCTGACCCAGTAGCAGGCCTGCAGAACGAGCGCACCACAAACCACCGCGGACTGCTGATAGGGGCTGATATCCTGTAGTTCTCCCAATCGCGTGATCACTTGCCGGAAGATTGGGAAAATCGTCAAAAACAAGAACATCGTCGCGGCCGTCTCAACGAGCATCAATAAGACGTAGCGGATGCTGTTGCTGGTCATGCTGGACTGTCCTCGACGCAGCGATGGCGCCTTTGGTCGGATAGCCACCGACCATGCCGTTCCCGGTAGAAAATGCAACTTCAACGTATCGCCTTTGGTCGGCTGCCGTCGACCAGATTGCCGCTGTGTTTGATGGCCCGTTGGAAAGCGGACGCTTGGTAGATGGCGGCGCTTCTCACGGCCGACAGTCGCGAACCGAGCCGCGGATATGCTATATCCGTCACCACGTTGGGGGTGAAGCGCTTGCCTTAAATTCGCATATCCCTGAACCGATGCTGGCTGCGGCCAGTAGCGGAAATGGGTGGGAATATTGCCTGGCGGCGGTCAGTGCTTGAGGCATTTGCGGCCCACTGCCATTGCCTTGAAAGTCCCCTTCAGATCGACGACGAAGGTCCCCTTGGTGTCCGGAAACACGGTCATTTTGTATTTCTTCGCCACGTCGCGCTTGAACTTCGGGTCGTCGGTCAAGATGTAGCCGCCAGAATATCCGCCCTTGAGTTCGCCGCTGGTGCTGGTGGCCACACCCTTATAGAGATGGCCGTCCATGGAGACGAAGATGTCCGACTTGGTCCCGTTCTGAAGGCCGATATCCACCTTCGTGAACACGCCAAGATACCCGACCTCCTGATTTGCGGTAACGCCCATTTGCACCGCACTTGGTCCATCTTGGCGCACGATCAAGCAATCTCCGCGGGTTTGATTTGCATAGACCGTCCAGCCCTCGACGTCGTCCCCGTATCGGACGAGCACATCGCTGGCCTTGGGAAGCGGATTTTGTGTTTGTGCGTAGGCTGCCGTCGCAGACGAAAGTGCTACTGCGGTTGCCGCGATGAGTGTCATGAAGTTTCGCATAGTATTCTCTTCCCTTTGTTTGCCGTTCTTTGCTCACGAATGCTCGTTTTGTGGGATCGTTACTGCCGTGCTCATTCTGGAGCGTCGCTCGGAGGTTCATTTCACCAGTCCGATCTCCCTCGGCCGCCACCTCTTATCGAACCACGGGTCGAGCGAGCCGTAGAGGCAGCATCGGGTTCCAGCCTTTGCCGGGCATGGTCTGGATCCAGTCCGCTTCCTTGCCTGTCGGAGCCAATGCGAGCTTTGCGGCAAGCGCGCAACCATACGCACGGACTGTTCATCCGTGCCACAATCAGTATGTATGTTACGTGGTGGCAGGACTTCGAAGGGGCCGCAATTCCGGGAGCAGAATTGCTAACGACGATGCCGCCGTAGGATCGCGTCTCAATCCTCCGCCACCACGGTAAGCTGGCGATCTTTTCGGCACTGGGGCCGGTGGCCCCACGATACTTACCGTTAGTTACGTGGCGCGTCGAAACGGCCGATGCTAAAGTAATGCGGAAATTCGCGCCACTCGGCGGGGTGTTTTACAAGGGGACGTCATGGCTGACAAAATCCACGGTTTTCTGCCGGCCACGGCCGAAATGCCAACCGACCGCCAGCGATTGATCATACGCTATCTCTTCGGAGTCCTGATCGACCTCGTGGTCCTGAACCTGTTCGATGAATTTTCGGACAGCGTCACAGTCTCTTCCTTCAGCGTGTCATTGCTCGCCGCCATCTTGTTGCAGGCCCTTCTGAAGGGGACTATCGCCATCGAGCATCAGGTCGCCGTGTTCTTCCAGGCAAGGCAAGGTGCCTTCATGAAGTTCATGCGATTCTTCGGCGCATGGGTGGTGCTGTTCCTATCCAAGTTCGTGATCCTGGAAGTGATCACCTTTGTGTTTGGGGATAGGGTTCGCTTTGAAGGCATGCTGCACGGCGTGGTTCCGCTGATTATCGTGGTCGTCGCCATGCTCATCGCCGAGGAAGTGATCGTCCGGTTCGTCAGATGGGTGCGTTGACAGCGTACCGCAGGGCTCACTCCACATAGGAAGCAAGCGACTTTTCGGGCTCTCCAGGGCTGAGCGATCTCACAGCAGGGGTCCGAGCGTGGCGACGCTGTTGTTCCAAAGGCGCCGTGACAGGGACCATGAAGCCACCATCTTGGTTGTGACGGGGGTCGAGCGGGCGATGTAGTCAAGCTGGCGCTGCCGCATGGCGGCGGTGAGATCGAGATCGTAAAACAGGATGTTGTTCTCGTAGTTCAGATCGAAGCTCCGGCGGTCCATATTCGCCGAGCCGATCAAGGTGACTTCTCCGTCGAGCGTCAGCGATTTGGTATGGAGAAGGCCACCGACATATTCGTGGATCTCAACGCCCGCGGCGAGGAGATCCGCGTAGTAGCTTCGGCTCGCGGCTCCCACGATCCGGGAGTCGTTCCTGGCGGGAAAGATGATCTTCGTATCCACACCCCGGCGGGCTGCCGTGCAAAGCGCGCCTTGCAGGGATTCGCTGGGCACATAATAGGGGGTCGAAATGATGAGTTCGCGTTGCGCTGCATACATCAGGGATTCAAACATTTCCGGCATGGCCGAAAATCGTGCCGTCGGTCCGGTTCCGATCACCAGTGCGGGCATTGCATCGGATTTGGCCAGGAGGTGGGGCTCGCGAAAGAGGCCTTCCAGATCCTCATCCAGACGGGACATCCAGTCGCTGGCGAACAATAACTGGTTCTGGCGGGCAATCGGGCCCTCGAAGCGCATCATCGCATCAACCCAAGGGGCGTAGCGTGCCTTTACCAGAAATTCCGGATCAGCACAGTTTTGGCTGCCGCAATAGGTAATGCGACCGTCGATGACGACGATCTTACGGTGGTTTCGAAGGTCAATGCGGCCCATGAAGGGCCGTAACAGAGGGTTGCCGACCGGCAGCCCGTTGGCCACCCGCACGCCTGCCCGGCGCATGGCCTGCCAATGATCGGAGCGGATCAGCGTGCGCGACCCCAGATCATCAGCCATCGCCCGGCACGGGATACCGCGCGCGGCGGCGCGCTTCAGGGCTTCGATGACCTTGCAGCCGTTATTGTCCGGCAGCCAAATGTAGAAAAGTAGATGGACGTGTTCCTCTGCCGCATCGATGTCGGCCACGATCGAATCGATCGTCGCATTGGAGTCGGAGAGTAATCGCCCCATATTGCCGCCGGCGGGCCGAAACCCGCTGATGGACTGGCCCAGGCGAAAGAGATTCGAATGACGCTCGGGCACGATCGTCTCGGTCCCTTCAGCCTGCATCTCCTGAAGTCGCGCCAGAACCGCACGGCGCCGGGCCACACGACGCCGGCCGATGCTCACCTCGCCGAAAAGCAAATAGACAAAAATGCCAAAAAGCGGGAACACGCCAACAACAAAGAGCCAAGCAAGCCGGGAAGTCGGATCGCGGTTCGGACGTAGGAGAATGCGCGCGAGCACGGCCAACTCCACCAGGATGAAGGCGATTGTGATCAACGAATATTCGAGAACAGCGCTCATGAGGTGGGGCTCAATTCGATGCCAGGCAGTCGGCTCGCGCTGATTGCCTTGGCTCAATTTCTAATAATTCTAATATCGCAGTTTGAATCTCGGCCTCTCTGAAGGTTCCCGGACGCTTCCAGGCACGTCGCGTCGGCGTGCTGAACAGGCGGGCGTCGGAAACCCTCGAGCCGTTAGAAACATTCGACGACAATGATTGGATTACGGTTCAACGGGCCTTGCGTACAGTTAGTACGACAACGACCTAAGGGATTGTTGCCCGGCGACATGCCAGTGCACGGACACATTCAGATGTCTCTTCAGAACCAAACGAATGTCGCCGGGCGCAGACTGATGTCAGTTGACGTGCACCACCACGTACTTCGAACCCGTGTGCTGGTAGTATCTCCCGCCGCAATGCCAGACTGATGTCCCGTTGACCGAAGTTCTGACGCAACCGGCCGGTAGCCTAGCTACGTAGACGCTGGTTCTGCGGATCGTGCGCCGGGTCGTGCGCCGCGCGACGCCCGCCACGCTGCCGGGCGTAAGAGGATGGCCAACGCGGGCCAGCGCTTGAGATGAAATCGATCCCAGTGTGACCAGGGAGACCGGATCGACCTGTACGAAAGTTGCCAAAGCCAGGGCCAGGACGGCGCAGTTACGGAATATAAGTTTCGTTGTCATCGCTTCCTCCATTGTTGTTCATTGATGCGAATCGAATCCTAGAAACGCATGGCCAGCCCCATGATCTGTCTCTGCTGGACGACATCGAAGATACAGCCGTCATGGCGGTAATTGACGCCGAGCGCGCGGTAGCCGGCGACCGCCGAAAACTGTTCGTTGAGCCGATAGCCGAGTGCGGCCGCGACGTCCCAGGCGCCGCCTGCGCCAACCATCCCCAGCCCGTGAGATAGACTTCGGGGTGAGCGAGTAAACGCCAACCAGCCGATCCACGCAGGTCGCTCGGCCTGTCGGGCATGTTTCCCGCGCTGGCGGCCCGCCACTCATGGCTGTTCACCGTGGTGGCCATGGGTAGATACCCGACTTCCGGACGGCGTCGGTGTTCAGCACTGCTGCTCCTACCTCTCTAACCAACCGATCCACCAGTTCCTGCCATTCGGCTCGTCTGGCCTCGCGCAATGCAGGCGGGGCCTCGTCGACCTTCGAAAGGGCAAACTCCGCATCGGCGAGTTCCTCGCAGATGTCGCGAAAGCTCTCACTTCGGTCCATCAGCCGATGGATCGTCAATTCAAACTGGGGGTACCGGCGTACTGCCGCCGAGACCGCTCGGTGTCTGTCAGACGATCCGTCCTTTGTGTTCATGACGCCAGTTCATCGACCTAACGCAATCGTATTGCAAAGAGACGGCAGCAGAAGGTAAGTTACGTGGATAAGCATGTAACCGCACAACAACAAAAACTGCGGTTGCAAGGGACCAAGTGAGGATATGGCGATCCAGGCGGAAACGCCCGCACCGGGGGAGCATGAGCTTCCCATCGAAGCTTGTCGCGCCCAACTTGCTCTTATCCTCGACAGTATGGACTTCGATGCCACCGGCCGCGAGCGCCGCTTCCTCAGCCATGTGGTGGAAGAAGCCTTGTCGGGACGTGGCGACCGTATCAAGGCCTATTCCATCGCAGTCGAAGTGTTTGGTCGCGGCGAGGCGTTCGACCCGCAAACGGATCCGATCGTTCGCATCGAGGCTGGCCACCTCAGGCGTGCGCTCGAGCGGTACTACCTGACGGCCGGACACACAGACCCAATCCTGATTACGATTCCAAAGGGGGGTTATAATCCCGTCTTCTCGCTCCGGTCGCAGCCTTTGTTGCCGCTACCGCAGGTGGCCGTTGTTTCTCCAACGATCACCCACTCTCCGGTCCGATGGATAGCGTTCCTGCTGCCGGCGATGTTTGCAGCCATTGTCGCGGCGGCTGGAGCGTCGGTATTGGCGTGGTCGTGGACGTCTGTCAGGTCAAGCGCGCCCGAAACGCCCCACGTGCTTGTTGAGCCGTTTGACGATCTGACCGGCACCACCGCGGCGGCAGCCATTGCAAGCGGATTGAAGCAGGAAATTGTCAGTCAGCTTTCGAAGTTCAAGGACATTGTGGTCATGGAATCGGCGCCTAAGGACGGCGATACGTCGACCGCGCCACCACGATTTGTCCTTGCCGGAAGCGTCAACCTGTCGGTCGATACCTTTCTGCTTCGGGTCAGGTTGATCAACCAAGCCAACGGTTCGGTGCTGTGGGCAGACAGCTATGATGGCCGGATGAAAGTCGCGGAACTTGTCGAGGCCCAGTCAGACATCGCGCGGAATGTATCGACGAGCCTGGCTCAAGCCTATGGCGTCATCTTCCAGGCGGATGCCAATCTCCATGTCGACAATCCGCCCGACGATTGGGTGGCATATTCGTGCACCTTGTCCTTCTATGCATATCGCGTCGACCTCAGCCCAGAAACCCGTGCATCCGTTCGTACCTGCCTCGAGAAGGCCGTACAGCGCTTCCCGAATTACGCCACCGCCTGGGGTCTTCTTTCGCTTGTCTACATCGATGACTATCGGTTCGAATTTCCAAACGACCCCAAATTGTCCGCCGCCACGCTCGAGCGCGCCCTGGCAGCCGCAAGGCAGGCGGTGGAAGTCGACCCTCTCAATGTAAGAGGGCTTCAGGGAGAAATGCTTGCCCTCTATTTCAGCAAGGAAATCAATCTGGCATTGGGAGTGGGCAAACGGGGTTTGGCCATCAACCCCAACGACACCGAGTTCATGGGCGAATACGGACAGCGCCTAGCGGTCTCCGGAAATTGGCATGACGGCTGCGCGTTGATAACGGAGGCGCGCCAAAAAAATCCGAGTTCGTTGGGCTACTATGAGGTGGATTTGGCTCTTTGCTCTTATTTCAGCGGCGATTATCCGCAGGCGGTCATGTGGATGAAGAAATCACCGGTTCGATCGAATCCGATCTATCATATTGTTGCGGCCGCCATTCTGGGCGAAGGAGGTTACAAGATCGAGGCTGATCGCGAGCGTGCCTGGCTGGCGCAAAATCAACCGGCTTGGGTGAAGAACATCCGCCAGGTCGTTTCGATGCGGTTGGCCCGTTCGCAAGACGTCGAAACCTTCATCGGCTCACTGAAGAAAGCCGGCTTCGACGTGGCGGACTGAGAGCCGTGGCGTCATGGCGGGCATGAGGAGACCACCCGGTGGCACTGCTCGATGACGCGACATGTATGTTTTCGCTATCACCGGAATTGAGAAGGATTCCAACTGGGAGTTCGTGCTCTCCCAGGATCCAAAGGGTCTGCGATCACACAATTTCAGGGCGGCGTGATTATCCGGAATGCTCAGGCTCCGGGATTAGATGTCAGTGGCTTTGGGACGGCCTTAATGCCGTTTTCCTGAAATGCCTGGTGCACGGCGAGCAAAACGGCGCGGCGGATCATGAAGTGTTTGCCCGCTTTCGCCATGAATTTGGCCCGGATAACCAGCGTGCCGTCCTCAACCTCGGCAATTCCCTGGCTCTTGAACGGGGCGAGCAGATCTCCAGCAAGTTCCGGGTCGGCCGAAATATCCTGGCCGATCTTCTTGAAAATCTTGCGGACTTTGTCGACATCGGTGTCGAACGCAAGGCGAAAGGTCAGTTTCTCGATCATCCAGTCGCGGCTGAAATTCTGGATCTTGCCAATCTCACCATAGGGAATTGTCGCCAAGGCACCGCGCTGATGGCGCAGGGAAACCGACCGGACCGATATTTTTTCTACGGTCCCCTTGGCGCCTGACGTTTCGATATATTCGCCGAAGCGGAATGCGTCGTCGATCAGGAAAAACAACCCGGAGACCAGGTCCTTGACCAGCGTCTGCGAGCCGAAGCCGATGGCCAGCCCGAACACACTCAAGCCGGCGATCAGAGGCCAGACATTGACCCCGATAGACACCAGGATCGAGAGCAGCGCTAAGGCCACAATGCTCGATTTGCCGACCGCGCCGAGCAGCGGCACCAGCGTGCCCAGCCGTGAACGCGGCGCACCCAGCATCTCCTCGTCAGCACCTTCGGCAGGTAACTCCGCGCGCAAGGCGCGAGCCGTCCCCGTGCCGACCACATTCCACAGAAACCCCGCCCCCAACATGATCAGCGCCAAACCGGACGCGCCCTTGGCGACCTCTCGCAGATCTATGCCGAACCCGGCAGCCAGCGGTGTCGCCCATAGCGTTCCCAGCATGGCAATCATGATAGCCACGATGGTGAAGCGGGCCGTCTGTCGCCCTGCCGCTGCCAAGATCGAGATGTCAGGAGACTCCAATCCGCGCTGCGCCCAGTTCCCGATCATTGCGTCGAGATGCGGCGCCGCGAGAAACATCAACGCGGTCAGCAGAACGGCCGACCCACGAAGCGATGCTCCCAGGGTCAGCGCGGCCTGAGTGCTGAGAAAGGTGATTATCAGGAACGCGATCACGATTGCCGGCCACATTTTAGCGAGACGGGTGCGCCACCGGCTTCTGGGGCGCGGACCGGCGACGGCGGCTGCCATTGTGCGTCTGTGCCGCCATACCGCCCATGCAAACACAAGGTAGATCGGAATTCCCAAGCCTGTTCGCAGCAGATCCGCCAAGGCCGGCCCGACGCTCCAGAGCCGCAATGTCCCGAACAGCGTAGCGCCGATGATCGCCAAGCCAATAGCAAGCGAGAGGTCGCGTACGAGCGCCGCCAGATGGACGGAGCGCTCCGCGAACTCGGTTCGCCGCGATGCCATCAAGAGTGATCTGACGGCGGCGAGGATGATGAAGCCGAGCACGGTCGCCACCGTCCAAAGGCGAAGGGTTTGCAAAGGCAGGCCAGAACCGGCCAGCAGCCGCGCAGCAATGAAGCCGATCACCAGCGCCACCACAGCAGCCGCCAAGCCCGCGAAGAATCTGCGCCATGCATTGCTTGTGGCACTCGCCTTCTTGAACCGCCGGGCGAGCAGGATGAACACGCCCGCGACGAGCGCAACAACCAACACAATCTCGAACAGGAGCATAAGGAGGGACGTTCCCCCGGCCGCGAGCGAGGCCCTCAGGTTTTCAAGCTCGACGGGGACGCCGCTTAAAGCGGCAAAACGCGCAAACAGTCCGGAGACGAAACGCTCGGCGAGCTGTTCGAAGCCCGAAATTAACGAAGTAACGTCCGATTCCGCCGTCGTATCCACGATACCCCCCTTCAGCGCCTCTGAAGCCAGTTCCGGCTCTCGCTCGTCGGCCGCTGTCTCGCTATCCAGCGCCCGACCGTCGGACAATTCAAGCTTTTTTGCCCGGCCCATTGCCCCGGGTCCGAGTGCACGGCGTGATCCACTCCTGAACACCTACAGAACTATTCAGTGCGCACAACCTCGATCTGAAGTTCGCTGTCTGCGGAGTCCGCTTTAGGGCGGGAAGCGAAGAATCGTGAATGGCCGACAAGAGGCGATGGGTTCAACCGGTTATCGCAACACCTTCTGTAGCCTATCGGCCGGCGTTTCGAAGTCCAGGGTTTTTCGTGGTCGCTGATTGAGCCGCAGGGCGACGGCGTTGAGTTGGGCCTGCGAGACATGGGAGAGGTTGGTTTCTCTCGGGAAGTACTGCCTAAGCAGACCGTTGGTATTTTCGTTGCTGCCGCGCTGCCAGGGACTTCGCGGATCGCAGAAGTAGACCTGTAGATCGGTTGCAACGGTGAAGCTCTTGTGCCGAGCCATCTCCTTGCTCTGGTCCCACGTTAGCGAGCGCCGCAACTCTTCAGGCAATGTGCCGATCGTCTGGGCAAGGGCCGCCACGACGGTGGCCGAGCCCCTCCTCGCCACCTTTACAAGCATCGTGAACCGGCTGTGTCGCTCGACGAGGGTGGCGATGTGCGTGTCGTTCGCCCCGGTGAGCAGATCGCCCTCCCAATGGCCTGGGACGGCGCGATCCTCAGCCTCGGCGGGGCGCTCGCGGATGGAGATCATATCGAGTATTTGTCCTTGCCCCGTCCGGCTCTGTGCGCCTTTGGCGAGCCGCATCTGTCGTTTGGTACGCAGGTGCGCTGTTAGTTCCTTCTTGAACACCCCTCGCGACTGGATGAATAGACTGCGATAGATCGCTTCATGAGATATCCGCATGCTTGGATCGCCTGGGTACTCTCGCCTCAGCCAGCCCGCTATTTGCTCGGGGGACCATTGCAGCGCTAGCTTTTGCGCCACCCGCCATCGTAGCCGCCCAGAGCATGCCAGGCGACACTGCTTCGGGCGCAGCGCTCGCTCCCAAGCATGCTTGTCGGCCCGGGTTGCACGATACGCTTGTGCACCGCCATTGCGCGAGATCTCGCGACATATTGTCGATGGGGATCGCCCGAGACTTCGTGCAATAGCGCGGATCGCAAGACCCGCCGCGATCCCGCGAGAGATCTCTTCGCGCTCCGCCAGCCCGAGCGCCAAGGCCGCTCTACGCCTGGCTGACGGAGCAATGCCGCCGCGTAAGGATACGATCCGCTGAACGCCGGTCTTGTTCCGGCGGTCAAGTGCCCGCGAGATCGACGAAATGCTCTGACCTCGCTTCCATCGCTCCCAAAGCTCGGCCTTCTGCGCTGACGTAAACCAGATCCGTGACGTCACCATGCAACACCTCTTCATCCTCTCAGATTAAAGCGTGTTGCGATGACCGGTCGAACCCACCGGCGCATACCGGACATCGGCAGCTTACCCTCTGCGCTCCGGTCGCCTCATTCGTTCCACATCGTCGATTGGAGAACAGCCTGCATATGCTCTGCGAGATCAAGTTCGCCGCGCGCCTCGATCTCTAAAAGATATCGGGCCTTGGCCAGCCGATCCCCTTCCCCAACTGCAGCATAGCAGCAGATGGCGAGCAGCGCCCTCTGCTCCTCCCGGGTAGCTCCGAGCCGCCGCTGCCACCGCCTATGTCATGCAGGGCTTTGCCGAACGCGGCATATGCTGTCGTGTGCGCCTTAATCAGCGCTCGCAGATTATTGGACGGTTCTTGGTCTCGGCCCGGCGGCTCTGCGCCGAGTGCCGTTGTCGCAACCGTCGAGGCGACGACTGCGCTGCCGGAGTGGAAGAGCAAGGCGCGGCGATTGATCCTAGACGTGGCAAACTCTCCCATTTGCTTTGATAGCGATCAGGCCAGTGACGTAAAACCATTAGACCGTAACACGACGGGTTGCGCATTCGTGTCAGGATGGGCCCTGGCAGCCGACGCAGAGCTGGCCGGCTGGCAAAATGAAGCACCACAGCCCCAAGCGACCTGCGACAGTGAAATGATCGCCGTTCTCAAAGTTCGTTGTCCGATAGTTGGTGCGGGTGGTCGGGCTCGAACCGACACTCCTTTCGGAACTGGATTTTGAATCCAGCGCGTCTACCAGTTTCACCACACCCGCAAAGCACTAACTCATTGGTCTCTCAACGCTCTCATGCTGCACCCAAGCAAAAGCCGAAAGAGCGAGAATTGAGAAGCGGCATACTCCTAACCTATTGATACGCATCGATATTTCTCTACATGCGGAAGGTAGGCGCAATCTGATTTTGAGTCGAGCGCGTCTACCAATTCCGCCATAGGGGCTCAGGCCCGAGGGCCTGGATGGGCGCGGACTATACGGTCGGAGGCCTGTTCGTCAACTGGCCAAATGCGCCGCCGTGCTCCGCTTGCGGCAAAAGCCCGCCTTTCGGTTTCGTGACGCTCCTGCCATTGTGCGGCGCGGAAAATCTTTCTAGACAGGCCCGCATCAAAGCGCGTTGCGTCTGGGCGACATGCATTAGGAGAGCCGATGCTTCGCGGACTTTACGACTGGACCTTGTCGCTTGCGGCACGCAAATCCGCCGAATGGTGGCTGGCCTTCATCGCCTTCGTCGAAAGCTCGGTGTTTTTCATACCTGCCGACGTCTTGTACCTGCCCATGGCGTTGGCGCGGCCCGAACGCGCCTATCGCTACGCGCTCACCGCCACCGTTGCGTCCGTGCTGGGCGGCATTGCCGGCTGGCTCATCGGTTACTATGCCTACGACACGATAGCACGGCCGATGCTGGAGCACTTCGGCGGCCTCGACACGTTCGAGAAGTGGCAGTCGTCCGGCACCGGGCTGATGCTGGTGCTGCTCGTCACATCCGGCGCTGCTCATCTGCCGCCGATGAAGGTGGTCACCATTCTGGCCGGAGCGCTTCACGTCAATCTTGTTGTCTTCATCGTCTCGGCCATCCTGGCGCGCGGCGCTCGCTTCTTGCTTCTTGCTTGGCTGCTGCGCCGCTATGGCGAAGAGATCAAGGAATTCATCGAGAAGCGTTTGGGATTGATCGTCGGCGCCGGCGCCGCCGCCCTGATTTTGCTCTATATCGTGGTCAAATACGCGTTCTAGTCTATGTCGCCCAAAAGTGCGCAGCGGTTTTGGGACAACGACATGGACAAACAGAGATTAGGCGGACGGGCAATTCAACGGATCACAACACCATGACAGCGACCATGAATGCCGATACCGGACGCCAGCGGACGCGCACCGCTTTGTTTCTCGCCGTCGCCATGGCCGCCACGGTCGGCTCCGCGCTCGCCTTCCAGCACATAGGCGGCTACATCCCTTGCCATCTCTGCCTGGAGCAGCGCACGCCCTACTATATCGGCGCCCCGCTGATGATTTTGGCGGTGATCGCCTCGATGCTCAACGCGCCCGCCTGGCTGACGCGCGGCCTGCTCGCCATCGGCGGCCTGCTGATGCTCTACGGCCTCTATCTCGGCGTCTACCACTCGGGCGTCGAATGGGCCTGGTGGCAGGGCCCGGCCGACTGCACCGCCGGCGCTGGCCCGGTCGACACCGGCGGCAAGGGCGTGCTCGATGCGCTCGACAAATTCGTGCCGCCGTCCTGCGACAAGGCAGCACTTCGTATCCTCGGCCTGTCGCTGGCCGGCTGGAACGCCATAGCCAGCTTCATCCTCGCCGCCGTAGCCTTTCGCAGTGCCTTGGCCCGCGACTGATCAAATTTGATTGAGCCCCACAGCGCAGGGTTCGAGTAAAAATTCGACAGGTGAGTCGCGTGGCGCCGTTTTCGACGTCCGAGCCAGGTCGACCCCCACTCCGTCTCGGCTTCGCCGAGCCACCTCTCCCCCGATCGACGGGGTAGAGGAAAGGCGCGAGCCTATCGCAGCCAGCGCTCGTCCAACAGGCTCCCTTCCTCTCCCTCCGGAGGGGGGAGAGGTGGCGCTGCGAAGCAGCGACGGAGTGGGGGAAGCCGGTCCTTAAGCGCGAAGCCGCTGATAAGTGAGCGCGGCCGAACTGGTCGCTTATCGGGGTGTGTCAGACTATCATGGTCTGGTAACAGCACCGGAAGCGCAGAAGGCTGCGTCAGGCGGCCAGCCTCCCGAATTCTCGAACGATCTCAGGGTTCGAGTTCGACATCCCAGTAGAGATAATCCATCCAGCTTTCATGCAGATGGTTGGGCGGGAACAACCGGCCATTGTTGTGCAGATCGTGCACGGTCGGCTGGTAGGGCTTTTGCAGCGGCCACATCTTGGCGTGCGCCGGCATCATGCCGCCCTTCCTGAGATTGCAGGGCGAACAGGCGGCAACGACATTCTCCCATGTCGTCGCCCCGCCGCGATGGCGCGGGATGACGTGGTCGAAGGTCAGATCCTCGGGCGTGCCGCAATACTGGCACTGGAAGCGGTCGCGCAGGAACACGTTGAAGCGGGTGAAGGCCGGATGCCTGGACGGCTTCACATAGGCCTTCAGGCTGACGACGCTCGGCAGCTTCATCGAGAAGGTCGGCGAAGACACCGCATGCTCGTATTCGGCGACAATGTTGACCCGGTCGAGGAACACCGCCTTGATGGCGTCCTGCCAGGACCAGAGCGACAAGGGGTAATAGCTGAGCGGACGGTAATCCGCATTCAGCACCAGCGCAGGAAGCCCATCCGGAGATACGGCAACCGTCACCTTGTTGACCTCCTCGTTCTAGAACCGATCGGCGCGGATACTGTAAGCCCGACATGACAGGGATGTGAAGCGGATTGTCGCTCGCCAAAAGCGGCAAAAATGCAGGATTTTCATGCTTTTTTGCGGTTTCAGGCCGGTGGCGCGGCGTCCCTGCCCCTGGTTTCGCGATAATAGGACCAGAAAAGCCGCGATGCGACACCTCGCCACGGGCTCCATGATTCGGCCAAAGCGATGAGTGTTTTCTCCGGCGGGCGCGGCTCGATGCCCAGCGCATGGCCGACCGCGCTTTGCAGCGCGACGTCGCGCGCGGGGAAAATATCGGGGTGGCCGGCGGCAAACAGAAGATAGACTTCCGCCGTCCACGGGCCGATGCCCGGCACCGCTGTCATCGCCGCGATCGCCTCCCCGGCGTCGAGCGAGCAGAGGTGATGCAGGTCGAGACCGTCGACCACGGCCTGGGCAACCGCGATTAGGCCACGCTGCTTCGGCCGCGACAGCCCTGCCTCGCGAAACATGTCCTCGCCTGCGGCAAGGGTGGCCTGCGGCGTCATCGGATCGACCAGTTTCACCAGCCGGCCGAAAATGGCATCGGCGCTCGCGCGGGAGACCTGCTGCGAGACGATGATCGAGGCCAGGCTTCGGAACCCCGGTTCAGAAAGCCTCAACGGCACCTCGCCGGCCATGCCGCGCACCTTTTCCAGCCGCGGATCGATTACGCAAAGCGCGTCGAGCCCTTGCGCAATGTCGTCAAGCGTGGCGATGCGTTGCATGCTTTCTTGTTCCTGAACCGGCCGCACGGTAGCAATTGGCAAAACCGCTGCACAACCCGATTGCCGCTTTTGACATGACGCTCCTGACATTTCGCTTCGCGCCGAGCCCGAATGGCGAACTGCATCTCGGCCATGCCTATTCGGCGTTGCTCAACCAGCGGCTGGCGCGCACTGCCGGCGGCCGCCTGCTGCTGCGCATCGAGGACATCGACACGACCCGATGCACGCCGGAATTCGAGGCCGGCATTTTTCGCGACCTCGAATGGCTGGGCCTCGAATGGGAACAACCGGTGCGGCGTCAGGCCGAGCATTTCGCCGACTATCAGGCGGTGCTCGACCGACTGATCCGCGAAGGGCTCGTCTACCCCGCCTTCATGAGCCGTAGCGAGATCAGGGCGTTCATCGCCGACAGCGAAAAGCGTGGCCGCGACTGGCCGCGCGACCCGGACGGCGTGCCGCTCTATCCCGGCGCCGACAAGGCGCTGCCGATCAGCGAACGCAACCGCCGGATCGCCGACAACGCGCCCTTCGCCTGGCGCCTCGACGTCGAAGCGGCACGAGCACGCCTCGGCACGGATTTGTCCTGGCGTGAATTCACCGACGAGACACTGTCGGCGACGGCGCACGTCGAGGCGCGTCCGCAGGACTGGGGCGACGTGATCCTGGCGCGCCGCGACATCCCGACCAGCTATCACCTGGCGGTCGTCGTCGACGACGCCCTGCAAGGCGTCAGCCATGTCGTGCGCGGCCAGGATCTTTATTCCGCGACCGGCATCCAGCGCCTTCTGCAGGAACTGCTCGGGCTGGCCCAGCCGAACTATTTCCACCACCGTCTCGTGCTTGGACCGGATGGGCGCAAATTGTCGAAGAGCTTTGGCGATACCGGCCTTGGCGCACTCAAGCAGGCAGGCGCTTCGCCGGACGATGTCAGGCGGGTCGTCGGTCTCTAGCTAGAGCAATTCCAGGAAAAGTGTGAGCGGTTTTCCGTCCGGAATTGCGTCACTCTAGAGGCGTGCCAGCCCCGCCTTGAGCAGCGCCAACACGCCGATAAACGCGAAGGCGCCGCCCAGTCCCCAGGCAACCGCGAGCTTCAGATCTCTAAGGACGATGCCATGCTCGTTCGCGACCATGATCGCGACGAAAAAACCAAGCGTGAACAGCAGCGTGTTGCCGGTCGACCCAAAACCGTCCTCCTCCATGATGGCGTCGAGCGCCGAGCCGAAGAAGAAGCCGAACACGGCCACGCTCGCAACCGTCATCAACAGCCAGCTTGTGTCGAGATGCAACAGCATGCGCGCTCCTCCTCGAAGCCGAAACGCCATGTCGCCGGATCGATCGACAGAAGTCGATTGTCCGACGCCGCCCTTTGAATTCGGCCACCCCTACATCAGAGCGAGCTTATGTATCAATTGTTTCGCTTTGCTTGCCGGATTGAACCGCATTAGAGCAATTGCCGTATTTGTCTCTTCACTCAATCGGCCTCCCCCGGAAACGGCTTCCCCGAAAAATGCACAGTCTCAAGCGGTTCATCCCCGCCTCCTTTGTCGTCCTGTGGGCGACCGGCTTCATCGGTGCGCGTTATGCCATGCCTTGGGCGGAGCCCTTCACCTTCCTGGCGGTACGCTTCGTCATCGCCGCCTTGCTGCTCGCCGGCCTGATGCTCGTGCTTGGCTCGAAGCGCGCCACAAGGGCCGAAGCGCTTCACGCCACCGTCGCCGGCATCCTCATGCATGGCATCTATCTCGGCGCGGTGTTCTGGGCGATCCACCGGGGCATGCCGGCCGGGCTTTCGGCGCTGATCGTCGGGCTGCAGCCGCTGATCACGGCCGTGCTTGCCGGCCGATTCCTCGGCGAGGCGATCCTGCCGCGTCACTGGGCTGGCCTCGCCGTTGGCCTGATAGGGGTCGTCATCGTGCTGTGGCCGAAGCTCGGCGCGCTTGGCGGCGGCGTCACGCCAGAAACGCTTATCGCCTCTCTGGTGTCGGTGCTGGGCATGAGCGCCGGCACCATCTGGCAGAAGCGCTATGCCTCGGGCGGCGACCTGGTGGCGGCAACGATGTGGCAATATATCGGCGGCGGCGCGCTGATGATCCTGGCTTCGCTGGCCTTCGAGACGCACACGGTCGTCATCAACGGCGAACTGATCTTTGCCATGGCCTGGCTGGTGCTGGTGCTGTCGATCGGCGCCATCTTCCTGTTGATGGTGATGATCCGCGACGGCGAGATGTCGAAGGTCGCTTCGCTGTTCTACCTGGTGCCGGCCGTCACCGCTGTCATCGCCTGGGCGCTGTTCGGCGAACAGCTCAGCCTCGTGCAGATCGTCGGCATGGCCATCGCGACACTCGGCGTCGGCCTGGCCACGGCTCGGCCCGCCAAGGGGAGAACTGAGGAATTGAGGAACTGGGGGAACTGAGGAATTGAGGAACTCTGGCGCTGCGTGCTTCTTCTCCAGTTCCTCAATTCTCAATCCGGCCGTTATCGACTCATCCGACCCTGGCGCGCGCCTCGAGAAAGCGGCTGATCGCGGCGTTGAGTTCGCCGCCGAGGATGAAGATCGCCGACAGCATATAGAGGAAGACCACCGCGATCATGATCGACGCCAGCCCGGCATAAGTCGTCACATAGGACGAGAAGTGATCGAGATAGGTCGCGAACATCGTCGAGCCGATAAGCCATGCGGCCAGGGTGAAAACGATGCCAGGCACCAGTGAGACGAAGCGGCGCTTGCCGGCCGGCAGCCAATAATGCACGGCAAACAACCCGCCGATGATGACCACTGAGGCGATGACGTAACGCCACAGCGTGATCGTGCCGGTATAGGGCTTGATCCACTCGAAATGAGCTTCCGCCAGCCGCGCCAGCAAGGGCGCAAATACCAGCAGCAGGCTGATCGCCAGGAACCCGGCCGTGGCGATCAACACGAAGAAAATGCTCTGCACCCGGCGGTAGATGATGCCGCGCGTCTCGGCGACACGGTAGGCGCGGTTGAGCGAAGTGCGCAGCGCCTCGATACCGTTGGAGGCGAAATAGGCGGCCAGCAACACGCCATAGGTCAAAAGATCGGTGCGCCGCACCGTCAGCACGTTGAGCACCTCGCGCGCGATCGGCTTGGCGATCTGTTCGGGCCATGTGTCGAAGACGAGGTGCACGGCGGTATCGGCGAAGGCCTGCGCACCGAGGAAGCTCGCCAGCGTGGTGGCAAAGATCAGGAACGGGAACAACGCCATCAGCGAGGTGATCGCCAGATGGCTGGCCATCGCCCAGCCGTCGTCGGTGTTGAAATGGCCAAGCGCGTCATAGAGCACGCGGCGCAGCACGACGATATTCCGCATCAAGAGCCGCGTTCCCTTCGATTGTCTCGACGCCGCGAATATGGGAAGGGATTGTGGCAAATGGCAACCCTTGCTCAAACCACGATCCCGCCGGCGAAAGAATTGCGCACCATCATCGTCACCGGTGCCTCTTCCGGAATAGGCGCCTATTGCGCCCGGGCGCTGAAGGCTGATGGCTGGCGGGTGTTTGCAACGGCGCGCAAGCCGGAAGACATCGCCGCACTTGAGGCCGACGGCATCGAGGCCTTTTACCTCGACTACCGTGAGCCCGACTCCATCGCTGCCCTTGCGGCATCGGTGCTGGAGCGGACAGGCGGACGCCTCGACGCCCTGTTCAACAACGGCGCCCATGCACAGCCCGGCGCCGTCGAAGACCTGCCCGTTGCAGCATTGCGCGAGCAGTTCGAGGCCAATTTCTTCGGCTGGCATGACCTGACCCAGCGCATCGTGCCGGCGATGCGCCGTCAGGGACATGGCCGTCTGATCCACTGTTCCTCGATCCTTGGCCTGGCGCCGGTGCCTTTTCGCGGCGCCTACTCAGCCTCCAAGCACGCTCTCGAAGGGCTGATGCTGTGCATGCAGCAGGAGGTGCAGGGCAGCGGCGTCCATGTCTCACTGATCGAACCGGGGCCGGTGACGTCGAAAATCGCCAGCAACGGATTGTTCTGGTTCCTGAAAAACATCGACCACGAGAATTCGGTCCACCATGTCGCCTACGCCGCGCAACTGGCACGGCTTCGGGCCGGCGGCAGCTCATCGCGGCTGAAAAAGGGGCCGGAGGTGGTCTATGCAGCCTTGCGCCATGCACTTCTGTCGCGGCGCCCGCGCCCTCACTATGTGGTAACAGTGCCGGCTAAGATCGGCGTGATGCTGAAACGCATCCTGCCGGCGTCCCTGCTCTATCGCGTGCTTGCCAGGCGCGCCTGACCGAAACGAACTGGAGCCGCCAGATGGTCACCGTCTTCAAAATCCTCGCCGTTGTGGCCATGGCCGCGGTCTTGATCGTGCTGGTCCGCGGCCTCATCAACATGATGCGCGGCGGCGACGGCGTCACCTCCAACAAGCTGATGCAGGCCCGTGTGCTATTGCAGGCCGTGGCCTTGGCGCTGATCCTGCTGGTGGTGTATTTCACCCGCAAGTGACGGCCGTTCGGGAGGCAACGTGGTCAAACTCAACAAAATCTACACCCGCACCGGCGACGACGGCACCACCGGCCTCGGCACCGGTGAACGCAGGCTGAAATCCGACCTGCGCGTCGATGCCTATGGCACGGTCGACGAAGCCAATGCCTGCATCGGCATCGCCCGCCTGAATACGGCGGCAAGCCATCCCACGATCGATGCCATGCTGTCCCGCATCCAGAACGACTTGTTCGATCTCGGCGCCGACCTCGCCGTGCCCGACGACGGCAAGCCGCTCGGCTACGAGCCGCTGCGCATCATCGCTTCGCAGACCGACCGCGTGGAAAAAGACATCGACCTCCTCAACAAGGAGCTTAAGCCGCTGAAATCCTTCGTGCTCAACGGCGGCACGCCGGCGGCGGCCGCGCTTCATCTTGCCCGCACCGTGGCGCGGCGGGCCGAGCGGATCATGGTGGCGCTGGCGCAGGACCCGGCCGAGCACGTCAACCGCGAGGGGCTGAAATACATCAACCGCGTCTCGGACTTTCTGTTCGTCGCCGCCCGTGCGGTCAATGACAACGGAAATGCCGACGTGTTATGGGTGCCCGGCAAGAACCGCTGAGTTTTTTAAGAAGCGGACGAGGGCCTGGGGCATGTTCATCCCGCTTTACGACACCAACAGGTTGCGCCACATAAGGCTGCAATATGTCACGATCGGCCTGATCGTGGCCAATGCGCTGGTCTTTCTCGTCACCACGATCGGCGGCGAAAATTTCAACAACGCAGCTGTGCTCGGCCTCGGCTTCATTCCTTCGGTTGTCCACAATACGGCAGAGCTCTCGCCTGAATTCATCGTCATTCCGGAGAGCCTGAGCTACCTCACCTATGCCTTCCTGCATGCCGATATCTTCCATCTCGGCGGCAACATGCTGTTCCTGTGGGTGTTCGGCGACAATGTCGAGGACGCGCTCGGCCACATCCGCTACCTCATCTTCTACCTGCTGTGCGCCATCGCCGGAGCCGCTTTCCAGGGGCTCGTCGCCTGGGATTCGCAAGTGCCGCTGATCGGCGCCTCCGGCGCCATCGCCGGGGTCGTCGCAGCCTATCTGGTCCTCTATCCCCGGGTGAAGGTTTGGGTGCTGGTCTTTGCCCGCATTCCGCTGCGCATCCCGGCCTTCATCCCTCTGATCCTGTGGATCGGCTTCCAGGTGGTGATGTTTGCCGCCGGCGGCGAAAACCAGATATCCTGGGCCTGCCATATTGGCGGCATCATTGCCGGCGGCGTTCTGGTGCTCATTATGCGCAGCCGCGGCGTGCCGCTGCTTGCCGGCGACGACGGCGAGCCCGAACCCGCCGATCAGCCGGCCGCTTCTACCGGGCCGGCGCCCGCCGATCCCGCTCCCACGCAACCTGAGACGCGCTGGGGCCGGGGTGGCGCTTCCGGTCAGAACTGAACCGATTTGAGTGGTTTGGCCGCTGCCGTGGCATATTGACGTGCTGCGTTGCCACAACTACGGAGGACGCCACCGTTAGGCGGCAGAAGACAAGAATTCCGTCTGGCCAGAATTCCGTTTGGCCGGAATTCAGTCAGGAATGTCGGCTTTCGACAACTCTGAAATGGTGCGCGCTGCTATAGCGCGCCCGAATATCCCAAGAGAGGTGACAGGCAAATGAAGATCCTTGTGCCCGTGAAGCGGGTTGTGGATGCGAACGTCAAGGTTCGCGTGAAGGCTGATGGTTCGGCGGTTGAGCTCGCCAACGTCAAGATGGCGATGAACCCGTTCGACGAGATCGCGGTGGAAGAGGCGCTCCGGCTGAAGGAAGCCGGCAAGGCCGAAGAGATCATCGTCGTTTCGATCGGCCCGCAGCAGGCGCAGGAAACCCTGCGCACCGCGCTCGCCATGGGCGCCGACCGCGCCATCCTGGTCAAGACCGACGAACAGACCGAGCCGCTCGGCGTCGCCAAGGTGCTGAAAGGCGTCGTCGATGCCGAACAGCCCGGCCTCGTCATCCTCGGCAAGCAAGCAATCGACGACGATTCGAACCAGACCGGCCAGATGCTGGCCGCTTTGCTCGGCTGGGCGCAAGGCACCTTCGCCTCCAAGGTCGTGCTCGACGGCGATAAGGCCAAGGTGACGCGCGAAGTCGATGGCGGGCTGCAGACGGTGGAGCTGAAGATGCCGGCGATCATCACTGCCGACCTTCGCCTCAACCAGCCGCGCTACGCCTCGCTGCCCAACATCATGAAGGCCAAGAAGAAGCCGCTCGACGAAAAGAGCCCGGCCGACTACGGCGCCGACGTCAAGCCGCGCCTGAAGGTGCTCAAGACCGAGGAGCCCAGCGGCCGCAAGGCGGGCGTCAAGGTCAAGAGCGTCGCCGAACTGGTCGACAAGCTCAAGAACGAAGCCGGCGTGTTGTAAGGCTGGGAAGGGATAAAAACATGACCATTCTCCTCATCGCAGAACACGACAACGCAAGCCTTTCCGACCAGACCGCCAAGGCGCTCTCGGCCGCCCTGCAGATCGGTTCGGACGTGCATGTACTGGTTGCCGGCAAAGGCGCCAAAGCCGCTGCCGACGCCGCCGCCAAGCTCAAGGGTGTGAGCAAGGTGCTGCTGGCGGAAGCCGACGAACTGGCCGAGCGCCTCGCAGAGCCGACGGCCGCTCTGGTTGTTTCGCTCGCCGGCGCCTACGACACGATCATCGCGCCGGCGACGTCGTCGGGCAAGAACGTCGCGCCGCGCGTGGCGGCCCTGCTCGATGTCGCGCAGGTGTCGGAAATCATCGAGGTGGTTTCGCCTGACACCTTCAAGCGGCCGATCTATGCCGGCAACGCCATCCAGACGGTGCAGTCGAGCGACGCCAAGAAGGTGATCACCGTGCGCACCGCTTCCTTCCACGCGGCGCCTGAAGGCGGTTCGGCCGCGGTCGAGACCGTCAAGGCAGCGGCCAACCCGGGTCTGTCCACCTTTGTCGAGAACAAGCTGTCGGATACCGACCGTCCGGAGCTGACCTCGGCCAAGATCATCATCTCGGGCGGCCGAGCGCTCGGCTCGGCGGAGAAATTCCAGGAAGTCATCCTGCCGGTCGCCGACAAGCTCGGTGCCGCCGTCGGCGCTTCCCGCGCCGCCGTCGATGCCGGCTACGCGCCGAACGACTGGCAGGTCGGCCAGACCGGCAAGGTCGTGGCTCCCGATCTCTACATTGCGGTGGGCATTTCCGGCGCCATCCAGCACCTTGCCGGCATGAAGGATTCGAAAGTTATCGTCGCCATCAACAAGGACGAGGAGGCGCCGATCTTCCAGGTTGCCGATTACGGCCTGGTCGGCGACCTTTTCGTCATCCTGCCGGAGCTGCAAAAGGCGCTTTGACGCTTTCTGCCAAAGCGTATTAAATTGTGAGAGGGTGGGGTAGACGAAGCTGCCCCACCCTTTTAGTTTGCACTGCACAAAAAGCAGGCCGCAAAGGCCTTTTCGACGGGATCGCTGCAAATGGCCAAGATCGAGACGATCGGCATTATTGGCGCCGGCCAGATGGGCGGCGGCATCGCGCATGTGTCGGCGCTTTCGGGCTACAAGGTGCTGATCTACGATGTCTCGCCCGACCGGATCGAAAAGGGCATTGCCACCGTCAGCGGCAACATGGCCCGCCAGGTCGGCTCCGGCAAGCTTGACGAAAAGCTGCGCAACGATGCGATGGCGCGCATTTCGGCGGCTCCCACGATGGCCGATCTCGCTGGTGCGGATCTGGTGATTGAAGCGGCGACCGAGGACGAGACCGTCAAGCGCAAGATCTACGCCCAACTCTGTCCGCAGCTCAACCCGGAAGCGATCCTGGCGACCAACACGTCGTCGATCTCGATCACCCGGCTGGCGGCGCAGACCGACCGGCCCGAGCGCTTCATCGGCATACATTTCATGAACCCTGTGCCGCTGATGAAGCTGGTCGAACTGGTGCGCGGCATCGCCACCGAGGACCAGACTTTCGAGGCGGCCAAGGCCTATGTGAAGCAGCTCGACAAGACGATTACCGTCTCGGAGGATTTCCCCGCCTTCATCGTCAACCGCATCCTGCTGCCGATGATCAACGAGGCGATCTATACGCTCTATGAAGGCGTCGGTTCGGTCGACGCCATCGACACTGCCATGAAGCTCGGCGCCAACCATCCGATGGGGCCGCTGCAGCTCGCCGATTTCATTGGGCTCGACACCTGCCTGTCGATCATGCAGGTGCTTCATGACGGCCTGTCGGATTCGAAGTATCGCCCCTGCCCGCTGCTGGTGAAATATGTCGAGGCCGGCTGGCTCGGCCGCAAAACCGGGCGCGGCTTCTACGACTATCGCGGCGAACACCCGGTCCCGACGCGCTAACCACCTGAACGAAAAGTCAGCGCGGCTCTCAGGACGCCGCCGCCAGCGGTGGCTCGGCTTGGCCGCCTGACCCGTTGTCGTCAGGCGCCACGGAAACACAGCCGCGGCCGGCGGCCTTGGCCGCATAGCAGGCAGCATCCGCCCGGGCGATGATCTCGTCGACCTCGCCGCTGCCGGCGTGAATCGGCGCCAGCCCGATGCTGGCGTCGATCGCATGCGGCCGGCCCTCCCAGTTGAACTGCAGGCTGCGAACGGCGTCGATGATCGAGCGTGCGGCAATCCTGGCGCCGGCGCTCGAGCCGGACTTCAGGATGACCGCAAATTCGTCGCCGCCGAGGCGGGCAACGATATCCTCCGGCCCCAGCGCACCGCGAACAGCCTCGGCAACCCGCTTCAGCAGGGCATCGCCGGCGGCGTGGCCACCAGTGTCGTTGACCAGCTTGAAGTGATCGAGATCGATGAACATGAAATGATGCTCACCCGCCGGCCTTTTCGCGCTAGCCTTACGGCTCTGGTCGACCAGTTCTTCCATAGTGCGGATGAAGCTTGAGCGGTTGGCAAGGCCGGTCAGCGCGTCATGCGCGGCGGCATAGGCGAGCTGGCGCTGCAAGGCGCGCGCATCGGTGAAATCCTGGAATACGATGACCTGGCCGCAGAACTCCTGGCGGTCGTTCATGATCGGCGACACGACCTGGCGGATGCTGCAGCGCGTGTCGTCGCGGCGGATGAGGACGGCGCGGCTGTTCTGGTCGGCGGGGCTGGCGCCGCCGAGCGCCGGCCGCGTCATGCCGATCCGTTGCCCGGTCTCCTCGTCAACCGCCCAGTAGACATGGCCAAGCGTCTTGCCGAGCGCCTCTGCGCCTGGAATGCCCGTCAGCTTTTCGGCGATCGGGTTCATGAAAGTGATGCGGTTGGCGGCATCGGTGCAGATGACGGCGTCGCCGATCGACTGCAGCGTCACCCTCAACCGCTCCTTCTCGTCCGCCAGCGCCGCCGCCGACACAATCAGGCTTTCCTCGGTCTGCTTGCGCTGGGTGATGTCGGTCAGGCTGCCGATGGCCCTGATCAGGCGGCCCTCGCTGTCGCGTTCGAGCGTCTTGCCGCGATCGAGGATCCAGACCCAGTGTCCGTCCTTGTGGCGCATCCTGAATTCGGCTTCGAAAAACGGCGTCTTGCCCTCCAGATGAGCGCGATCGGCCTCGGCCACCTTCTCTTGGTCGTCGGGATGGATCATCGTCAGCCAGCGGTCGGGATCGCCGTCCAGTTCGCCATCGGCATAGCCCAGCATCGTCACCCAGGTGGCGGAGTAGGTGGTGCCGCCCTTGCGCATGTCGAGATCCCAGACGCCTTGTCCGGCACTGGCCAGGGCAAAGTTCCAGCGCGTTTCGGCTTCGGCTATGCGCGCCTCGGATTGCTTGCGCGCGTCGATATTCTCGATCTGCGAGACGAGGTAGAGCGGGCGACCGCTCTTCTCGTCGCGAATGACGGAACCGGCAAGATGCGCCCACACCGGCGTGCCGTCCTTCTTGAGGTAGCGCTTTTCGAAGTGGAAGGCGTTGACGGTGCCCGCCCGCATGCCGTCCATCGTCTCGCGGCCGATCTGCACATCGTCGGGATGCGTGATCTGGAAGAAGGTCAGCGCCTCGATTTCTTCCTTGCTGTAGCCGAGCATGGCGGCGAAGGCCGGATTGGTTTCGTGGATGCGGCCGTCGAGGCCGACAATGGCGATGCCGATCGCCGAATCCTCCATGGCGCGGCGGAAGCGCTGCTCGCTCTCGGCAATCTGCCGGCGGTCGTCCAGTATCCGGTAGATGAACAGGGCGGCGAGCATCAGCGCCACGGCGGCGACCGGCACCGATATCAGCAGGCAGAGCTTGAGCACTTCGGCGCTGACGTCGAGCCACGACAGCAGCATCGCCACCACGGCAGCGCAAAATCCGCCGGCCGCGAGCACCAAAGCCACGTGACTGTCAGCCCGCAGGCTTTTTCGTTTCCATCGCGTCACTGTGCATGCCACCCCGTGCGCAACACATTTCTGCGGAAAACCTTGGATGATCGATTTTAAGGAAAGGTTTCGCCGGAGCCATCGGCAACACGGTTAACCCGCAAACAATTGCCGGCATGATTAAGGATCGGTGATCATTGCCGGCGATTGCAGGCCTGCTACCAGCGGACGAAGAACCGTCCCCCGAGCGCGCCGAGCCCGGCGAGGACGGCGATCGCAAGCGTATACCAGGTGGCGACGAAAAGCGGCGAATCGTCGAAGCAGTGCGCGGCGTAGAAGGTCGCCGCCAAGCCGCCGGCGAGCAGACCCGCGACCGCGCCGGCAAGCACCGGCCGCGTCGGCGCGCCATAGCGCAGCATCCACAGGAAGACGGCAAGCGGCCCGATGCCGATCAGCGGGATGAAGCCCATGCAGATCATCATGTTGGAGCCGACCATGCGCGTGCTCCACATCGGCTCCGGCACCATGAACAGTTCGAGAGCCACAGCCACGGCCACCAGCAGCGGTGCAGCGGCCATCCAGGCGGCGGTTCTCGCTGTCGAAGCGCCCGGTGTCGACAGTGCCCGGATCAGTGCGAAGGCTGTGGTGGCCAGCACCAGCGTGAAGACGAATTTCGCCAGGAAGCGCACCGTGTGCATGGCGATCATGATGTCGGGGCGCGGGCCGATGGTGAGGAAGAAGACGACCGCGGCGATCACCGCAGCCGCAGCCGCAGCCATCCACCAGGCCGAGCGCAGCGGCATCGCCTTGCTGCGCACGTCAGCGTCGAGTGCCTTGATGAGATCCTCGGTTCTCATGTCATTGCCGCCCGAAGCGTTTGGCGATCGCGGCAAGCCCGCGATGCAGTGACACCCGCACCGCCGTCTCGCTGACGCCGAGCTTGGCAGCCGTCTCGCCGATCGAGCGGCCATCGACCGATATGGCCGAGACCACCGACCGCTGCGCCGGCGGCAGGCCGTCCAGCGCGCGATTGATGTCGCGTTCGCTGACCGTCTCGGCTTCCGGCTCGGCAAAGGTCTCGGCGATCTCGTCGATCTCGATCTCGATGCGCCGCCCGCGCCGCCGGAAGGCATCGATCAGCTTGAAGCGGGCAATCGCATAGATCCACGGCAACACCGGCGCGTCCTGGCGCCAGGTATGCCGTTTCACATGAATGGCCAACAAGGTTTCCTGCACGACATCCTCGGGATCGACCCCGCCCTGTACGATCTTGCGCCTGACAAAGCCGCGAACCAGCGCGGCGATCCGGTGCAGAAAGTCGGCGTAAGCCCTTTCATCTCCCGCGATTGCGGCCCGCATCAGCCGGGAAAGCTCGGCCTCATCCTTGCCGCTCACAAGAGTTCACTCCCCGATCTTCGCGCTTCGGTGCTGATTTGTTACGTGGCCAACGAAATAATGTCCAAGCCAAAGTGCCGCAAAATCACGAAAGTTTGCAGGGGCGGCGACCGATTGAAGCAGCCGGTCAATGTTGACTATGATGATCAGGTATTGGTAGGAGCAGGCGTGCAAAACCAGAACCGCCGAGATTGAGGATGACGCCATGAAATATGCTCTTTCCACCCTGGTCGGCGCCACCGCGCTGGCAATCAGCCTGATCGGCGGCCCGGCAATGGCCGCGGACGCCGGCATTATCGTCTACAATGCCCAGCATGAAAGCCTCGCCAAGGAATGGGTCAAAGGCTTCACCAAGGAAACCGGCATCAAGGTCACGCTGCGCAATGGCGGCGACAGCGATTTCTCCAACCAGATCGTCGCCGAGGGCGCTTCTTCGCCGGCCGACGTGTTCCTGACCGAGAACTCCCCGGCCATGACCCTGGTCGAAGCTGCGGGCCTGTTTGCGCCCGTCGATGCTGATACGCTTGCCCAGGTCCCGGCTGATTACCAGCCAAGCAGCGGCAAATGGGTGGGTGTCGCGGCGCGCAGCACCGTCTTTGCCTACAACAAGACCAAGCTCACCGCCGACCAGCTGCCCAAATCGATGCTCGATCTCGCCGATCCGAGCTGGAAAGGCCGCTGGGCCGCTTCGCCCTCTGGCGCCGATTTCCAGGCCATCGTAAGTGCATTGCTCGAGCTCAAGGGCGAAGCCGCTACCGCCGACTGGCTGAAGGCTATGAAGGCGAACTTCACCGCTTATAAGGGCAACAGCACGGTGATGAAGGCGGTCAATGCCGGCGAGATCGAAGGCGGCGTCATCTACCACTATTACTATTTCGGCGATCAGGCCAAGACCGGCGAAAACAGCAAGAATGTCGAACTGCACTATTTCAAGAACCAGGACCCGGGGGCCTTCGTCTCGATTTCCGGCGGCGGCGTGCTGGCCTCGAGCAAGCATCAGAAGGAGGCCCAGGCGTTTCTGAAATGGGTGACCGGCAAGGGCGGTCAGGACGTGTTGAAGACCGGCACCTCCTTCGAATACGCGGTCGGCAAGGACGCTCAGTCCAACCCGAAACTGGTGCCGCTGGTCGATCTGCAGGCGCCGAAGGTCGACCCAGCAAAGCTGAACTCCAAGAAGGTGACCGATCTGATGACGGCAGCCGGCTTGCTTTAGTCTGGGTTCGTCCTAAAAGGGCAACGATTGCGCTCCTGCGGGGCTTTCCGCAGGAGCGCTCTGTTTTCGAGATGGCATCGTCCATGACGACACATTGCGTTTCCGGCCGCGCCTGCGGCGCCCCCGCCCCGGCGGCAGTGGCGCGGTCGAACTGATGCAATCTGCGGTCGATCTCGCACGTTCAGGCCCTGCAGCCGGGCGGTCGCGCCACCGACAACCCATGTCCTGGATCGCGCTTGCCGCCATCATCGTGTCGCTGCTGTCGCTGCTGCCGCTTGCCTTCATCATCTGGACCGCGGTGCAGACGGGCTGGGACACCGTCTCGGCCCTGGTCTTCCGGCCACGCGTCGGCGAACTCCTGGTCAACACCGTGCTGCTGGTAGCGCTCACCGTGCCGATCGCCATCATGTTGTCGATAGCGCTGGCCTGGCTGACCGAGCGCAGCGACTTGTCCGGCGCCAGGCTGTGGGCCTGGCTCGCGGTGGCGCCGCTCGCTATCCCCGCCTTCGTGCATTCCTACGCCTGGATTACCCTGGTGCCGGGACTGCACGGCCTGTGGGCCGGCGTGCTCGTCTCCGTCATCGCTTATTTCCCGTTCCTCTATCTGCCGATCGCGGCCGCCCTGCGCCGGCTCGACCCTGCTTTGGAAGACGCAGCCGCAGCGTTGGGCCTCGGACCGTGGCGCGTATTCGCACGTGTCGTGCTGCCGCAGCTCAGGCTCGCCATTTGCGGCGGCGCGCTGCTGGTCGGCCTGCATCTGCTTGCCGAATATGGCCTCTATGTCTTCATCCGCTTCGACACCTTCACCACGGCGATCGTCGACCAGTTCCAGTCGACCTTCAACGGCCCGGCCGCCAATATGCTGGCCGGCGTCCTGGTGACCTGCTGCTTCGTGCTGCTCGCTCTGGAGGTGCTGGTGCGCGGCGAAGAACGCTATGCCCGCGTCGGCTCAGGCGCGCCGCGCCACCGGCAGCGCAGCAGGCTCGGACGCGCCACGCTGCCCTGCCTGGCTCTGCCTGCCATCACCACGCTGCTCGCCATTGGCGTGCCCTTCGTCACCATCGGCCGCTGGCTGGTCGCCGGCGGCGCCGATGTCTGGCGGTTCGACGAGATCGGCCTGGCGCTTGGCCAGACGCTGTTCCTGGCGCTCGCCGGTGCCGTGCTTGCGACCATCGCCGCCATGCCGATGGCCTGGATCTCGATCCGCGCGCCGGGGCCGCTGCAGCGGTTGCTCGAGGGCTGCAACTACATCGTTGGTGCGCTGCCTGGCGTCGTCATCGCGCTGGCGCTCGTCACCATCACCGTCCGCATCGCCATGCCGCTCTACCAGACGCTGTTCACCATCCTGGTCGCTTATGCCCTGATGTTTCTGCCGCGCGCGCTGATCAGCCTCAGGGCATCGATCGCGCAGGCGCCGGTCGAGCTCGAACGCGCCGCAGCCAGCCTTGGCCGGCCGCCGCTGAAAGCGCTGTGGTCGACGACGATCCGCCTGTCGGCACCAGGTGCCGCGGCCGGCATGGCGCTGGTCGCGCTCGGCATCATGAATGAACTGACCGCCACCCAGATGCTGGCGCCCAACGGCACCCGCACACTGGCCATGGCGTTCTGGTCCTACAGCGGCGAGATCGACTATGCCTCCGCCGCCCCTTATGCCTTCATCATGGTGGCGATGTCGCTGCCGCTGACCTGGCTGCTCTATGTCCAGTCGAAACGGATGGCCGGACGATGAGCTTTCTCGAAATCAGCGGCCTCACCAAGCACTACGGCCCGGTCGCCGCCCTTGCCGGCATCGACCTCAGCGCCGCCAGCGGCAGCCGCACCGCGATTGTCGGCCCCTCCGGTTGCGGCAAGACGACGTTGCTGCGGCTGATCGCCGGCTTCGAAGCGCCGGACCAGGGCCGCGTCATGCTCGACGGTGAGGTGCTGGCCAATGGCGGCCATGCCGTGCCGGCGCATCGGCGTGGCATCGGCCTCGTAGCGCAAGACGGCGCCCTGTTCCCGCATCTCAGCATCGCCGACAATATCGGCTTTGGCATGGCCCGCGGCGAGGACCAGCGCGCCGAGCGCATCGCCGATCTCGCCTATACGGTCGGGCTCGACAAGGCGATCCTCAAACGCCGTCCGCACCAGCTCTCCGGCGGCCAGCAGCAGCGCGTGGCGCTGGCGCGCGCCATGGCGATGAAACCCAGGCTGATGCTGCTCGACGAGCCGTTTTCGGCGCTCGACACCGGCCTGCGCGCCTCGATGCGCAAGGCAGTCGCCGAATTGCTCGAAGCCGCGGGCATCACCACCATCCTGGTCACCCACGACCAGGCCGAGGCGCTGTCCTTCGCCAGCCAGGTCGCGGTCATGCGCGACGGAAAGTTCTCGCAGATCGGCACGCCGCGTGAACTCTATCTGCAGCCGAAGGACCGCATGGTCGCCGAGTTCCTCGGCGACGCCATCATCTTGCCGGCGAAGATTTCAGGCGGCTTTGCCACCTCCTCGCTCGGCCGCATTGCCGTCGACTCGAAGGAGCGCCGCGACATCGCCCGCATCATGCTGCGACCGGAGCAGGTGCAAGTGAACCGCACGTCGCGCGAAGGCATGTCGGGCCCGCCGGGCACGATCTTCGCCGAGGTGACGGAATCAGAGTTCGCCGGTTCGATGTGCACCATTGCGGTGCGGCTGTTGAACAACCCCGATCCACCTGATGCTGCGGCAATAGGCAACACGCCGCTGATGCTCCGCAAGCCGGGTATCGACGCGCCGGCCGTCGGCGAGATCGTACGGCTGACCGTCTCCGGCAAGGCGCATGTGTTCGTCTAAAAGCAATTCCAGGAAAAGTGTGAAGCGGTTTTCCCGGGAAAAGCGTATAGCGCTTTCCCTAGGGAATTGTGGCAAACGAGGATTCCTACCCAACCCTCTGGCCCGTCGCCGGTGACCAGAGCGGCCAGTTCTCAAGGAAGTCGTTATTGTGCACGACCAGCCGTCGGGCGGCAGCGTCGATGAGCACGATGCCGTAGGTCGGCGGCGCCTGCTCGATCATCTCCTCGCCGACGAGGTCGAGCATGAAACGGGCATGCAGGCCACGCTGCGCGGTGAACGGAATGCCTCCGATCGTGCCGGCAATGTCGCGATGGACATGGCCGAAGAAGATGTGGCCGACATTACCGTGGCGTGTCAGCACATCGAGAAAGCGCTGCGGCTGTTCCAGCCCGAGCGGATCGAGCAGCGGCAGGCCGAGCTCGACCGGCGGATGATGCAGGAAGATGTAGGCCTGCCGTCCCGCCGCCTCGCCGAGCCGCGCGTCGAGCCAGGCCAGCCGCTTGTCGCAGAGTTCGCCGGTGACACGGCCTTCGGCCAAGCTGTCCAGGAACAAGAGCGATGCCTGGGGCGTGTCGAAGACCGACTGCACGAAGCCATTGTCGTCGGTCGGGTTTTCGGGAAAGGCAGCTATGAGATTGGCGCGCCTGTCGTGGTTTCCCGGCAGCAGCCGGTACGGCAGCGAAAGCCGGCTCAAGGCCGATTTGAGATCGGCATAGCTCTCGGGCGCTCCGGTCTCGGTCAGGTCGCCGCTGAACACGCAAAGGGCGGCATCGTCATGGCGGGCATTGATGTGGTCGATGCAGCGGTCGAGCCGTTCATGCAGGTCGACGCCGTAGCGGATCTCGCCGCGCCGTCCCAAATGGACATCGGTGACCTGGATGATCTTCATGTGACTTTTCCTTGGGAGACTGCTTTGCCGTCCGCCCTGAGCGGACGGGAAGGCACTTGCCGATGGCCTGTAAGAATCAGAACACCGGCTCCGGCACCGAAGCCTTGAACACGTCGAGCCGGGCTCCGGTCTCGGACGAGAAGAAGTGCAGGTCGGTTTCGGCAAACTGCAGGCCGACTGCGCTGCCCGGCACCGGATGCACGGTCTCCGACGTCACCACCGAGAACGCTGCGCCGTCGAGATCGACATAGACCACACGGCCGGCGCCGAGTTCTTCGACGAGATCGACGGTCGCTTCCAGAGCGCCTGGCGTGCCGGGCGCGACCAGGCGCACGGCCTCCGGCCGGATGCCGACCGCGACCTTGCTGCCGACCGGCAGGCCCGTGCGCGAAACATTGAGCTTGCGGCTGTCGCCAAGCAGCGACAGGCCGTCGAGCGTCACCGTGCCTTCGAGCATGTTCATTGCCGGCGCGCCGACGAAGGTGGCGACAAAACGGCTCGCCGGCCGGCTGTAGACTTCGGCCGGCGTGCCGACCTGTTCGATGCGGCCGCCATTCATCACCACCAGCTTGTCGGCCAGCGTCATCGCCTCGACCTGATCGTGGGTGACGAACACGGAGGTGGCGGCGAGCCGGCGATGCAGCTTGCGGATTTCCGAGCGCATCTGGACACGCAGCTTGGCGTCGAGATTGGACAGCGGTTCATCGAACAAAAACACCTTCGGCTCGCGGATCATGGCGCGGCCCATAGCGACGCGCTGGCGCTGGCCACCGGATAGCGCCATCGGCTTGCGGTCGAGCAGATGTTCGAGCTCCAGCGTGCGGGCAACCGCCTGGATGCGCTGGGTGCGCTCGGCGGCGGGAACGCCCGATACTTTCAGCGAATAGCCGATGTTCTGCGCCACGCTCATATGCGGATAGAGGGCGTAGTTCTGGAACACCATGGCGCAGCCGCGCTCGCGCGGTTCGAGCTTGTTGACGACGGTGCCGTCGATGGCGATCGTGCCGCCCGAAATGTCCTCCAGCCCGGCGATCATGCGCAGCAGTGTGGACTTGCCGCAGCCCGACGGCCCGAGGATGACGACGAACTCGCCAGTGGCGATGTCGAGATCGACGCCATGCACGACCTGCATCTTGGCGTAGCTCTTCGTGACGTCGCGAATGGTGATGGAGGCCATTGGCCGTCTCCTTGTTATTTTTCGGTGGCGATCAGGCCGCGCACGAACCAGCGCTGCATGGCGACAACGACGATCAGCGGCGGCAGCATGACGATAAGCGTGCCGGCCATGGCGATGTTCCATTCCGGTATGCCGCCGACATTGGGAATGAGCTGCTTCAGTTCGGTCACCGCCGTCGCATGCGACTGGTCGGTGGTGATGAGCAGCGGCCACAGATACTGGTTCCACGCCCACAGGAACATGATGGTGCCGAGCGCGGCCATGTTGTTGCGCGACAGCGGCAACAGGATATCGATGAAGAAGCGCAGCGGCCCGGCGCCGTCCATGCGCGCGGCCTCGGTCAGTTCATCGGGAACGGTCAAGAAGAACTGCCGGTAGAGGAAGGTGCCGGTGGCCGTGGCGATCAGCGGCAGGATCAGTCCGGTGTAGGAATTGAGCAGCCCGAGGCTGAGCGAAACCTGGACGCCCGACACCTTCTCGATCAGCCAGGTCAGGCCGGTGATGTCGAGGATGGTCTGGTAGGGCGACAGCACGTTGGCGACAACCGCATAGGTTGGCACGATGCGCACTTCCAGCGGCAGCATCAGGGTTACGAAGATCAGCCAGAAGATGAAGGTGCGGCCGGGGTAGCGGAAATAGACGATCGAGAAGGCGGTCAGCGCCGAGATGATCACTTTGCCGGCGGCGACGCCGGCAGCCATGATGAAGCTGTTGAGCAGCTTCGGCCCGAGGTCGGCCGTCGTCCAAGCCGTCTTGATGTTGAGCCAGAAGTCGTTGCCCGGCAGCAGCGACATCGGCACGTCGTTGACGTCCTTGAGGTTGTGCGACGCGGCGATGATCACGACCACGAACGGCGCGATGCAGAATACGAAGCCGACGAACAAGATCACATGCGTGAAGAAATTGAGGAACGGGGTGCGCTCTACCATGTCCGCCTCACCTGTAGTGCACGCGCCGCTCGATGAAGCGGAACTGGAAAATGGTCAGCACGACGATGAGCAGCATCAGGATGATGCTCTGTGCGGCGGCGCCCGAATAGTCGAGCCCTTTGAAGCCGTCGGAGTAGATCTTGTAGACCATCAGATTGGTGGCATTGGCCGGACCGCCCGAGGTCATGATGTCGACGATACCGAAGGAATCCTGGAAGCTTTCGGTGATGTTGATGACAAGTAGGAAGAAGATCGTCGGCGTGATCAGCGGGAACTGGATGTCCCAGAAGCGCCTGATGACGCCTGAGCCGTCCATCGCCGCCGCCTCGATCAGCGAACGCGGTATGGCCTGGAACGCCGCCAGGAAGAAGATGAAGTTATAGCCGACATACTTCCACGAAAAGGCGACGATGATCGACGCCATGGCGTCGGTGCCATCGAGACCGGGATCCCAGAAGCCCGGCCAGACCTGGTTGACGACGGCCATGAAGCCAGCTTCCGGTGCCAGGATGAAGCGGAACGCCATCGCCAGTGCGGGTGCGGCGATGCCGTAGGGCCAGATCAGCACCACGCGATAGAGGCGCGAGCCGGCAAGCTGGCGGTCGGTGAGCGCGGCGAGCACAAGCGCGATGAACATCGCCAGCCCGGTGCTGATGCCAGCAAAGATGAGGCTGGCGGTGATCGAATTCCAGTAGTCGGCGTTGGACAGGATCGAACGGAAATTGTCGAGCCCGACCCAGATGTTGCCGCCGCCCCAGGGCTGCTGCAGCGTCAGTGACCAGTACACGGCCTGGCCGGCCGGCCAGTAGAAGAAGGTGAAAATCAGCAGGAGCTGCGGCACCGCAAAAAGGATGCCGATAGTCCACCTGCTGAAGGTAACGCGTTTTTCCATCGGTCCGCCGACGCCCGCCTGACAGCTGGCTTAGAGCAAGGTGAGGTTAATAACGAAATGGCCGCCCGTCGACCCTAGCATGATGCTCGGAAAGTGACGGGCGGCCCTGAAGTCCTCAGGCGATCAGGGCAGGGTCTTGCCCGGATAGGTCTGCTGGAAGCGGTCGAGGATGGCGTCGCCATTCTTGACCAGCGTGTCGAGGCCTTCCTGGACGCTGACCTTGTTGGCGAAAATGGCCTGCATCTGGGTGCCGAACTCGGCGCGGATCTGGGTGAAGTTGCCCAGGCGGATGCCGCGGGTGATTTCGGTCGGCTCGGACGCGGTCAGGCTGGCGATCGCGGTTTCACGGCCCTTGTAGGGCGCCTTGTCGTAGAAGCCTTGGCCCTTCATGTAGTCGAAGCCCGACTTGGTCACCGGGATATAGCCGGTGTTGGTCGACCAGAACAAAGCCGTCTTGGGGTCGTGGATGAAGTTCAGGAACGCGGCAGCGCCCTTGTATTCGGCGTCCGACTTGCCGGAGAGCACCCACAGCGACGCGCCACCGACGAGCGAGTTCTTGCGCTCGGTACCGGCATAGACCGGCAGTTCGGCGACATCCCAGTTCATGCCTTCCTTCTGCGTCTTGCCGACGGTGCCGTGGTCGCCGACAGAGGTCATGATGACCTGGCAGGTGCCGGAGGCGAAGGCCTGGACCATATCCTGGCCGAGATCCTTGGACTTGATCTTGATCAGGCCGGCGTCATACCACTTCTTCAGATCGGTGACGTACTGGACGAACTTGGTCTTGTTGACTTCCAGACGCGCGTCGAGGCCGTCATAGCCGTTGTTCTTGGTCGCGATCGGCTGGTTGTGGATGGCCGAGAACTGCTCCATCAGCTGCCAGCTTTCATTGGCCGAGATGTTGATCGCCATCGGGCATTCATAGCCGGCGTCCTTCATGGCCTGCAGGTCGGCGCCGACATCTTCCCAGGTCTTCGGCGCCTCGGTCTTGCCGATCTTGGCGAAGGCGTCCTTGTTCCAGTACATCAGCGCCGTCGAGGAATTGAACGGGAACGACAGCATCTCGCCCTTCGACGTCGCGTAGTAGCGGGCGATGCCGGGGAAATAGTCGGCGTAGTCGATCTTGTAGCCGTTTTCTTCCATCAGTTTGTCAGCGGGCTTGTAGGCGCCCGACAGCATCATGGTGGCGGTGCCGACGTCATAGACCTGAACGACGGCGGGCTGCTTGCCGGCGCGGAAGGCGGCGATGGTGTTCTGCAGCGTGGCGTCGTAATTGCCCTGGCTGGTGCAGACGACTTCATAGTCGGCTTGCGATGCGTTGAAGTTCTTGCACAGCGTATCGACAACGCGGGCGAGGTCGCCCGACAGGCCGAACCAGAAATCGAATTTGACCGGTTCCGCGGCGGCCGGCTGCGCCAGCGCGATGCTGAAGGCGCCGGCGGCAAGGGCAGCTAAGCCCTGCTTGAAGATCGACATGGATTTTATCCCTCTTGAGTGGCTGATGACATCAGGCTTTGCGCAAGTCCCTTGCCGCTCTCATAGAGAAGGTATGTGACAGTTCTGTTGTGCCCTTTTCGGGCCTGTGGACAGCCGGTCTCTCCTCCTCGACGGCCACGCCGGCATGAAACCGTCACATCGGCGCTCTAGGTAGCTAGGGCAGGTCGGAATGGCGTAAAGGCCCCGCCGCAACAATGATTAACCGGCTAATATGTCCGGTCTTGTGACGAGGTGGAGACACGAATGCTGGTCCAGCAATTGACGCATGTGCCCGCCGCCGACCGCCAGGCGATGAGCGAAGGCCCGCGTGACAGCGCCACCCATTTGCGTCACGCGGCCACCATTCCGGCGCTCGGCCAGATCGAGATCGGCGGCAAGGCGTCGCGCGAAATAGCCGGCGACACCCTGAAAGTGGTGGCCTGGAACCTCGAGCGGAGGATCGCCGCAAGGTACAACCCGAAAAACCCGCTGTAGTTGTAGTGCGCATAACCGATTCTTCAAGCGCCCCGTACTAATCAGGTCGACGGCTTGATTGCTGCGGGAGAGCAGGTGGGGCGAGATGCTGACGGTCTATAATTGCATCGTGCACGAGCACGATCTGAGACTGGTCTCACTGGCAGCCCTTATTTGCGGTATTTCCTCCTTCTCGGCGGTCAATCTGCTTCGCCATGTCGACCGCTCAAGCGAGCGCAACCGCTATACCTGGCTGATGATATCGGCCACTTCCACCGGCTTCGGCATCTGGGCGACGCATTTCATCGCCATGCTTGCCTTTTCTCCGGGAATCCCCAACGCGTACAATGCGGAAATGTCAGCAATTTCGCTCGCCGGTTCCGTCGCCCTGACAGCCGCCGGCATGTGGATCGCCACCTTACGCCGGGGCATCGACTACGCTCTGGTCGGCGGCGCGGTCCTCGGCGCCGGCATCGCCGCCATGCACTATATCGGCATGGCCGCTTTCGAGGTCGAAGGACGCATTGTCTGGAATCCGCTGCTGGTCGCCGTCTCGCTGCTGGCAGGCGTCACCCTCGCCGCGCTGGCGCTGCTGGTCGGGCTGCGGCGCCCATCCATGCAGGCGACCATCGCCGCCGCCATCCTGTTGACGCTGGCGATCTGCACCCTGCACTTCATCGCCATGGCCGCAGTGTCGATCTTCCCGGACTCCTCCATCGAAATATCTGAGTTCACGGTCCAACCGGTGTCGCAGGCCTTCGCCGCCGCGGCCGTCAGCCTGGTCATTCTTGTGCTTTCAGCGGCAGCATTGTGGATCGACTTGCGCTTCCGTCGGCAGAAGCTCGAGGCCGAGCGCATGCACGGCTTGGCCAACGCCGCCGTCGAGGGTCTGATCGTCTGCGACGGCGCCCGCATCGTCAGCGCCAATGACAGCATCGCCGCCCTCACCGGCATGGCGCCGGAAGCACTGAATGCGATGCTGCTCGGCGACCTGTTCGGCGAACGCACCGCGGCCAGCATGTCCGACTGCATCGGACAGGCACAGGAAGCCGAGTTGAGAAGCCATGACGGCACCGCCATCCCCGTCGAACTGATCGCCAGGAGCATCGACTATTGCGGCAGGCCGCACAGCGTCGTCGCAGTGCGCGACATCCGCGAACGCAAGAAGGCCGAGCAGGAGATCCTGCGCCTCGCCCACTTCGATCCGCTGACCGGGCTCCCCAACCGCCGCAGTTTCTCCGGCCGGCTCGAGGCTGAAATTGCCGCAATGGACCGCGGTGGCAAGGGTGGGCATCTTGCGCTGCTGCTGCTCGACCTCGACCGCTTCAAGGAAGTGAACGACCTGTTCGGGCACGGCGCCGGTGATGCCATGCTGCAGAAGGTGGCGCTATGCGCCTCCGCCGTGCTCCGCCACGGACAGATGCTGGCGCGTCTCGGCGGCGACGAGTTCGCCATCATCGCCCCGAACCTTTCTGATCCGCAGGCAGCCGGCCGCATCGCCGAGGCGGTGCTGGCGTCGATGCGCGAGGAAAACCGGCTGTCGGCCGGTGGCGGCCTGGTGTCGGCCAGCATCGGCATTGCACTTTATCCGCTCGACGCCGACGAGCCGACAGCCCTGGTCAGCCACGCCGACACCGCGCTCTATCGCGCCAAGGCCGAAGGCAAGGACACCTACCGTTACTTCGAGGCCTCGATGGGCGCCGAGGCGCGCGACCGGCGCGTGATGGAGCACGAACTGCGCCAGGCCATAGCGCGCAATGAGTTTCGCCTCGTCTACCAGCCGCAAAAAGAGATCAGCAGCGGACGGATGGTCGGGTTCGAGGCGCTCATCCGCTGGCGCCATCCGCAGCGCGGCGACGTGTCGCCGGCGACCTTCATCCCGGTGGCCGAAGACAGCGGCGTCATCATCCAGATCGGCGAATGGGTGCTGGCGACGGCCTGCGCCGAGGCAGCGCGCTGGAAGAACCCTCTCACCGTCGCGGTCAATGTCTCGGCTGTGCAACTCCACAACCCGAATTTCAGCCGCAAGGTGCATGAAGTCCTGCTCGGCTCCGGCCTGACGCCCGGCAGGCTCGAACTCGAGATCACCGAAACGGCGCTGGTCAAGGACATGCCGCGCGCGCTGGCCACCTTGCGGCAAGTCAAGGCGCTGGGCGTGCGTGTGGCGATGGACGATTTCGGCACCGGCTATTCCTCGCTGTCCAACCTTCGCGCCTTCCCCTTCGACAAGATCAAGATCGACGGCTCGTTCATCAAATCGGTCGACAGCAACGGCCAGGTGGCCGCCATCGTGCGCGCCGTGCTGGGGCTTGGCCGCGGTCTCGGTCTGCCGGTTCTGGCCGAGGGCGTCGAGACGCTGGGCGAACTGAAATTCCTCGACGCCGAGGCCTGCGAGATCGGCCAGGGCTATTATCTTGGCCGGCCGAGCCCGATCGAGAACTTCAGCGAACTGACCGGCGTCACCGCGCCGGCGACTGAGGACTACGCCCCGATCAAACAGCGCGGCGGCAGCATCCTGATGCTCGAACCGGCGGCGGCCCTTCGCTCAGCCTAAGGGGCGAGCGCTGCCTCGACCAGCCGCTTGGCATCCGGTCCCGACCATTCGGCCGGCCCGTTCATATGCGCGACCAGGCAGCCTTCGCCGTCGATCAGCATGGTGACAGGGAGGCCGAGCGCCAACCCGCGTGTCTTGACGTCGTTGAACAGCGCCAGCGTCGAATCGCGGTAGTAACCGAGCTTCTCGATGCCGATGTCGCCAAGGAATTTCTTCGGCTTCACATCATCGCCGGCATCGACATTGACCGCGATCACCTCGAAGGCATCGCTGCCCTTTTCCTTCTGCAGCGCATCGAGCGCCGGCATTTCGGCGCGGCAGGGCGCGCACCATGTCGCCCATAGATTGAGCAGCACCGTCTTGCCGGCGTGGTCGGCGATGGTCATCGGCTTGCCGTCCGGCCCGTTGAAGGCAAGGCTTTTCAGCGATTGCGGCGGATCGGCCGGCAACAATGCCGCGACCTGGCCGGTGGCTGCGGCCGCAACCTTCTTGGCGCGGTCGCTCTTGGCGGCGCAGGCGACGTCGTCCTTGCTGCCGCCGGTGGCAGCTTGCGCTGGCGCACTGCCGGAGGCTGCGTTGTTGCCAGAACCGCTCTCGCTGACATATACCGCGACCGCGCCCGCCAACACGCCCGCCACCAAGGCCGCAAGGATCAGGCGCGGGGCCGGGAAGTATCTATTGCCATTTGCCATTATTCTAAAACTGCTCCGGAGCACGGGTTATAGCGATGAGCGACAAGAAGGCCAGCAACCAGATGTGGGGCGGACGTTTTGCCTCGGGTCCGGCCGCAATCATGGAAGCGATCAACGCGTCGATCTCGTTCGACCGCAAACTTTATGCACAGGACATAAGGGGTTCGATCGCTCACAGCGAAATGTTGGCTGAAACGGGCATTATTTCGACGACCGATCAAGAAAAAATCGCTCACGGCCTGAACACGATCCTGAAAGAGATCGAAGCCGGCACGTTCGAATTCTCGACCAGGCTTGAAGACATTCACATGAATGTCGAGGCGCGCCTCGCCGATCTGATCGGTCCGGCCGCCGGCCGCCTGCACACCGCCCGCTCGCGCAACGACCAGGTCGCGGTGGACTTGAGGCTCTGGGTCAAGGACGAGTGTTTCCGGGTCGCCGAGGCGCTTAAGGGGCTGATCGCTGCCTTCCTCGAACGAGCCGAGGAGCATGCGGCAACCGTGATGCCGGGCTTTACCCATATGCAGGCGGCGCAGCCGGTGACCTTCGGCCACCACTGCATGGCCTATGTAGAGATGTTTTCGCGCGACCTGTCGCGCGTCCGCGACGCCATCGAGCGGATGGATGAAAGCCCTTTGGGCGCGGCAGCCCTTGCCGGCACCAGCTTCCCGATCGATCGCCACAAGACTGCCAAGGCGCTCGGCTTCCGCGAGCCGATGCGCAATTCGCTGGACAGCGTCTCCGACCGCGATTTCGCGCTGGAGTTCTTGAGCCTGGCAGCGATCTGCGCCACGCATCTGTCGCGGCTCGCCGAAGAGATCATCATCTGGTCGACGCCGCAATTCGGCTTCGTCAGGCTGTCGGACTCTTTCTCCACCGGCTCCTCGATCATGCCGCAGAAGAAGAACCCGGATGCCGCCGAACTGGTGCGCGGCAAGACCGGCCGCGTCACCGGCCATCTGGTCGGCCTGCTGACGGTGATGAAGGGCATGCCGCTGACCTATGGCAAGGACATGCAGGAAGACAAGGAATCCGTCTTCGATGCCGCCGAGACGCTGGACCTGATGCTGGCGGCGATGACCGGCATGGTGCGCGACATGACGGTGAATGCCGCCGCCATGAAAAAGGCCGCAGGCTCCGGCCACGCGACCGCGACCGACCTTGCCGACTGGCTGGTGCGTACGCTGGGCCTCCCCTTCCGCGAGGCGCATCATGTCACCGGGCGCGCCGTGGCATTGGCCGAAGAGAAGAAGGTGAGCCTGGAGAAGCTGTCGCTGGAGGATCTGCAGTCGATCAACCCCGGCATCACCCAGGACATCTTCTCGGTGCTGGCGGTGCAGAATTCAGTGAAGAGCCGCACAAGCTTCGGCGGCACTGCTCCCTCGGAAGTCAGGAAGCAGATCCGCACCTGGAAAAAGCGCATCGCCAAGGCATAATGCCGGATATTGCGCGGCAATATCCGGGGTGCAATGCGCCGAAAACTCGGTTAAAAGCGGCAGCACATAAAAGTTTCGGACGGATGGATCGATGACCGCACGCAGGATTTTGGTGACGCTGACGCTGCTGACGGCGATGGTCGCCGTGACCGCCTGCGGCCGCAAGGCCGGTCTCGACACGCCCTATGAAGCAGCCGTCCAGGCGCGCAAGGACGCCGAGCGCGCCAAGCAACCCGTGCCGCCGGAGCCGGAAAAACCGGTCGTGGACAAGAAGTTCATCCTCGACCCGCTGCTCTAGAGCCGATGAGACCGGCTTGGTCTTTCTAAACCAGGTCTCGTGCTCCAACTTCCGGAAACACTCTCGTGAACCATTTCGATTACCGCGACGGCGTACTCCATGCCGAGGACGTGGCGATACCAGACATCGCCGCAAGCGTCGGCACGCCGTTCTATTGTTATTCGACGGCAACTCTGACCCGGCATTTCCGCGTCTTTGCCGGGGCCTTCGCCGGGCTCGACACGCTGGTCTGCTACGCTTTGAAGGCGAATTCCAACCAGGCGGTGCTGCGCACGCTGGCAAGGCTCGGCGCCGGCGCCGACACCGTCTCGGAAGGCGAAATGCGCCGCGCGCTCGCCGCCGGCATCCCGGCCAACAAGATCGTGTTTTCCGGTGTCGGCAAGACCGCGCGCGAAATGGATTTCGCGCTCGAGGCCGGCATTCTCTGCTTCAACGTCGAATCCGAGCCGGAGCTGGAATTGCTGTCGGCCCGCGCCACAGCACTCGGCAAGGTGGCGCCGGTCTCGCTGCGCATCAACCCGGATGTCGACGCCAAGACCCACAGGAAGATCTCCACCGGCAAGGCCGAGAACAAGTTCGGCATTCCGTGGCAAAGGGCACGCCAGGTCTATGCCCGCGCCGCCGGTCTGCCGGGCATCAAGCCCATTGGCATCGACACCCATATCGGCAGCCAGATCACCGAGTTGCAGCCCTTTGACGACGCCTTCGCGCTTCTGGCGGAACTGGTCGGCGCGTTGCGCGGCGATGGCCACGCCGTCGAGCACGTCGATCTCGGCGGCGGCCTCGGCATTCCTTACCGCACCGACAACAGCCCGCCGCCTCTGCCCGATGCCTATGCCGAGATCGTCAGGAAGCATCTCACCAAGCTTGGGGTAAAGGTGATGTTCGAGCCGGGCCGGCTGATCGTCGGCAATGCCGGCATCCTGGTCTCGGGAGTGATCTTCGTGAAGGAAGGTGACGCCAAGAACTTCCTCGTCGTCGACGCCGCCATGAACGATCTGATCCGGCCGACGCTCTACGATGCCTTCCACGACATCAAGCCTGTGGTGCAGCCGCCGGCCGACACGCCGCGCATGGCGGTCGATGTCGTCGGCCCGGTCTGCGAGACCGGCGACTATCTCGGCCTCGACCGTGACCTGCCCCGGCTGAAGTCTGGTGACCTGATTGCCGTCTCGACGGCCGGCGCTTATGGCGCGGTGCAATCCGGCACCTACAACACAAGGCTTCTGGTGCCTGAGGTACTGGTCGACGGCGACCGTTTCCATATCGTGCGCCAGCGCCAGACCTATGACGAACTGATCGGCCTGGATTCAGTGCCCGACTGGCTGAAATAGAAGCCGCCGTGCCGGCTGCGCTACAGCCGGTTCTGGATGAGCATCCTTGTGTCGGCGATCCTGTCCTCGTCGCGGCGGTAGAACGTCCATTGCTTGATGCGCTTGGGGCGCAGCAGGCCGGCCTGGGTAAGCACGCGCATATGTTCGGACAGCGTCGCCTGCGTAATGCCGAGCTTCTCCGCGATCAGCAGCGCGCAAACGCCGTCTTCGACCAGATCGCCGTCTGCCTGGGCCGGAAAATGCGCCCGCGGATCCTTCAGCCAGTCGAGGATCTGCAGCCTGCGTTCGTTGGCGATCGCTTTGAAGACATCAACCTCTTGCATTTAGCCATTTTGCCAAGTTACTAATTGCTGTCAATCCCAAGGAGATGGTCATGACGAACGGCAACAGCATCACGCGCGAACGCATTGCCGCGATGGAACCGCGCATCCGCCCCTATGTCAGACACACGCCGGTGCTGCGCGTCGACATGGCCGATTTCGACCGAACACCGCTGGCAGTCGATCTCAAGCTCGAATGCCTGCAGCATTCCGGTTCGTTCAAGGCGCGCGGCGCCTTCACCAATCTGCTGGAGCGACCGGTCCCCGAGGCTGGCGTCGTCGCGGCATCAGGCGGCAATCATGGCGCCGCCGTCGCCTATGCCGCCATGCGGCTCGGCCACAAGGCGACGATTTTTGTCCCCGAAGTCAGCCCGCCGGCCAAGCTGCAGCGCATTCGCGGCTACGGCGCCGAATTGATCGTCGGCGGCGCCCGCTATGCCGAGGCGCTGGCCGCCAGCGAGGCTTTTGCCGAAAAGACCGGCGCGCTGCAGATCCATGCCTTCAACCAGGAAGAGACGCTGGTCGGCCAGGGCACGCTCGGCCTCGAGATCGAGCAAGATCTGCCTCAGATCGACACGCTGCTGGTCGCCGTCGGCGGTGGCGGCCTGATCGGCGGCATCGCCGCCTGGTTTGCCGGCCGCATCAGGATCGTCGCCATCGAGCCCGAGGGCGCGCCGACACTGCATCGTGCCTTCGAGGCCGGCCACCCGGTCGACGCGCCCGCCGAAGGCGTCGCCGCCGATTCGCTTGCGCCCAAGCGCGTCGGCGAGATGATGTTCCCGATCGCCGAGGCCTTTGTCGAACGCTCCATCCTGGTCACCGACGACGCCATCATCGCCGCCCAGAAGGCGCTGTGGGAGCGGGTACGGATCATCGCCGAGCCGGGCGGCGCCGCTGCCTTCGCAGCCCTTTTGTCCGGCCGCTACACGCCGGCGCCAGGCGAACGAATTGCCGTCCTGGTCTGCGGGTCAAACACCGATCCGGCGAAATTCTGATTCTTGCATCGACTGAATTGCCGGTGGAAACCCGCCAAAGCTCTTCAAGTTTTCCGGAACCGCCTCGCCTTTGCCGTGTTTGCTGGTAAACTTCCGCTTGTTGAGTCCGGGCTATCCCGCCCGGGCAGGAAGGGCCGATGACGGAACGCCCCATTTCCAGTGGCGATCGCAGCCTGGCCGGGCGGCTTGCCCTGAGCCGGTTGGCGACACGGGTCTCGATGACGGTCGAGCGCGGCTGGCCGCTGCTTCTACCGCTGGTCATCGTCGCCAGCCTGTTCCTCAGTCTCTCCTGGCTCGGCCTCTTTCCTCGCCTGCCTGACATTGCGCGCATTGTCCTGGTCGCGGTTTTCGGCCTTGCCACGCTCGCGGCGCTCTATCCGCTGCGTTTCTTCAAGCTTCCCTCTGCCGCCGAAATCGACCGCCGCATCGAGGCAGCCAACCAGTTGCAGCATAGCCCTGTGCTGGTGCAGACCGACCGTCCGAGCGGCAAGGAAAGCATCTTTTCCCAGGCGCTGTGGCGCGAACACCAAAAGCGCATGGCCGACAAGCTGGGCAGCCTTGGCGCCGATCTGCCGCGCACCCGCGTGCCGGAGCGCGACCCGTGGGGGCTGCGCGCCGTGGCGGCGCTGCTTTTGGTCACCGCTTTTGCCTTTTCCTTCGGCCCGTCCGGCGGCAGGATATCCGATGGCTTCCGCGCCCATGCGGCGCGCGACATCGTACCGCCGCGTATCGATGCCTGGGTGACCCCGCCCGCCTATACCGGCAAGCCGCCCATCTTCCTGACTACCCCAGTCATCGACAACAATGCCAAGCAGGCAACCGCCACCTTCATCGTGCCGCAAGGCAGCGAAGTTTCGCTGCGCGTCACCGGCGGCTCCGGTGAGGAAACGCTGAGCTTCGCCGACAAGGGCGGCAATGCCCGCGCAATCGACCCGACGGGACCGCAGGCCGCCGCCGTCAAGGCAGCAGCGGTCAACCCCGCGACGCCAAAGCTACGCCAGTTCACCGGCAAGCTGACGGCGGACGGCACGCTGACGCTGAAATCGGGCGAAGCCGATCTCGGTCAATGGGCCTTCGCCGTGATCCCCGACAGGCCGCCAACGGTCCGCTTCGTCGGCGAGCCCAAGCGCGCCGTCAACGGCGCCTTCGAGCTCAACTACCAGATCGACGACGACTATGGCGCGGCCACCGCCAAGGCGGTTTTTGCGCTGGCCGACCCGGCAGCGCCCGATGCGCATCCGCTCTATGGTCCGCCTGAGATGCCGTTGGCGCTGCCGCGCCGCGGCGGCAAGGCGAACGCCGCCAAGACCACCAAGGACCTCACCGAACACGTCTGGGCCGGCGCCAGCGTCAAGCTGTCACTTGTCGCCACCGACGATGCCGGACACACGGCGACCAGCGAGACCAAGACTATTGTGATGCCGGAGCGGCCCTTTGCCAACCCGCTGGCGCGGGCGGTGATCGAGCAACGTCGCCTGCTGGCGCTCGACGCCAATGCCAAGCCGCGCGTGCTCGACCTGATGGACGCCATCACGCTTCGGCCCGAAGACACGTTCGACGACATGTCGCATTACCTCGCCATCATGAGCGCCCGCAGCCGGCTGAAGATGGCCGACAGCGACGACCAGCTGCGCAACGAGGTTGCCTATCTCTGGGAAATCGCGCTCGGCATCGAGGAGGGCAACCTTTCGGCCGCCGAAAAGCGCCTGCGCCAGGCGCAGCAGGCGCTGCAGGATGCCATCAAGCGTGGCGCCAGCGATGAAGAGATCGAAAAGGCGATGAAGGAACTGCGCGAGGCGATGAACGAATTCCTGCAGGAATTCGCCGAGCGCGCCAAGCAGAACCCGAACGCGCCGCAGATGCAGCAGAACGGCCGCGAGCTGCGCCAGAGCGACATCGACCGCATGATGGACCAGATCGAGAACCTGGCGAAATCAGGCGACCGCGACAAGGCGCAAGAACTGCTGTCGCAGCTGGAAAACATGATGAACAACCTGCAGGCCGGCCGTCAGCAGCAAGGCGGCGAGCAGGACAGCGAGATGCGCCAGCAGATGGACAAGCTGGGCGAGATCATGCGCCGCCAGCAGGAGATGATGAACGACACCTACCGCATGGACCAGATGCAGCGCGGCCAGGGCCAGCGAGATCAAGACCAGCAGCAGGATGGCGACCAGCAGCTCGGCGGACAGGATCAGGACAAACCCGGCCCCGGTGACGACCGCGATCCGCTTGCCCGCAAAAAGCCGATGACGGCGCAGGAATTCGCCGATGCGATGAAGCAGCTGCAGGAGGGCCAGGGCCAGCTGCAAAGCGAACTCGACAAGCTGAAGAAGGGCCTGGAAGGCATGGGCATGCAGCCCAATGAGGGATTTGGCGACGCCGGCAAATCCATGGGCAATGCCGAAAAGTCGCTTGGTCAAGGTGAAGGCGACCAGGCTGTCGGCCACCAGGGTCGCGCGCTGGAAGCGCTACGCAAGGGCGCCAAGGAGATGATGAAGCAGCTGCAGGCGATGCAGGGCGACCAGGGCGGCAGCCAGGAAGGCGGCCGCCAACAGGACGCCGACCGCGATCCGCTCGGACGGCCGCGCGCCAGCCGCGGACCTGATTTCGGCGATTCGGTAAAGGTGCCCGACGAGATCGACGTGCAGCGCGCCCGCCAGATCCTCGAAGCAATCCGCAAGCGGCTCGGCAACGCGCTCAGCCCCGACATCGAGCGCAGCTACCTTGAGCGGCTGCTGGAGCTGAAGTAGCCTCCAAGGCAACATCCGTCGAACTGAATGGTATCAGCGCCATGCCGAAACTCGGTGCCGTAACGCCCATCCTGCGCATCTTCGACATCGCCAAGGCGCGTGAATTCTACCTCGACTTCCTCGGCTTCGAAGTCGAGTTCGAGCACCGCTTCGACGACAATGCGCCGCTCTACATGGGTGTAATCCGCGACGGCTGCGTGCTGCATCTCAGCGAACATCACGGCGATGGCGCGCCGGGCATCGCCATGCGCATCCAGGTCGAGGACATCGCCGCACTGCACCGCGAACTCATCGGCAAGAAATACCGCTTCGCGCGGCCGGGGCTGGAAACCACGCCGTGGCAGAGCCGCGAAGTGTCGGTCTCCGACCCCTTCGGTAACCGCCTGCATTTCTATGAAGATACGGCGGGCTGAGCAGGTCCAGAAAAGAGCCTAATCGGACCTGTTGACGAACGCGTCGCGGATCGCCTCCTGCATGCCGTCGATCGCCTCGCCTGAGGCATTGGGATTGCGATGCATCACCACATTCGAGGAATCGATGTGGCCGAACCCGTCCGCGGCGGTGAGCTCGCGACAGCCGTCGGGAATGTTGCTGTGCGAGATCGGGGCGATCGCCAGTCCCGAGGTGACGGCAAGCTTCAGCCCGCCGGTGGTGTCGCTGGTGTAGGCAACACGGTAGGCCAGCCCACGCTGCTCCAGCGATTTGATGGCGAAATCCTTGCACCAGCCGGCCCGGTTGTAGAGCGCGATCGGCACCGGCCGTTCCTCATGCATGTGATGCAGGCTGGATGTCACCCACACCGTCGGATCGTGCATCAGCACCTCGCCGCTGCCAGGATCCTGCCATTCGAAGACCACGGCGAGATCGAGTTCACCGGCAGCCAGCGCCGCCAGCTGCGCGCCTGAATGTGCGTATCGTACGGTGACCTCAACCTTGGTGTGGCGCTTGGAGAAAGCACCGAGCGCGCGCGACAGAATGGCGTGGCCATATTCCTCCGGGATACCGATACGCACCGGCCCGCCGAGCGGGGCCGCCGCCATCGATGCCGCCGTTTCGTCAAGCAGGGAAACAATGCGACGGGCATTGACGATCAGCTCGCCGCCACGGCGCGTCAGGGCGACGCCGCGCGAGCCGCGCTCGAACAGGCTGTCGCCGACCAGCTCCTCGAGCTTCTTCATTTGCATCGACACCGCCGACTGCGTGCGGCCGGCCTGCTCCGCCGCGCGGGTGAAATTGCCCGCTTCGGCAATGGCGACGAAGGTGCGCAGGAGATCGCTGTCGAGGGTTGGTCGCATCGAATCCGTCATAAGCAAATTTGATTGCTGGTATCATTCCAATTCGTTTGCAACATGTCAAACGCCGGACGATAGTCCGCTTACCCATTGGATATGCGGCCGCGAAATCGGTTGCGGACCAATCGAAGAGTCCTCACTCATACCCGCTGCCCGAAACGGTGGCGGGTTCTTTTTACCCCACGGCCGGGCGGCTGCGGGCAGGCAAGGGGCCACTTGAACGACATGCGCAACCGGATCGTTCTCGGCATCATCAGCCTGTGCCTTGGCGTGCTGGTGTTCTCGCTCCAGGACCCGCTGGTCAAGGCGGTGTCGGGTGGCTATCCCGTAACCGAGGTAATGTGGATCCGCTCGATCGTTGCCTTGCCGATCCTGATCGTTCTCGTTCGTGCCGATGTCGGCTTGCGCGCCATTGCCTCGAAGCGGTTTGGCTTGCTGACGACACGCGCCTTCATCCAGTTCAGCTCCTATACCGTCTACTATCTGGCGATCGCCGCTCTGCCGCTCGCCGATGCGGTGGCGCTCTACTTCATGGCGCCGCTGTTCATCATGGCGATGGCAGGGCCCTATCTCGGCGAACGCGTCTCCTGGCAGACGCTCGCCACCGTGCTGATCGGCATGTTGGGCGTGGTCGTGATGCTGCGCCCGGGCGCCGGCCTGTTCGACTGGGCGGCGCTGCTGTCGCTGGGCTCGGCGCTGCTCTACGGCTTTTCGCAGCTGATGGCGCGCAAGATCGGCGACACCGAATCCTCCACAGTCATGGCGTTCTACCAGAACGGCGCCTACCTCGTCGGTGCTGCCCTGGTTGCCGGCACGTTCTGGCTTGTCGGCATAACCCACGCGGTCCACCCCAGCCTCGAATTCCTGGTGCGGCCATGGGTTTGGCCGACGACACCGGACTTCCTCAAGATGGCCGCCTGCGGTTTCGTCGCTTCGGCGGGCATGATTCTTCTGTCGCAGGCCTACCGGCTGGCGCCCGCCAACCGCGTCGCCACCTTCGAATACACCGGGATCATCTGGTCGCCGCTGTGGGGATTTCTGTTCTTCAACGAGGTGCCGCGCTCGACCACCGCCATCGGTGCGGCGCTGATCATCGGCGCCGGGCTGCTCGCGCTCAACACCGAACGGCGCAGGAGCGCCGGGCCGGTCCTTACTGCAAGCCAGGATGCTGCCTGAAGCGTATCAGGCGAAACAGGCGAGCGCCTGGTCGACCCGCGAGCGGATTTCCGCCAGCGTGAAGGGCTTTTGTACGACATCGATAATGATGCCGTTCAACTCCTCGGCGCGCTCGCGCTGGTCGGCATAGCCGGTCATCAGCAGGATCTTCATCGCCGGAAAGAGCCTGGCCGCCGCGATCGCCATCTCGATGCCGTCCATCTCCGGCATGCGGATGTCGGAGACGACGAGATCGTAACCGCCACCCGCCGCGCTGATCATCGCCAGCCCCTGTGCGCCATCGGCGGCAATGTCGATTGAATGCCCGGCGCGTTCGAGCGCGCGGGCGGCGAGGGTGCGGACGGACTCATCGTCCTCGACGATCAGAAGCTTTGCCATGCGCCGGAATTTGGCGGGCAAAAGTTGACTTTTCCTGAAAATTTGAAGCGTCGATGAGACCTTTTTAGAATTCGCTCCGGTGAGTCAGTTGGTGTGGTTTGCGAGAACCGGAGCGCAGCGGACATTCAAGTCCGTGAGCATCGGAAGCGCAGGAAACCGCGCCAAATGGCCGCCGGAGTAGAATTATCAAAAGGTCTCAAGCGTCGCCTTTGACGACACCGACAAATGGCAATTCGCGGAAAGCGTGGGCGACGTCCATTCCGTAACCGACGACGAAATAATCCGGGCAGTCGAAGCCGACATAGTCGGCGTTGAGCTCGGTCTGGCGGCGCATGCGCTTGTCGAGCAGCACCGCGATGGCGCAGCTTTTGGCGCCGCGCGACAGCATCAGATTGCGGGTGAAGGAGAGCGTCTTGCCTGATTCGAGGATATCGTCGATCAGCAACACGTCGCGGCCGACGACCTCATTGTCGATGTCGCGCAGCACCCTCACCTCGCCGCTGGTGGTGCCGGCGCCATAGCTGGAAATGAAGATGAATTCGACCTCCGGCGACAGCCCGACATCGTGCATGGCGCGAATGAGATCCGCGGCGAAGATAAAGGAGCCCTTCAGCACCGAAATCACCAGCAGGTCGTGGTAATCGTGCTCGGCGATCTCCTTGGCGAGTTCAAGATTGCGCCGCGCGATCGCGGACGCCGAAAACAGGACTTCGATGTCCTTGCCGCGCACAACTGGCATCAATAACCTTTCCGAGAGATCGTCGCCTAACCGGCGAAAGTGACCGAGACGGCCTTCACACCGTTTCTAGGCACGTCGAGACGGCTGGAAAAGCCGAATCTTTCGCCGGGCGCCAGCGAACGGTTGGATGTCCCCAGCGTATAGCGCGTAATGCGGCTGTCATTGCCGGTGACGCGGATTTCCAGCGCCGGCAACGGCCCGGCTTTCACCCCGTCATTCACGGCCTCGCCATCGACGAACAGCACAGGGGTGGACCCGGATGCGTCGACACGCGAGGTGACGCCGGCAATGCTAAGTACGGCGCCCGCCGGCTGTTCGACCGTCCAGAACCGCGTCTGGCGCACCAGCGCGTGGCCGCCCGAGACCCAGAAGGCGGCGAGCGCAGCACTGACGCCGGCGATCCAGAAGATTGGCCCGCCACGTGACGCCGGCGGCCGCACGGTTGCGGCTTCCGGCTTGCACAGCATCTTCATGCCCGCCATCGACGGCGTTGCAATGCCGCGCTCCGGCAGCGAGGCCGCCTCCATGCGCGGAACCAGGCGCGGGAGCACCTCATAATCGGCATCGACGATGTCGGTCGCCACAGGCCACAATTCCGGCGCGACACTTGTCCCCAGCCCGGTCATGATTTCGCCGGAAACCGGGCGCGCGGTTCGTTGCTCAGCCATCATGGCCCCGCTGTTCGCTCTTCGTTTCTTTTGCGTAAATGGAAATGGTTAACGCTTCCCCACCGGAACCCTTGTGACGCATTCAAAAACAGCGAAAATTAACCGACGGTTAACCATGGCGGCCGATGGTCGTTGGACAGAAAGGGCTGGCACGCCGCCGCCACACATTTCAGGTCGTCGCACGTGATCCGCTTCGAAAATGTCGGCCTCCGCTATGGCATGGGTCCGGAAATCCTCCGCGACATCTCCCTGCACATTCCGGAGAGCTCCTTCCAGTTCCTGAGCGGGCCCTCCGGCGCCGGCAAGACGACGCTGCTGCGCCTTCTGTTCATGTCGCTGAAGCCGACGCGCGGGCTGATCACCATTTTCGGCAAGGACCGCTCGCGCATCTCGCGCGCCGAGCTGCCGCATCTGAGACGCCGCATCGGCGTGGTGTTCCAGGATTTCCGCCTGCTCGACCACATGACCACCTATGAGAATGTCGCCCTGCCGCTGCGCGTGCGCGGCCGCGAGGAAGCCAGTTACCGCACCGACGTCACCGAACTTTTGAAATGGGTTGGGCTGGGTGAGCGCATGCATGTACTGCCGCCGGTCCTGTCGGGCGGCGAAAAGCAGCGCGCCGCGATTGCCCGCGCGCTGATCGAACAGCCCGAGATCCTGCTCGCCGACGAGCCGACCGGCAATGTCGACCCACCGCTGGCGCGCCGGTTGCTACGACTGTTCATCGAGCTCAACCGTCTCGGCACCGCGGTGGTGATCGCTACCCACGATCTCGGCCTGATGGAGCAGGTCGACGCGCGCCGCATGATCCTGGCCGGCGGAAGGCTGGATATCTATGACTGAGCTATCCGCCGAACAGCTGCATGAAGAGGTCGCGGAGCCGGCAGGCACGATGCAGCGCGTCCAGCGCCGCATGGCGCCTATCGTGCCGGCGCAGAACATTGCCGGCCGCGCCTTGGTGCTGGTCATCGCCATCATGACCTTCCTGTCCTGCCTGACCTTCGGCGCGGTGACGCTGGTGCGCGACACCGCCTCGGTGTGGGAGAACCAGATCTCGCGAGAGGCGACGATCCAGATCAAGCCGGTCAACGGCCTCGACATGGAGGCGGCCCTTGCCCAGGCCTCGCAGATCGCCGGTGAGTTCCCCGGCGTGAAAGCGACCAAGATCATCGATCGCGATGCGACGGCCCGCCTGTTGGAGCCATGGCTGGGCTCGGGGCTGAACATCGACGAACTGCCGGTGCCGCGGCTGATCATCGTCACCATCGACGAGACCAGCCCGCCCGACTTTGCCGCCATCCGCGCGGCGATCACGCCGAAGCTGCCAAGTGCTTCGCTCGACGATCACCGCACCTGGGTCGATCGGCTGGTCGCCATGGCCCGCACCACGGTCACCATCGGTATCGCCGTGCTGGTGCTGATGCTGTCGGCGACGGTGCTGACGGTGGTGTTCGCCACGCGCGGCGCCATGGCCGGTAACGGCCATATCATCGAAGTGCTGCATTTCGTCGGCGCCGAAGCGCGCTTTATCGCGCGCGAATTCCGCTGGCATTTCCTGGTCACCGGCATGAAGGGCGCTGCCGCCGGCGGGGCCGCCGCGATCCTCGTCTTCATCGTCTTTTCCTGGTGGTCGTCGCGCAACATGGCAACGCCGCAGGCCGACCAGGCCACCGCTTTGTTCGGCAATTTCGCCATCGGATCGGCCGGCTATCTCGGCGTCGGCCTGATGGTTCTGGTGATCGGCGGGCTGACGGCAGCGACCTCGCACGCCACCGTCGTCGCCTATCTCAGCGACATCGATGTCCGCCAGCCGGAAGCGAGTTGAACAATGACGGCAGAGGCGAAAAACAGTTCGGAGGCCAAGGACAGGAACAACGGGGCGATCACGGATCGAAAAACGACGTAACGCAATGTGCGCTTTTTTCCTTATCAAAGCGGCATTTCAGGATTAACCATAGGATGATGGACGCGCGGAACTCGACCGGGACGGCTGGACAGATGCCAGTGGTGGGTGCGCGTCCGCGTGTGCGCACCGGCCCGAGTCGTTTGCGGACCGCGCTGCGGCTCGCTTCCCTCTGTCTGCTGCTGCTGGTGGCGCTGTTTGCCGGCGGCTTCGGCTGGTTCGCCAGCAAGGTCAGCCACATGACCACCCCGGCCAATCCGGCCAAGGCCGACGCGATCATCGTTTTGACCGGCGGCCAGGCCCGCCTCGACGCCGCACTCGATCTGCTTGCCTCGGGCAAGGGCGAGCGGCTGCTGATCTCAGGCGTGCATCCCTCCGCCAGCCGCCGCCAATTGCAGGCCGCAACCGGCGGCGACAAGGCACTGTTTTCCTGCTGCGTCGACATCGACCGCGCTGCGCTCGACACGATCGGCAATGCCGAGGAAAGCGCCAAATGGGTGGAGAGCCACGCCTATGGCAGCGTCATCCTGGTCACCAACAATTACCACATGCCGCGCAGCCTCTTGGAAATGGGCCGCCTGCTGCATGGCGCAAAGCTTGAACCCTATCCCGTGGTCAACACCAATCTCGACAATGGCGACTGGCTGACCAAGCCGGAAGCGCTGCGCGTGCTTCTGACCGAATACAGCAAATATCTGCTGGCGCTGGCGCGCGGCATCGTCCCGGTCCGCCAGTCCGCCGACAGCGTCGCGCTGGCCGAGGTTTCGACCGCCAAGGACTAAAGCAATTCCAGGAAAAGTGCTTAACGGTTTTCCCGGGAAAAGCGCGTGCGCTTTCCCTTGGGAATTGCGTCCAACAAACGGCTCTGACGGCGCCGATTATCCCTTGGCCGTGCCATCCGAGGTGCCGCGCAGCCGCGCAATTTCCTGTTCAAGGCGCTCAATCCGCTTGTCGCGTTCGGCAAGTGCTGCCGCCACATCTGCAGCCTCGAAGCGCTGCGGAATGTGTTGCGGACAATTGGCATCCCAGGCCGAGACGGTGAACAGGATGACCTGCTCTGGGCGCGCCTTGTAGTCCTGCGGCATCAGCTTGGCCAAAAGCTCGGCATCGTCCTCGACGACGCGCGCCGTACCCCAGATCTTGACGCGCTGCCGATGCGCATAGTCGATCAGGAACAGGAACGCCTGATTGTTGTCGGCAAGATTGCCCTGGGTGATGAACTGCCTATTCCCCGAGAAATCGGCAAAGCCGATGGTCTTCTCGTCCAGCACCTTGAGGAAGCCGGCAGGCCCGCCGCGATGCTGGATATAGGGCTGGCCCTCGCGATTAGCCGTCGACAGAAACACGCTGGTCTGCGCCGCGATGAAGTCGGCCAGATCTGGCGTGATATGGGCGCGCCATCCACCACGCTCCTCGGCGCTGGCATAGCCCTTGCGCGATCCTTTACGGGTCTGGATTGCCTTGACCGTCGGTGTGAAGGCGACATCGCTGGTGAAGGTATGAGCGTTCATGGAAGCGTCCTTCCTCTGACCGGGCTTGCGCTGCTCGTTCAGGCCGCGTCGCGGGCAGCGACAACCGGAAAATCGATCTCGGTCCCGGCGACCTCGTTGATATAGTTGGTCCAGGTATTCAGGGCGACGTGCTGGACGATCTCTATGATCTCTCCATCGTCATAGCCGGCCATTCTGACGGCGGAGAGATCCTCATCATCGACGTGCCCGCGAGCATGCGCGACTTTGGCCGCGAAGCGCACCGCCGCTGCCGCCTTCGGATCCGTGGAGCCGCCATGGCGGTTGGCGATCATCTCGGCATCGCCGAGTTTGGCGAGGTTCTTGCCGAGATAGGTGTGCGCGGAAAGGCAGTAGCTGCAGCCATTGATTTCGGCGACGGCCAGCGCGATGCGCTCGCGCGTAGGCGCCGGCAGGCGACCCTTGGCGAGCGCCCCCGACATGCCGAGATAGCCCTCGAGCGCGGCCGGGCTGTTGGCGACCATCCTGAACAGGTTCGGCACCACGCCGAGTTGTTTCTCGACGGCCCGCAGCATGGGCTGGGTGGTGGCCGGGGCGTCTGCAATGGACGAAGGCGTAGCGATACGGGGCATGGAGACTTCCTTTTTGGAGTGCGTCCAGCCCATATGCGACCTTCCATATCTCGGATGTAGATGGTATTTTCGCAATCAACCCTTCCAATTAATGAAAGAAGTGATGGATCGTCTCGAAGCCATGTCCCTTTTCGTGGCGACGGTGGAGGCCGGCAGCCTTTCCGCCGCCGCGCGCGGTTCCGGCGTTCCGCTTGCAACGGTCAGCCGCAAGGTCTCCGAGCTGGAACGGCACCTCCAGACACGCCTGCTGAACCGCTCGACGCGCCGATTGACATTGACCGACGCAGGCCATTCCTATCTTGCCGCCTGCCGTCGAATTCTCGATGAGGTCGGCGAAGCCGAGCGCACCGCCGCCGGCGAATACAGCGCGCCTACCGGCGAGTTGATCATCACAGCGCCGATCGTCTTTGGCCGCCTGCATGTTTTGCCGGTCGTAACTGACTTCCTCGCGGCCTACCCGCAGGTGAACATCCGCCTGACGCTGGCCGACCGGGTAACCCAGTTGGTCGATGAACACCTAGATCTCGCCATCCGCATCGGCCAGCTTCCAGACTCGAACATGATCGCCATCCGTGTCGGCTCGATCCGCCGCGTCGTGTGCGCGAGCCCGGCCTATCTGGCCAGGTATGGCGCGCCACAAATCCCGCAGGATCTCACGGCGCACGCGTGCATCAGTTTCGAGGGATCGGCAGCTCTCGCCAGCTGGAGCTTTGCCGACGGCAAGGGCGAACTGATCGTGCCGATCCGCTCGCGCCTGCGCGTCAACACCGCGGAAGCGGCGATCGATGCCGCGATCGCCGGCGCCGGGATGACGCGGGTGCTGTCCTACCAGATCGCGGACGCGGTGCGCTCCGGCGTACTCGTCCCGGTCTTGCGGCCCTTCGAGCCGCAGCCATGGCCGGTGAGTCTCGTCCATGCCGGCCAGGGCCTGCTGCCGGTGAAACTGCGCGCCTTTCTCGATTTCGCCGCCCCGCGGCTGAAGCAGCGGCTGCTGCAGGCGACGTGGTGAGCTGAGGCTGGCTGCGGATCGACAGCGAGCCTGCCTATATCAGGCCATTGCGGCGTTTCCTTTTTGCCCGCGCTTGGTGTAACCAACGCACACCTCCTCAACAGGCCCTTCCCCGCATGCTCTATATCCGCTCGCTGGCGTTCAACTTCGTCTTCTACGTCAATCTGATCGTCCAGATGATCCTCTGGACCCCGTACTATTTCCTGTCGCCGCGCCACCGCGCCTGGTTCGTGCCGAAATTCTGGTCGCGCACCAGCCTGTGGCTCTACGAGAAGATCGCCGGCACCAGGAGCGACATCACCGGCGGCGAAAACCTGCCCGAAGGCTCCTTCATCCTGGCGCCGAAACACCAGTCATTCTGGGACGCGATCGCTTTCTTTCCGTTCCTCCACGACCCGCTCTATATCCTGAAGCGCGAGCTCACCTGGATCCCCTTCTTCGGCTGGTACATCCTGAAGATGCGGATGATCCCGGTCCATCGCGGCAGCCGCTCCAAGGCGTTGAAGCAGGTCGTTGCCTCGACAAAGCAGGAAATGGCACGCAATCCGCGCCAGCTGATCATCTATCCCGAAGGCACACGCCGGGCGCCGGGCGATGAGCCGGCCTACAAATACGGCATTGTCGAGCTCTATGCGCAGCTTGGCGTTCCGGTGGTGCCGGTCGCCCATGTCGCAGGCCTCTATTGGCCACGCCGCAAATTCATGCGCTACCCCGGCACCATCAAGGCCCGCTTCCTGCCGCCGATTCCGCCGGGGCTCGGCAAGGACGAATTCATGGACCGGCTGATCGGCGAGACGGAAGCCGCCTGCGACCAGCTGCTGATCGAGGCATCACTGGCACCCAATCCGCCGTCCATGCCGCCGACGGCGGTCAAGCGGCTGGCCGAACTCGCCGCGGCCGTAAAGACCAAAGCCTGACCTCGGCTTACGGCCACGCCGCCAGCGCGGTGGTCAGCACCAGCGTTGCCGCGAACACCAGGTTGATGATCCGCGACGCCAGCGGCTGGCGCAGGGTGCGGGCGAAAGCCGCGCCGGCCAGCAGCCACAGCACATGGATTGCGACGATCATAAGGGTGAGGACCGCCAGCTTTGCCGGGACACCGAGAGCATCGGCGCCGGCTGCGGTCGAGGAGCCGGCAAGCACGGCGGCAATCGCCACATAGGCTTTCGGATTGGCGACGGCAAGCAGGAAGCCGCCGAAGAAGGTCGGCAGCACTGCCCCGCACTCGCGCGCGGCCAGCGGCGGCGCCGTCGCTATTCTGTAAGCGAGGTAGAGGATGTAGGCGGCAGAAGCGACCGCCAGCACCGGCGCTACCCCCGGGATCGAGGTGAGGATGGCCGTGACGCCGGTGGCCACCACCAGCAGCACAGCGACCGTGCCGAGAACAATTCCCGAGGCATAGCGAAGCGAATTGCGCAGGCCGAAGGCCGCGCCAATCGCTGTGACGCTGATCGTTGCCGGGCCTGGACTGCCCATGACGATCGTTGCCGCCAGCACCAGCGCCAGCAATTGCTGCCAGGGCTGCGCCTGCGCAAGAATGTCTGCGGCCATTCTCCTCTCCCACGATGCTGGAGAGCAGTGTGGCAAGCCGGACTGCCGTCGTCTTGAACGATCGTGCCGAACTGCTCAGGCTAGGCGCTGGCCTTGTCCAGCGCCGCGATATCCTCCGCGCTGAGCTTCAGCGATGCGGCGCGAACCAGGCTATCCACCTGGTCGAGCGTCGTGGCGCTGGCGATCGGGGCGGTGATGCCCGGCTGCGCCATCACCCAGGCAAGCGCCACTTCGGCTTGTTTGGCCGAATGCCGCGCCGCCACAGTGTCGAGCGCCGCCAGGATGCGCATGCCGCGCGCATTGAGATAGGCCTTCACGCCACCGCCGCGCGCGCTTTTGCCAAGATCGGCCTCGCTGCGGTATTTGCCGCTCAAAAACCCCTTGGCGAGGGCGAAATAGGTGATGACGCCGATATCCTCCGCCGCGCACAGATCACGCAGCGGTCCATCGAAGGAAGAGCGGTCGTAGAGATTGTATTCCGGCTGCAGCACGCTGTAGCGCGGCAGTCCGCGCAGGCTGGCCACATCGAGCGCGGCGCGCAGTTGGCCGGCGTCGAGGTTCGAGGCGCCGATATGGCGGACCTTGCCGTCGGCGAGCAGCTTCTCATAGGCGCCGAGCGTCTCCTCGTAAGGCGTGGTCGGGTCCGGCCAGTGCGACAAATAGAGGTCGATCACATCGGTCTGCAGCCGCTTGAGCGACGCCTCGACCGCCCTTTCGATATGGGCGGCCGACAAATCTTTCTTGCCTTGCCCCATATCCGAGCCGACCTTGGTGACAACGACGATCTTGTCGCGGTTGCCACGGCCTTTCATCCATTTGCCGATGATGGTTTCGGACTCACCGCCCTTGTGGCCGGGCACCCAGCGCGAATAGGCGTCCGCCGTATCGATGGCGTTGAGGCCGGCGCCGGCGAACCGGTCGAGCAGGTCGAAGGAGGTCTTCTCGTCGGCAGTCCAGCCGAAGACATTGCCGCCCAGAACCAGCGGCGCGATGGAAAGGTCGGTTTGACCGAGACGACGTTTCTGCAAGATTGGGCTCCGTGAGGCTGGCGGCGGGCGAACCCGAATGCTTCGGGCCGCAGCTAAGCTAGGTCTCGCCGCGCCGAGGTCAAAGGCCTCGGCCAATTTTCCAGCGGACCAGCGCTTCACAAAGGCGCGACCGCTTCGCCCACACCTGGCCAATTGTCTACTGGCTTTGGCGCCGGTATTCGCCGGGTGGCAGTCCGACTATGCGGTTGAAAAGCCGGCTGAACGAGGCCGCATCCTGATAGCCGACCTGATAGCATATCTCCGCAATACCAAGCTTGGTGCTTTCGAGAAGCGTCTTGGCGGCCTCGAGCCGTTGGTCCTGAATCCATCGGCCGGGAGTCGTGTGCAATTCATCGGCAAACCGGCGCGCCAGCGTTCGTGGCGACAGGCCGAGTTGCGCGCCAAGCAAGGCAAGGTCGAGCATTCTGAGCTGGCTTCTTGCCAGGGCTTCGAGGCGGTCACGCAACGGCTCATGCAAGGGCAGCAGATCGGTGAGCGGGAATTCATATGGCGCCTGGCTCTGGCGCGACGGCGGCAGCACCAGCAGTTTGCGAACCAGCCGCTCCTCCTGGACGAAGCCAAGATCCTTGAGAAGCGCCTTGCCGAGTTCCAGGCCTGAAAAGCCGCCGCCGCAAGTATAGATCCGGCCGTCCCCGACCAGCACGCGCGACGCGTCCCAGCGCACTTTTGGGAAACGGCGCTGGGCATCGTCCTTCAGCCACCAGGAGATCGTCGCCCGTTTTCGATCGAGAAGGCCGGCATCGGCCAGGAAATAACCGGCCCCGCAATGCGCGGCGATGATGGCGCCGTCACGCTGTGCCCTGGTGATCAGCGGCGCGGCATGGCGGCTCTCTTGCGCCAGCGCGGCAACAAGCTCCGGCACCCGCATGCCGGGCATGGCAAGCAGGATCAGCAGGTCCATCCGCTGCGAGGGTTCGCGCTTCGTATGAAAGGAAATTCCCGACGTCGTCGTGGCATCGGCCTGCCGGGCCACGAATTCGAAGGAGATCGCCGGTGCGCCGCGAAGGGTGTTCACCAGGTCGAACATTTCGACCAGCGTCGCGGCGACCGCCGAATAGAAAGTCGACGGCAGCCAGATCACGGCGTGGAGGGGTTGGTCGGCCAAGGTGCCTTCTCATGCACGAACAAAATACATGGCAAGTTTAGCACATAGATTGTCAAATCTGCCAATTCTGATTTTCGGCGACCGCCCATAAGGTCCGCCGCGCCGATGCATGTATCGGCGTGTTTGGCCCGGTCGCGTCCAGACCGCTGGCCCATTTGGAGACCGACATGAAAGCAATTGTGTTCGACGAGATCGGCTCGCCGCGGGACGTGCTCTACCTGGATGACGTTCCCACCCCGCGCGTCGGCGATGGCGAGGTGTTGGTCAGGATGGTCTCGGCTTCGGTCAACCCGGGCGACTTTCTGTTCATCCAGAACCTCTATCCCGAACCGAAGAAGCCGCACTTTCCCCGGCAGATCGCCGGAAATCATGGTGCCGGCATTGTCGAGGCGGCAGGGACAGGCATTGCGCTGCAACCCGGCACGCTTGTCGCCTTCAGCCACTACAACACCTGGGCCGAATACGCCGCCATTCCCGCTGAGTGGCTGATCTCTTTGCCCGCCGACTATCCCGCCGAACGCGCCGGGCAGATGGTGAACCCGATCACGGCCTGGGACCTGCTGGTGGATTCCAGGGTGCAGCCTGGCCAGTGGCTGGCGGTCACGGCTGGCTATTCTTCGATTTCAACCATGGTGATGCAGTTCGCCCAACGGCGCGGCATCAACGTCATCGCGGTGGTGCGACGCCAGCATCAAAGGCTGGACCTGAAGGAGCTTGGCGCCACCGCCATCCTCGACCTGTCGGACGTGAAGGGCGACATCCGGGAGGCCATCATGGACATGACCGGCGGCGCGGGACTGAACGGCATCATCGACAATGTCGGCGGGCCTGCCAGCGGCGAGTTGATCCGCACCCTTGCTCTTGGCGGGCAGATGGTCATCAACGGCGGCATGAGCGCCGAGCGTTTCGAACTGCACAATTTCGACGTGCTGCTGAGCGGCGCCGAAATCAGGGCAAACATTTATCGCTACTTCTTTTCGCCGCCTGTCGCAGCCGACCGGCCGATACTGCGCGAGATTGTCGACATCTTCGGCCAGCCTGGCTTCCATATTCCTGTCGGCGGCATCCACCCGCTGACCGAGTTCAAGCTTGCCGTCGCAAACAGCCTCGATCGCGCCGATCTGGGAAAACAGATTTTCACGATGTAGCGTTGGGCGCGACCCGTCTCGCCACCTCTTCCAGCCAGTGATCCCTGATACCCAGTGCCTGGAGGTGGTTGACCGTACTCACCACATAGTCCTCATTGTTTCCGGACTGGCCGACGGCGCCGCGGATGACGCTTGCCGCATGCATGGCATCGAGCCCGCCGGCATACTGTTCATGTTGGCGGTCGACGATGTAGGCGACCGCTTTCACTCTCTCAGCCGCAGCGGCGCCACTTCCGTCGAGGCTGATATCGAGTGTGCGTTCTAGATAGACGTTGGTCACCAGTTCGCGCTCGCGCAGATAGGCGAGCACCTCGTCGCGCAACTCGCCGGGCACGCGAAAGGCCAGCCCGATGCAGGAGCCGCCGCGGTCGAGGCCGAGCACCAGACCCGGCCGGTCACGCGTGCCGCGATGCACGAAGGAATAGACGCAGAGTGACCGGCGATAGCCGTAAAGGCGGGCGCGGCGGGTCTCGACATGCGCGAATCCCGGCCGCCAGATCAGCGAGCCGTAGCCAAAAACCCAAAAATCGCCCATATCGCCAAGCCTGATTGCACGAGAGTGACGACGCCGCATCGGAATCGGTGCTCTTCTGTCTATTTGCTTGTTGCGTAAACCACAGTCCACCCGCAACACGCCGCGTTAATGAAAGCCGCAGCATGACGTCTACTGACGAGCGCCCGTCGAAGTTACCCCGCCGGCTGTTCTGGCTCGCCGCTGTCGCCGTCATGCTGTTCGGCGTCTACAGCGCCGTCTGGTTCTATGTTGCCGGCCGCGTCAAGAGCGAAGCCGACAAGGCGGTGGCGGAGCTGAACACCAAAGGCATCGAGGCCGGCTGCGCCAACCTTACGGTCAGCGGCTATCCGCTGAGCTTTGCCGTCTCCTGTGACACGCTGGCTTACGAGGACGACACCAGGAACGTCGCCGCATCGACCGGCAGCTTCAACTTCGTGGCCGAACTCATCCGCCCGCTGTCGCCCGCCGCCGAGTTGCGCGGGCCGCTGCGGACGTCAGTTCCCGGGATCACGCCTTTATGGATCGACTGGGACAATCTGCAGGCGAATGCAAAGCTGTCCTGGCCCTTGCCTCGCAGCATTTCGCTGCAGGCCGAGGGCCTGTCCGGTCAGACCGATCCGGCTGATGACACCGACCCGGTCTCGCTGTTCAGCGCCGGAACGGCGGCGGGGGCGCTGCAGCCCGACGGCCTGGACGTCGGCTATGTCGGAAGCTTCACCGATCTTGAGATCGATGCCGACGCGATCGGCGGGCGGGTGCTGCCGCCGCTCGACGGCAGCGGCGACGCGACGCTGAAGAACGGCGTGGCGCTGATGAAGACGCAGGCCAAGAGCCTGCGCGGCCAGGCGGCCGACATCCACAAGCTCGACCTGTCCTCGGGAACGGCGCGCATCACCGTTTCGGGCCCGGTATCGGTCGACGAAAATGGTCTGGTCAATGCCGACCTGACGATCAAGCTCAAGGATCCCAAGGCCGTGGCGGCAATTCTCGCCACAGCGATCCCCGAGCAGAAGAGCCAGATCGAGCAGGGCTTTGCCGGCCTGGCTTTGCTCGGTAACGAACCGTCGATGCCGCTTAAGGTGGTGAAGGGCAAGGCCTCGCTCGGCTTCATTCCACTGGGCAAGATCAAGCCGCTCGAGTAGACCATGATCCCAAGGGCGGGAACCGCTTTTGGGGGAAGATCCATGCCTAGCCAAGCCAACAACACATGAGCCGGCCAGTAAAACTGCTCAGCGTTGGGGCGCTGACGCTGGATACGATCCTGCGCGTCGAAACCTTGCCCACGCACCAGGGCAAGTTCATCGCCTCGGACGGCGTCCAGATCGCTGCGGGCATGGCGACAAGTGCGGCCTGCGCCGCGCGCCGTCTCGACGCCGAGGTGTTCCTGTGGGCCAGTGCGGGTGACGACGCCGTCGGCGACCAGCTGCTGGCCGGCATCGCAGCCGAGGGCGTCGACTGCAGCTTTGTCCGCCGCGTCAAAGGCGCGCGTTCGGCGCTGGCCTCTATCCTGGTCGACGCCCATGGCGAACGCATCATCGTGCCTTTCTACGACCCGAAGGCGCAGGCTGATCCCGAGGCGCTGCCTGTCGCCGATCTTTCCGGCTTCGACGCCGTGCTGGTCGACGTGCGCTGGCCGGGCGCCGCTGCACTTGCCTTGACCGCCGCGCGCAGCGCCGGCCGTCCGGCGATCCTTGATGCCGACACGGCGCCGCTGGAGGTGCTGGAGCGTCTGTTGCCGCTGGCCTCGCACATCGTCGCTTCGGAGACGGCGGCACGCATCGTCTGCGGCCACGCGCTGGACCCGGAAACCGCTTGCGCGGATCTCGCCAGCCGCACCGATGCCTTCGTCGCGGTGACCGGCGGAGCGGCGGGAAGCTGGTGGCATGACCGGTCCGCCGGCTGCGTTCGCCACATTGCAGCGCCGAAGGTCAAGGCGGTCGACACGCTGGCCGCCGGCGACGTGTTTCACGGCGCCTTTGCCGTCGGGCTCGCGGAAGCCATGCCCATCGAGCAGGCGTTGCGCTTTGCCAGCGCCGCCGCCGCGCTCAAATGCCAGCGTTTTGGTGGCCGGCTGGGAGCGCCAGACCGAGCCGAGACAATGGCGATGGTCGCGACGACCTGGCCGACATCCCAACAAGGCTAAGCCTGAATATCAGCTCCCTTTGGGATGCTCGACTGCCTGGCGGCCGAAGTCCGGCACATCGATATCCTGGCCGGCCTCGATGATCGAGCGGCGCACGGCGCGCGTGCGGGCGAACAGGTCGAACAGCTTTTCGCCGTCGCCCCAACGGATCGCCCGCTGCAGCGAGGCGAGGTCTTCTGAAAAGCGCGCCAGCATTTCGAGGATGGCGTCCTTGTTGTGCAGGCACACATCGCGCCACATGGTCGGGTCGGAAGCGGCAAGGCGGGTGAAGTCGCGGAAACCCGAAGCCGAATATTTGATCACTTCCGACTTGGTAACCGACTGCAGATCGTCGGCGGTGCCGACGATGTTGTAGGCGATGATGTGCGGCAGATGCGAGACGATGGCCAGCGTCATGTCGTGGTGCTGCGGGTCCATCGTGTCGATGTTGGAGCCGCATCGGCGCCAGAACTCGGAGAGCTTTTCCAGCGCAGCCGGATCGGTGCCCGGCAGCGGGGTGAAGATGCACCAGCGGTTTTCGAACAGCTCGGCGAAGCCGGCATCAGGGCCCGACTTCTCGGTTCCCGCCAGCGGATGTCCCGGGATGAAATGCACGCCGGCCGGCACATAAGGCTGCATTTGCGCGATCACCGAGGCCTTGGTCGAACCCACATCGGTGAGGATGGCGCCTTTTTTCAGCGCCGGCGCGATCTCCTCCGCCACCTCGCCTGATGAGCCTACTGGCACCGAAACGATGATCAGGTCGGCGTCACGTACGGCTTCCTTGGCGTCGGTGGTGTAGCTCTCGCCAAGACCGAGCTCCTTCGCCCGCGCCAGCGTGGTCGGGCTGCGCGTCGCGATGGCGACATGGCGGGCGAGACCCTCGCGGCGGGTGACACGGGCCAGCGACGAGCCGATCAGGCCGATGCCGACCAGCGCGATTTTCTCGAACATCGGTGACGTCATCTTGTTTCAGCTTTTCAGGAATGTCGTGAGGGCGTCGATCACGCCGCGATTGGCTTCTTCGGTACCGACGCTCATGCGCAGCGCGTTGGGAAAGCCATAGCCGGTAACCCGCCGCAATATATAGCCACGCTGGGTGAGGTAATCGTCCGCCGCCTCTGCAGAATGCTTCTTGTCGTCGGGAAAGTGGATGAGGATGAAATTGCCGACGCTGGGCGTCACCCTGAGCCCAAGCTTCGTTAGCTGTTCATTCAGCCAGATGAGCCAGGTCTCGTTGTGCAACGAACTGCGCTCGACATGGGCGCGGTCGCGAATGGCGGCAATGCCGGCCTCGATTGCCGTCGCGTTGACGTTGAAAGGACCGCGGATGCGGTTGATCGCATCGACGATGTGCAGCGGGCCATACATCCAGCCGATGCGCGCGCCGCCTAGGCCGAGCTTGGAAAATGTGCGGGTCATGACGACGTTCTGCTCGCTGCCCGCCAGCTCGATGCCGGCCTCGTAGTCGTTGCGCCGGACATATTCGGCATAGGCGGCATCGAGCACCAGAAGCACATTGCCCGGCAGGGCGGCATGCAAACGGCGGACCTCCTGGAACGGCAAATAGGTGCCGGTCGGATTGTTGGGATTGGCGAGGAAGACGATCTTGGTCCGCGGCGTCACCGCGGCGAGGATCACGTCGACATCGGCGCGCTCGTCGGTCTCCTTGACCGTCACCGGTGTGCCGCCGGCCGACTGGATGTAGATCTTGTAGATCATGAAGGCGTGTTCGGTGATGATGGCCTCGTCGCCGGCCGCCAGATAGGTTTGCGCCAGAAGGCCCAAAATCTCGTCGGAGCCGTTGGAGCAGATGATGTTTGCCGGGTTGAGGCCATGCACTTCGGCGATCGCCTCGCGCAGCCGGCGGGCCGTGCCGTCGGGGTAGACGTCGAGCCTGGCCGCGACTTCACGCGCGGCCTCGATGGCCTTCGGCGACGGGCCGAGCGGGTTCTCGTTCGACGACAATTTATGGACCTTGGCGACGCCGGCCGGCGCGGTGCTCTTGCCAGGCACATAGGCGTCGATGTCCATGATGCCCGCGCGGGGCGTTGGCCGTGCCTTGTCCGCTGTCTTGTCCATGTCGCAAATCCGTCGAGAATGCCTCCGTCCGGAGGCCGCAGCGGAAATACAAGCCGTGGCCGCGAATGTCGAGAGGCGGCGGCAATAGCTTGCCGTTGACGCCGGGCCGCGCGAGTTCTAGAAGAACGCAGAACTTCCGTGGTGATTTGGCCGGTCGGCTTGCAGCCACGTTAAACAACTCGCTAAAGGGCCGTTTGCGTGACGTAACCGGCTTTGCGATCGCATTGCCGGTTTTTTATTGCCTGACGGCGGGCAAGGAGAGTCACATGACCGCGCTCCGCGCTGCAAAAACCAACAACGAGGCCGACAACCCGTCGAGCCCGGTGTTGCGTTTCGGCCCTGACAAGCCGCTGAAGCTCGACGCCGGCACACTTCTGTCGCCATTCCAGATCGCCTACCAGACCTACGGCACGCTGAACGACGCGCGCACCAACGCCATCCTGGTCTGCCACGCGCTGACCGGCGACCAGCATGTCGCCAACACCAATCCGGTGACCGGCAAGCCCGGCTGGTGGGAAGTGCTGATCGGCCCCGGCAAGATCATCGACACCAACCGTTTCTTCGTCATCTGCTCCAACGTCATCGGCGGCTGTCTCGGCTCCACCGGCCCGGCCTCGACCAATCCCGCCACCGGCAAGCCTTACGGGCTCGACCTGCCAATCATCACCATCCGCGACATGGTGCGGGCGCAGCTGATGCTGGTCGACCATTTCGGCATCGAGAAGCTGTTTTGCGTGCTCGGCGGCTCGATGGGCGGCATGCAGGTGCTGGAATGGGCGTCGTGCTATTCCGAGCGTGTCTTCTCGGCGCTGCCGATCGCCACCGGCGCACGCCATTCCTCACAGAACATCGCCTTCCACGAGGTTGGCCGGCAGGCTGTCATGGCCGACCCGGACTGGCATGGCGGCAAATATTTCGAGCACGGCAAGCGCCCTGAAAAAGGGCTGGCGGTAGCGCGCATGGCCGCCCACATCACCTATCTGTCGGAAGCCGCTCTGCATCGGAAATTCGGTCGCAATCTGCAGGATCGCGACGCGCTGACCTTCGGTTTCGACGCAGATTTCCAGATCGAAAGCTATCTGCGCCACCAGGGCATGACCTTCGTCGACCGCTTCGACGCCAATTCCTATCTCTACATGACCCGCTCGATGGACTATTTCGACCTCGCCGCCGACCATGGCGGCCGGCTGGCCGATGCCTTTGCCGGCACAAAGACGCGCTTCTGCCTGGTCTCCTTCACCTCGGACTGGCTGTTCCCGACCGAGGAGAGCCGCTCGATCGTGCATGCGCTCAACGCCGCCGGCGCCTCGGTCTCCTTCGTCGAGATCGACACCGATCGCGGGCATGACGCCTTCCTGCTCGACGAGCCGGAACTGTTCGCCGCCATCAACGGCTTCATCGGCTCCGCCGCAAGGGCGAGAGGGCTCGCCTCATGAGCGTCAACCGCGCCCAGCGCGTCGACCTCGAAGTCGTCGCTGGCCTCATCCCGCCGCAGTCGCGGGTGCTCGATGTCGGCTCCGGCGACGGCCTGTTGCTCGAACTCCTGCAGGAAACCAAGCAGGTCGACGGCCGCGGACTGGAACTGTCGCAGCGCGGCGTCAACGAATGCGTGGCGCGCGGCCTCTCGGTCATCCAGGGCGATGCCGACACCGACCTCGAATTCTATCCCGACAAGGGTTTTGACTTCGTCGTCCTGTCACAGACCTTACAGGCGACCCGCAACCCGAAGCTGGTGCTCGACGAACTCTTGAGGATAGGCAACCGCGCCATCGTCTCCTTCCCCAATTTCGGCCATTGGCGGGTGCGGCTGTCGTTGTTCTTCAAGGGACGGATGCCGGTGACCGAGGACCTGCCCTATTCCTGGTACGACACGCCCAACATCCACTTCTGCACCATCCGCGACTTCGTCAACCTGGTCGAAGAGCTCGGCGCTTCGGTCGAAAAAGCCACCGCGCTCGACGGCAACGGCCAGAAGATCGGCCTGTCGATGCCATGGTGGTTCTGGAATTTCTTCGGCCAGCAGGCGGTGTTCTTGCTGAAACGGTAGAGTTTGCCCCTATTCCAGCACGTCCGTGGCCTTGTGCGGGTGCCTGACACCGTCGGCGATGACCACATCGGCGTGGGAGTTGTCGGTACGCAAGGCCAGAATCTCCCGATAGGCAGGCGAATTGTACCAGCCGCGCGCATGCGCCTTGTCCGGGAACTCGATGACGATCAGATGCCCGGGCCATTCGTTCTCGATCACCTCCAGGTCGCCGCCATGGACAAGAAAGCGCCCCCCCGGAATGGCTCCAATGTGGCATCGATCCTCTGCAGATACTCGACAATCTGCGGGCCCATCGTGACTTGACGCATATGGGCGACGGCGTAAGCGGTCATGACGGAACTCCCTGTTCAAACGGAGCCGAACGACCGGCTTCGTGGGCGCAATCTGCCGGTACGATGGCCATCGGTCGACTACGCCTGAGGTAATAGGAACGCGGCCATCGAGGCGGCACGCCTATCCTCCCTCCAACGCACGGCTCCCGATCCTGCGAGGGTGTTGCCATTGGGGCGCGAGGCTCGAAATTCGTCATTTCAGGCTGGTCGCCGCTCGCATCGCGTGATGACATGGGAACATGTTCTTTGTAGCGTTGCCTCGCAGGTGATACTGAGCGGGGCATGGAACGGAAAAATCCGACCTATTCGATTGTTGTCGAAATGGAGAATGCCAAGTCCATCAACGAAGATGAGATTGGCGTTGCATTCACTGCTTTGGCGCGCGAGATCGAAAGGGCAACGGCGGACGAACAGTACGCCAAACCGGAGCTTATTATCGTCCACAGCGGGCAGAATACCGATACGCCGCTGCTCCAGCAGCGCATCGGCGAACTTGTCCCGCGACTTGGCACGGTAGCAAACCTGGTCTTCGGCGCCTGCACCGGCGGCCGATACTATGAGGTCAAAAACAAGGGCGCCCAGTTTGCAACGGGCGACGTCGTCATTTTCACCGATTCGGATACGATTGTTGAGAAAGGCTGGCTGCCGGCGCTGCTCAAACCGCTGGGGGACCCGACGAAGACTGCCGTGAGTGGCTACACCTATCTCGACTGCGACGATTTCACCTCGCGCACCTTTGCCCTTCTGTGGTTCTTCCCCCTGCGCGAGGGCGACCAGCGTTTCGCTTCAAAGCGGGCAATGAACGCCAACAATTGCGCTTTTCGTAGAATCTGGTTAGCCAACCACCCCTACCCTGCTAGCAACGGTTTCAAGGTTTCTTGCACATTGCTGACGAGCCAGTTACGAGAAAGCGGATATGACTTTGTCAGGGTCGATGCCCGGGCCAGCCATTATGCCCCGCGCGGCTGGCGCTTTTTCTTCTGGCGCGCCCTGGTTACCGGGCGCGACGCGGACCGCAAATATGTGGCGCTGGAATCATCATCGCAAGGCAGGCGCATGCTGAAGGCGACAAGGCACTGGTTTTCAACATTCTGGCGATTGAGCCGGCGCGTCGTTGCGCATGCGGCACAACTCGGAATGCCAGTCTGGCAGATTCCGTTTGCCCTGATCGTCGGGTTGGTCTTTTGCACCCTGGTTTTTGTTTCCCAGATGGCCATGGCGCTTGGTCTGGTCCGGGATGAACCGGAACATGTGCCTCTCTATGTGGGTCACAGCTGAAATGGCCAAGACCTTGGATATCGAGCCCCTTATCTCGGTGATCACGCCCACGCACAACCGGCGCAGCAAGGTCGTGCGTGCCGTCGAAAGCGTTCTGGCGCAGAATTTTACCCGATTCGAGCATATTGTCGTCGATGACGGCTCGACCGACGGCACGGCCGCGGCACTTGCCGAAATCCGTGACCCCCGGCTGATTTATGTCGGTTCGAAATGGCGCGGTGCCAATGCCGCCCGCAATGCCGGTATCGAGCGGGCCCGGGCACCGGTGGTCGCGTTTCTCGATTCAGACGATGTCTATTTGCCCGACCGGTTGGAGCGGACGCTGCAGCGGTTCGACAACAATACCTCGCTCGAGGTGCTGATCAGTTCGTTTGTGTCGCTGAAGGGCAATCGCCGCACCAATTGCGTCAATCGCGAGGCGTTTCTGAGCCGCGACACACTGGAGCGGGCCCTCGTCGCCCAGACGATCTTCATTGCCGGATCGGCAATCACTGCCCGGCGCGAGTCGCTGCTGGCCATCGGCGGTTACGACAGCGACGTCACGCGCATGCAGGATCGCGAATTGCTGCTGCGCTTTGCCCGTCGCAGCGGCGCGCAACTGTCCGAAGTGATCGACTGGAAAAAGTACAATTCGGAGAATTCGATCTCCGGGCAGCGCGACGGCTATGTCGAAGCCTATGCCAGTTTGATCGACAAGCACCCTTACATCGCCGACCGCTATCCCGACATTCCGCCCTACATGATCGCCCGGCAGATCATCGCCGACGCGCTCAAGGGCAGGGTTTCGCAGGCCTTCTCCGGCTATATCGCCAACCGCTCGTCGAAGGCGCTCGGCTATTCGGTGCCGCAACTGTTGCGTGGCTATGTCGGAGGCCGGCGCTGGCGCCGCGATCTCTACGCCGAATTTCGCGACAAATACGGTGCCCGGCCGGCCTGAAACTTCCCGGGAAGCCGCACTGCTGCTTTCCCTCCGGAAATGCCTCAAAACCTCATTTGTCGAGTTCCGGTAGATACGGGTCGGAGTAAAGCCGCCGGTCACGTTCGCCCTGCAGGCAGTCCATGGGCGCTGCGGCATCGATCGGGACCACGGTCGCATCGGCAATGCCGCTCACCTCCAGGATCAGCTTGCGGCGTATGGCGGTGGCGAATTCGGAGGCCGCGTAGATCGGCAGCACGAAGGAGCCGGGCCCGCCGGTGACGCAGTCGTCATAATACTTGTCGAGATGGCTGAAGGTCGGCGACGGACTGATCAGGATCGGCAAGCCGTTGATGACGATGCCCTTGGCCACCGCGGCATCGCGTGTCGTGGCGACCGGCAACCCGGTATTGTTGGGACCGTCACCGGAAATATCGATGACGCTGCGTGGCGCATCGAACCCGGTGCCCTCGAACAGTCCGGCGCCGAAGGCAAGCGCTCCAGAAATCGAGGTGCCGCGAAAGCTGCGGAACGGCCGCGCGGCTATTCTGTCGGCGAAGGCGTTGGCGCTCTCTTGGCTGTCGATGACCTGCCAGGCGATGACGCCATCCTCGCGCACGACGCCTGCCCATTCGAAATAGGCAAGCGCGATGCGGCCGGTGGTGCCCGAGCGCACAGCGTTGATGAAATCGGGATGCCTGAGCGCCTCGACATAGCCGGCGCGCTGCAGCGCGAACTCCCGCTCATCCATCGACTGCGAGATGTCGACGGCCAGCACCAGTTCGACATCGACGGCAACGGCATTGGCCGGAGCAGCCACGGGCGTGGTGCAGGCAAGGCAGGCAAGCAGGCTGAGCGCGTCGAGCATGGCCGGACCCACGATGTTTCCATCGGAATCTTCGCCGCGATCGCGGCGAAATAAAGCCCCAGCTACTTCTTTCGCCGGTGGGTCGCCTTTGGCGGCGGGTCGATGGCACCGGCCCTGACGTGGGCGCGCTTCAGCGCCGCCGCTTCCGTATCCTTCACGATGCTCAACGCGCGGGGAAAGAAACCATTGTGCAGGCCGCGCCCGATGTTGAGGATCGCGGTGTCGGGCAGGCGTTTTTCCAGCATCGACAGCACGCGCCGCAGCGACGGACCGTCGAACGCATCCATCGCCTCGTCGATGATCACCCATTTCGGCTGCCGCAAGGCAAGTCTGGCGAAGGCGAGCGCGCGTTGCTCGTCATCGCCCAGTTCGTGATCCCACCGCGCCGTGCGGCCGAGTGAGGACGACAGCCGCTCGAGACCGACCTCAGCGAGCACCGCCGAAATGTCGGCATCGCTCGCCGGCGCTGGTCCGTTCGGGTGGTCGAGGACCTCGCGCAACGTGCCTACCGGGAAATATGGGACGCGCGGCACGAAGATCGGGGTTTCTCCCGCCGGCAGGCCGATGCGTCCGCTGCCCCATGGCCACAGGCCGGCGATGGCGCGGAAGAACAATGTTTTGCCGGCGCCTGGGTCGCCGGTGATCATGACGCGCTCGCCGGGATGGATTTCGACATGGCTGTCGGCAAGCTTGGTACAGCCCTCGGGCGAGGCCACCTGGAGCTTTTCGAACGTCAGGCTGCCATTGGGGTTGTCGCCGAATTCGATGCGCCTTTCCTTGTCGTGCAGCACATCGGTTTCATCAAGCGCGATGCGGAAGTCGGCGACACGCATCAGCGTCGCGCGCCAGTCGGCGATGCCGCCGATGTTGTTGATGAACCAGCGCAGCGACGAGTGCACCTGGTTGAAGGCGCCGACCGCCATCATCAGCCCGCCAAAGCTGATGTCGCCCGAGAAATAGACCGGCGAGGCCACCAGGATCGGCGCCACCACGGTGATCCAGCCATAGGTGTCGGTCACCCAGGACAGGTTGATCTGCGCGGTATAGATGCGCCGCATCGCGCCCAACACCGTGCCGAGGTCCATTTCGAGCCGTGTCTTGGCATCGGCTTCGCCATGGTAGAGCGCAATGGCATCGACATTCTCGTTGACGCGCACCATCGAGGAGCGCAGCTCGGCTTCACGCGTGTAGCGATCACTGTTGAGACGGATCAGCGGCCGCCCGACCAGCCAGCTCAGCCAGGAGGCGATGCCGGCATAGAGGAACGCGGCCCAGACCATGTAGCCCGGAATGGCCAACGACCAGCCATTGATGTGGAAGACGAAGCCTGACGACAATTGCCACAGCACACCGACGAAGGACACCAGCAGGATGAAGGATTGCAGTAGTCCGACGCCGAGGTCCGTCGACAGATCGGACAGATGCGCGGCATCCTGCTGCATGCGCTGGTCGGGATTGACGCCGATGGCGCCGGCATTGGCGAGCCGAAAGGCCCGTGCCGGCCGCATCCACTGGTCGATCAGGTCGAGCGTCAGCGCCTCGCGCAATTTCAGCCGGATCATCTGGTTGAGCCAGGTCTGAGCGATGTTGAGCACCAGCAGCGTGCCGGCGATCATGGCAAAGATCATCAGCTGGTGCAGGAAGGCCGCCATATCGCGTCGTGCCAGCGCGTCGTAGAAGGGCTGGTTCCAGCGGTTGAGCAGAACCTGGCCGATCGACGTCGCGACGATGACCGCCATGATGCCGACCGACGTCCAGACCAGCCATTTGCGCACTGGCGAGCCGACCAGCGCCCTTTTGATGGTCGCCACCTGTTCGCGCAGGCTGCTGGCTTCGACGGTAACCGGCTGGGCGGCGGCGTTCGTGTCCGGGTGATCAGCCATGGCCTGGGTCCTTGCGTTCAACAGCGGTGCTGAAACCGGATGGAGGGATTTGAAGGCATCCGCCGCTCAAACCGACCGCGAATGCATCTGCGACAGATAGGTGGGAAAACCCCACGCAACACCAGTTTTCATCATGATCACGAAGGTGTCACCTGACGCGCGGTCGATGTCACCCCTTCGGCCCGGCGGCCAAGCCGCGTCGCGCCGTGCGGCGACAACGCCGGCACGAAGACGCGGCGCGAGGCGCGCTGCGCGGCCGGCACGCCCTGATAGAGCCGCTTCTGCGCCTCGACCACGATGACGCCGGAAAAGATCGGCCAGAACCGCCGGCCGGCGCGTTCCAGCACATTGTGGAACCGCATCATGAAGCGCCGCGGCGATGGCGGGAAGAACAGCGCGTCGGACCAGGAGGCCGGCGTGAAGTTCGCCTCGCGCAGCAATTCGGTGAGCTGGCCGCGCGAGAACGGCCGGCCATTGCCGAACGGCGTGTGCTCGAAACGCGCCCATACGCCGCGCCGGTTGGGCACGACGATGACGACGCGGCCCGCCGGCGACAGCACCCGCCAGATCTCGTTCAGCGTTTCGCGCGGGTTTTCGACATGTTCGAGCGAATGCACCAGCAACATGCGGTCGATGCAGGAATCGACCAGCGGCAATTCCTCGTCGAAGACCAGTGCCGTCGAAGTCGGCCCACTCGCCGGCCAGACCACGGCGCCCTGCGTTGCCGGCATGAAGGCAAACACCCGCTCGGCATCGGTGCCGAACCGCTCCAGCCACGGCAAGGTATAGCCAAGCCCGACCAGCCGCTCATTGGGCACGGCAGCCCATATCGAGGACAGCGCCATGGTGATCGAGCGTTCGGCCAGGCGGCCGAGCGTGGTCGAATAGAAGGAACGAAGATCGACAATATCGGAATGCATGCGCGGGACGGTAGCTGCGATGCTCCCTAAGTTCAACAAAGCCGGATGACATCGAGGGCCAAGCGCCCTATGTCTGCGGCGACAGATGGAGAGATGAAAATGCCGGTCGAAGTCGAACAGTTCATGTGCCGCAGCGACAATTTCGGCGTGCTGGTGCATGACCCCAAAAGCGGCGAGACCGCGATCATCGACGCACCCGAAGAAGCGCCGATCCTGGCCGCGATCGAGCGTACCGGCTGGAAGCCGACGATGATCCTGACCACCCATCACCATGTCGACCATGTCGAGGCCAATCTGGCGCTGAAGGAGCGCTTCAAGCTACGCATCGTCGGGCCGGAAGCGGAAAAGGAAAAGATCCCCGGCATCGACGAGACCGTCGGCCAAGGCTCGGTCGTCCATCTCGGCGGCGAGCGGATCGACGTCATCGCCACGCCTGGTCACACGGCGGGCCATGTATCCTATCACCTGCCGGCCTCGAAAGTGGCGTTCACCGCCGACACGCTGTTCGCGCTCGGCTGCGGCCGGCTGTTCGAATGCAAGCCGCCGGTGATGTATGAATCGCTGAAGAAGCTCGCCGCGCTGCCGGCAGACACGGTCATCTATTGCGGCCATGAATACACGCTTTCGAATGCCCGCTTTGCGCTGACCGTCGACCCGACCAATTCGGCGCTGAAGGAACGGGCGGCGAAAATCGAGACGCTGCGCGCCGGCAACAAGGCGACGCTGCCGACCACGATCGGCGAGGAACTGTCGACCAATCCGTTCCTGCGCTGGCACGACCCGGCGATCCGCAAGCATCTCGGCATGGAAAAGGCCTCCGACGCCGACGTGTTCGCCGAGATCCGCAAGCGCAAGGACAATTTCTGAGCATCGTTCTGGGAACAGCCATGACCAGCGCCGCTGAAATCATCGCCACGCTTGGCCTCAAGGCTCATCCGGAAGGCGGCTGGTATGCCGAGACGTTTCGCGACGGCGCCGGCGGTGCGCGTGGCCATTCGACAGCGATCTATTTTCTCCTTGAGCAGGACCAGATTTCGGGATGGCACCGGGTCAAGGACGCTGCCGAGGTCTGGCATTTCCATGCCGGGGCGCCACTGGCGCTGTCGATGTGCGAGGAAGGCAGTCCAAAGTTTAACCAGGTGATCGAGCAGGTGCTCGGCATTGAGCTGGCGGCAGGCGAGCGGCCACAAATCGTCGTGCCGGCCGGCTGGTGGCAGTCGGCGCGCAGCCTAGGCGAATGGACATTGGTCGGCTGCACCGTGGCGCCGGGCTTCGACTTCGCCGCCTTCGAGATGGCCGAACCTGGCTGGCAGCCCTAACCTAGCAAGAAACCGAGCGTAATGGCCAGTTGTGCGGCGTAGTACAGCGCCCAGACCGCGTAGCGGATGCCGGCGCGATAGGGTGCGATGGCCGGCACCAGGAATTTCTCTGCGGCAAGCAGCCCGTCCGACGCCATGAACAGGACGGCGCCGCCGATGACCCACGGATTGTCGAGCGTCAACGCCGAGATGCCCATCGCCAGAATGGCCGCGATATAGACGGCGATCGGCAGGCGCAGGCCGGGGCCGACACGGCGCCAGAGCGCCGCCAGCATGACGACAACGAAAGCCGCCATGGCGAGTGCGATGGCGCCGCGCCATGTCTCAGCGCCCAGCACATCCAGCCCGCTGCCGCTACGCAGGAAGAGCGGCACATAGAGGATGTGCGCCGCCAGGAAACTGGCCAATCCACCGAGGAAGGCCTTTTCGCCGTCACGCGACAGGAAGGCGTCGCCGACGGCGCTTAGCGCCAGAGCCGCGACGAGCAGCAGCGGCCCACCTTGCATGAAGGCCAGCACGGCAAGCATGGCCACGGCCAGCGTCTTTGCCGCCGAGCGGGCCAGCGTCGGCCGCATGTCCAGGGTGAAGGCGTAGATCACCGCCGCCACCAGCGAAAAAATCAATGTCGCATTGGCATTGGCGTCGATGCCGCCGGCAAACGGCATCGTCATGCGCTTGCTCCACCCGTTGCCGGCTTGCGCAGGAACAGCGATTTCGCCGCCAAGGCCGCGCCACCGGTGATCAGCACGCAGGCGGCAAGGATGCGCAGCGATGGCTCGGCGACGCCGGCCGCGATCAGCACCAGCGTCGATAGCAGCGGTGCTGCATAGCTTGCCGCGCCGAGCACCTGGATGTTGCCGCGCTTGACGCCGATATCCCAGGCGTAGAAGGCGGCGCCCACCGGCATCAGCCCGAGACCGAGCACGGCCAGCCACTGGCCGGGACCATCGGGCAGAACTGTCTGCTCCAGCAGGAGATGGCAGACGAGGGAAAGCGCTGCCGTGGCTGCACAGAACCAGGTGACGATCGAGGTCGGCACCGCCGGAAAACGCCGCGACAGCAGCGAATAGGACGACCACAGCAACGCGCAGACGGCGGCCATCGCATAGCCGAAAGTGTAGCGCGCATCGAAGGCAAGGCCGCCGCCCTTGGTGACGATGAGGACGGTGCCGGCCAGCCCAAGCAGCGCGCCGACGACATGGTTCCAGGCCAGCTTCTCGCCCGGCATCAGCGCCGAGCCGAGCACGATCAACAGCGGCCACAGATAGGCGATCAGGCTCGCCTCAACCGCTGGCGCGTTACGTAGCGCGGTGAAGTAGAAGAAGTGGTAGCCGAACAGGCCGGCAATGCCGATCACCCAGACCTGGCGCGGGATCTTCTGGCTTTTATCGGTCACCGGCATGAACAGCCGGGCGACCAGCCCGACCGCGGTGCCGATGGTGAAGGTGATGGCCGACAAAAGAAAAGGCGGCACGGCGCCTGACGCGTCGGTGAGCAACGCCAGCAGCGCCCACATGGCAACCGCCGAGAAACCGATCAGTGTTGCGCGCGCCATGCCCATCTCCGGCGGCGCGCAAAGCACGCCTATTCAACAGCTTCGAAACGCCCCGCGCTGACGGTCAAGGTGCCGATCTGCGTCCCGACCGTGGCGTGGATCGGCGCATATACGCCGGTTTGGCCGAGCGGTGCAAACGTCACCATCATCTGGCTCTTGTTCTTCAGGTAATTCAGCGCCTTGCGGCCCTTTCGGTAGCCCGCCACCGGCTCGAAGCTCATCTTGCAGGTGACGGTGTCGCCCTTGTAGCCCTTGACCGAGATCGAGCCTTTCGAGGCGTAGGTCAGTGTCAGGTCGGCGCGCATCTCGCCGTCATAGAACTTCACCTTGCGTCCGCAGACCTTGTCGAGGCTGTCGGCATGGATGACGGTGGCGGCCATCGGATCGAGCACCGATGTCAGATCGTTGCCACCCAGCGGTATCCAGGTCTTGGGATTGCGCTTTTTCGGCTCGGGAATGACCTGGGTGGCGGTCACCGCGCCATTGGCAAAGCGGATGTCGACCACGGAAGCCTTCTTGCCGGACTTGTAATCGGCGCGAAACGCCTGCGGCTGCATCTGCTGGCCCAGGATCTTGCCCTTTGACGAGATGGTGCCGCTCGTATCGTCGAACAAAGTGGCGATGCCGGCGCTGGAGACGGTGCCGTCGATGGAATAGCTATCGCCCTGATAATGGCTGGAGAATTTCGCCTTTGCCACCGAAAGGCCGAGGAACGAAACCGTATATTCGCCCTTGAAGGACTGTGCGGTGGCTGCCGGTGCGGCGGCAAGCGTCGAGGTCGGCAAGGCAACGGCAAGCATGGCGACAACGGCATGTGACGAGCGAAGCATGGCGGGGATCGTTCCTTGAATTTTCCAAGCCGCAGATGGGCAACTCCGGCCTAGCATGTCCCTATGCGACCGCTTATAGGCTGAATTCCGGCCTTAATATGAAAAGGCCGCCGGATGTCAGGGGAAGCCGGAGCTTGACGCCTCGGCGAAATGCAACTATGGAACGCCAACTTTTTCCATAAGGCCGCCTGACCGAAACCGCGCGCCACCCGGCGCGGGAACGAAGGTTTGGCAGGCTTAGAAAGAACTGAAGGTTAGAACCATGTCCCGTACCTGCGAACTCACTGCCAAGGCAGTCCAGACCGGCAACAATGTGAGCCACGCCAACAACAAGACCAAGCGCCGCTTCCTGCCGAACCTCGTCAATGTGACACTGATTTCGGAAGCGCTGAACCAGAATGTGCGCCTGCGCATTTCGGCCAACGCGCTGCGTTCGGTCGAGCATCGCGGTGGCCTCGACGCCTTCCTGGCCAAGGCCGACGCCAAGGAATTGTCGCAGCGCGCGCGCCTCTTGAAGAAGCAGATCGCCAAGAAGCTGGCCGACCAGCCCGCAGCTTAAAGACTTTAAGGCGGGGGACGACCGCCTTGGGCATCGGAGCGATCCGATGCTCAAAATTATAAGGCAGCGCGATCCGGACTGCGGATAGCGCCTGGCTGGTTCCATTACCCAGGATAAAAAAATGACTTCCTTCTCGCGATATCTGCCCTTTGTGGCCGCCATGGCGCTTGTCGTCGTGGCATCGAACATCCTCGTACAGTTCCCGATGCAGGGCCAGGTCGGCGGTCTGTCGCTGGCCGACATCCTGACCTGGGGCGCCTTCACCTACCCGTTCTCCTTCCTGGTCACCGACCTTGCCAACCGCCGCTACGGCCCGACCGTGGCGCGGCGTATCGTCTTTGTCGGCTTCATGACGGCGGTGATCTGCTCGATCCTCGTCCCGCCCTTCCTGTTCCGTCACGGCCTGATCGAATTCGAGACCGCCGCCAACCGGCTGGTACGCATTGCCGCGGCTTCGGGTGCGGCGTTCCTCTGTGCGCAATTGCTCGACGTCACCGTGTTCAACCGGCTGCGCCGGCAGAGCTGGTGGCGCGCCCCGATCGTCGGCACGCTGGTCGGCTCGGTGTTCGACACTGTCGTGTTCTTCAGCGTCGCCTTTTCGGCCCTCTTCGCCTTCGCCGGCCCGAACGACAGCTTCGCGCTGGAGACGGCGCCGCTGATGGGTGTGCTGCCGGTCGAGACCATGCGCTGGGTGTCCTGGGCGCTCGGCGACCTCTCGGTGAAACTGATCATCGCCGTGGTGGCGCTGATCCCCTACCGGCTGCTCGCCGCCCGCTGGAGCCAGCCGGCCGTAGCGGTCTAGGTTGTGATCCCTTGGGTCCAGCTCGACTCGGCCAAAACGCCGGATGGCGGACAGGAACTGCGCCTGAAGCAGCGCGGCGCTGAATTCTCGATCATGCTCGGCACCAACGAGCTGATGAACAGCCGCCTTAGTGGCTCCGAGGAAGCGCTGGCAAAACTTTCCTGCGAGAGAATCGCTGGGCACATCCAACCGAAAATCCTGATCGGCGGGCTCGGCATGGGTTTTACACTGCGCGCCGCCCTCGCCGAGTTGGGCGCCGACGCAGGCGTCACCGTCGCCGAATTGGTACCTGCGGTTATCGCTTGGGCGCGCGGCCCGATGGCAGAGCTTTTCGACGGCTGCCTTGAGGATCCCCGCGTGAGCGTCCGCGAAGCCGATGTCGGGCATATCATAAGATCCGACAAGGCCGCCTGGGACGCCATCCTGCTCGATGTCGACAATGGTCCCGAGGGCATCGTCTACAAGGCAAACGATGCCCTCTATGGCGCTGCGGGCCTCGGCGCGGCGCGTGCCGCACTGAAGCCGGGCGGTGTTCTGGCGGTCTGGTCGCAAGGGCCGGACAGCGGCTTTACGCGCAGGCTCAAGCAAGCGGGCTTTGTCGTGGACGAGGTGAAGACGCGCGCCAACGGCAAGCGCGGCGCGCGCCACGTGATCTGGATCGCAACCAACACGCGATAGTCTGCCGTCTTAGCGGCAAAGGCGGGCGGATCGCCTTCAATACCGCCCGCTTGTTGATGAAACCTGTCTCGACAGTTCGGCGGCAAGGGCTTCCAACAGTCCGCGCGTGCCCTCTTCGCGACCTTGCGCCGAATCGACGCCATCGAAAAACACGCCTTGCTCGGTGAAGGTCAGGCGGGTGCCGTCACCGGAAGGCGACAACTCGACGGTGGTCAGCGACGCCGACATTGGCTGCGGCCCGACGGCCATCCGATAGGAAAACACGATGCGCTGGTCGGGAACAATGTCCTGGAACTGCGCGTCGAGCCTGATCTCCGGGCCGCCCTCGTAGCTGAACCGCGACACCTCGGCGCCGCCGACACGGAAGTCGAAGCTGAACTCGGCGATGGTGAAGCCGTGGCCCCCGACCCGCCAGCGCCGCACCGTCGCCTTGTCGGCGAAGGCATGGAAGACTTTGGCCGGCGATTGGGGATAGGTGCGCTCGATGGTGAAGGTGGAGTGGATGGCGGAGTGCTCTTCTACGGGGGCGATCTGGTTCATTGCTCTTGGTCCTTGTCCTGATTTTTCTTGGGGGATTGGTCTTTGGGGTCCGTCTCGGCCAGGATCTGGCCAAGGCGGTCAAGGTGGCGTTCCGCCGGAATGCGGCGTTCCGCGATCCAGTCGGCGAGCGGAGCGAGCCCGCCCGGTTCGATCCTGCAGGTGCGCACCCGCCCGATCTTTTCACTGCGGATCAGCCCGCAGGCTTCCAGCGCCTGCAAATGCTGCAGCACGGCGGCAAAGGTCATGCCGAACGGCTCCGCCAGCTGGCTGACGGTCGCCGGTCCGCGGCTCAGCCTTTCCAGGATCTGGCGGCGTGTCGGCTCGACAAGAGCTCGCAGGATGCTGTCGATCTCGGAATAGTTAAGCATGGGCTTGAGTATTCCGACGCCGGAAAATTGTCAAGTCGCGACTAAAGTATTTTCACGAAGTGATGCGATCGACCGGCTCAAGCCAGGCAGGATTGAAAGCGAGGGACAAACGAAAGGCCAATCGTAAGGCGCAAAGCCGTCCGGATCGCAACTGCCGCAGCAAGGCGGTCGGCCGTGAAAAAGCGGATGCGCCTTATTTCAGGGTGAGCGAGAAACCGCCTGCGCCGTGAGCGTCGAAATACCGGTACAGGGTGGAAGCATTCCAGCCATGCGGCGCTTCGCGGCGGACGTCGGTATGGTCTGTATCCTCGAAGCTCAATTCGGGCGTGGATCCTTTCAACGTCGCCGCGCTGTAATCCAGCGTCACGGAATCGCCAGTGTCGGCAAAGGAGATGGTGATCTTGCCGTCGCCATAGCTGATGTCGGCGTCGTCGATTGAACGCTCGGCGAAGACGATCGTGGTCTCTCCGGCAACGCGGACGATGTCCTTGCCGTCACCACGATCGAAGAACAGCTTGGCCTTGTCGGTGCCCGTGAGATCGATCCTGTCGTCGCCCAGCCCGCCCGAAATCGCATCGGCAGTGCGTGCATTGATCCTGATCGTATCATCGCCGCGACCACCCTCGACGCGATCGACCTTGGCGGTGGCGATGGCGATGGTGTCATCACCATCGTCTCCACGGATGCCAAAGACGGCCTGCCCGCTCGCGATCGTGATGATATCGGAGCCCTGGCCGCCGGAGATATCACCGACCGTTTGCCCGGAGACAGTGATGATGTCGCGGCCGTGGCCGCCTGAAATGCTGCGCGCTTCATTGCCCGCCGCAACGGCGATGATATCGTCGCCGGCGTCACCGGTTATGTTGGCGATGTTCATTCCGCTCGCAAGGGCAAGCACATCGCGTCCGTCGCCGCCCCAGATGCCTGAGATGTCCCGTCCCGCGGAAACGGTAAGCGTGTCGTCGCCTTCGCCGGCCGAGACGCTATAGACATCCCGTCCGGCAGCAATGTTGACGACATCATTGCCGGCGCCGGCGAAGATGCCGCGACCGTCTGGCACGAAGACGGAGATTTCGTGGTTGACGGCATCGGATGCCTTCAGCGCCATGGCGCCTGCCGTTGTGCTGCCCTGCCAGTAGTCTGACGTGGCATCCTCGATGGCCACGAGATTGAGCCGATCGTTTCCGTCTCCGAGCGAGATGTAGTTTGGAGCGGTGTCATCGCCGGACGAGGTAATGTTGACCGTGTCGTTGCCGGATCCGGTTTCGATGAACTCTGCGTTGACGGGCATCACGACCAGAAATCCATTGCTGGCCCAGGCCCCTTCCATCGACAGTTTGATGATCCTCTCCAGCGCACTTTTCTGCGCGCTGTCGCCTCGGCGAAGGCTTGGGCCATCGGTCAGCAGGCCAACCGGTTTCGGCTTTTCACCGGAATCGCCTCTCAGCAGCAATTGCAGGGCCACCTGCTGTCGAGATACGGATGAGACACTCGTCATGGGTCCGGAACCGGTTGCACGGTTCCAAAGGCGTCGCCCGACTGAAACCTGGGATTGCACGGCAGTTTGCCGATTCGGCGTTACCAAACCGTGCATGGTGCAACGGGAAAGCCGAAATCCGGTCGGCTCAATCCTCGTGCAGGATGAATTCCAGGTAGAGGTTGCGTTGCAGGATCGAATGGTTGTCGTCCGAGATCAGCGACACCATCAGCGCGCCGTCATCACGGGTCCAGACGTCAAGCCCTTCCATATTGTCGATCTGGTAGCCCATGTCGGCTTCCATCAGCACCGGCCCATCGGCAACAGCGCCCTTCTCGACGCTTTCGCCATAGATGCGCCTGAACCGCATCCTGACCCCGCCAGCCATCGAAAAACTGCGCTCCAAAAGCAGCAGGTCGCCATCCGGCAGGAAGGCGCCGTCGGTGATGTCGAAATCGCCATTGCGCTTGACCGTGAAGACGCCCTTGTGCGGCCCTTCGATGATGGCGGCATAGATGTTGCCTGATTTGTCGAGGCTCTTTTCCGAGACCACGACCAACCCGCCCTCATGCTGGCCGTAAGGATTGGCGTGGGTAACGGTCTCGAAGCCGCGGTTCTGCCGAAGCTCGTGAGCCGGAACCAGGAAGTCCAGCTGCTTGAAAGGCGCCTTCATATTGTCGGGGTCGATCTTGAACTGGGCGACGCGCTGGTTGCGCTCGAAACCGACAGTGGCAATGCCGTCCTTGACCGCAAGGCCCTCGGCGTCGACCTGCCATTTCTTGTCGATCGGCCGGCCCTTCTCATCGACCATCTGCTGCATGCGGAAATTCTGGACGCCTGACGGATGCTTGTCGGCATCGTGGGTGATCGAGCCGAAGAACCAGAAGCCGGTGTCGGCCACGCCGATGAAATCGCTGCCGGGCTTCAGGAACCGAAATGCCGACAGCGCGCCGAAATCACGGGTCGGCGACGTCATTTCCAGCCCGCCGACGAACTCCAGCGGGCCGAACATTTTCCCGTCATGGCCTATCTGGAACGAGCTGATCGGCCGTGCCGAGACTTCAACCGGCTCGACCGAGCTTGGACCGGCGGCAAGACTCGGAAAAGCCATGCCGAACAAGGCAGTGGCGGCGAAGAGCGTCTGCCTGTAGCCGCCGCGCAAGAAGATCATCCGGCGCGCCGATAGCCGCCGCGGCGTGTGTCGCGCGCGTTTTCCTCGGCAAACAGCGAGGCCAACTGCTCGGTCATGGCGCCGGCCAGTTCCTCGGCATCGACAATGGTGACGGCGCGTCGGTAGTAGCGGGTGACATCGTGGCCGATGCCAATGGCCAGAAGCTCGACCGGCGAGCGCGTCTCGATCAGTTCGATGACGGCGCGCAAATGGCGCTCGAGATAATTGCCTGGGTTGACCGACAGCGTCGAATCGTCGACCGGGGCGCCGTCCGAGATCATCATCAGGATCTTGCGCTGTTCGGGCCGGGCGATCAGCCGGTTGTGCGCCCACAGCAGCGCCTCGCCGTCGATGTTTTCCTTGAGCAGGCCCTCGCGCATCATCAGGCCGAGATTGCGCCGGGCGCGGCGCCACGGATGGTCGGCGGATTTGTAGATGATGTGACGCAGATCGTTCAGCCGGCCGGGGTTCGGCGGCTTGCCGTCCTTGAGCCACTTTTCGCGCGCCTGCCCGCCCTTCCACGCCCGCGTGGTGAAGCCGAGGATCTCGACGGAGACACCGCAGCGCTCCAGCGTACGCGCCAATATGTCGGCGCAGGTGGCGGCAACCGTGATCGGCCGGCCGCGCATCGAACCCGAATTGTCGAGCACCAGCGTCACCACCGTGTCGCGGAACTTGGTATCGCGCTCCTGCTTGAACGACAGCGGCTGCATCGGGTCGATGACGACACGCACCAGCCGCGCCGGGTCGAGATAGCCCTCTTCGAGGTCGAAATCCCAGGAGCGGTTCTGCTGCGCCATCAGGCGCCGTTGCAGCCGATTGGCGAGCCGCCCGACGACGCCGGAAAGATTGGCCAGTTGCTTGTCGAGGAAGGCGCGCAGCCGGTCGAGTTCTTCTTCCTCGCACAGCTCTTCCGCACCGACCGTCTCGTCGAAGGCGGTGGTAAAAACCTTGTAGTCGATCTCTTTCGGCAGATTGGTAAAGGGGTTGTCGTTTCGGCGTGCTTCGCCCGGCGTTTCGGCGTCCGCGTCGTCATCGTCGGAGAGGTCGTCGGCGGTGGCGTCGGAGGCCTCCGTCTCGGACGACTGTTCGTCATCGGCCGACGCTTCGGCATCCTCGGACTGCGACTGCTCGGAGCCGGAATCATCTTCGCCGCCCTCCTCGCTCTGCTCCTCGCCTTGCGGCTGGTTCTCGTCATTGTCCTCGGAGTCTTCGGTCTCCTGGTCGTCGCCGAGTTCCTCGGCCATCTCCATCGAGGCGAGCATGTCGCGCACGACGCGAGCGAAGGCCTGCTGGTCGCCGAGCTTGGCCGACAGTCCGTCGAGATCGGCCTTGGCCTTCTCCTCGACCCAGGGGCGCCAGAGTTCGACCAGCCGCTCGCCGCTCTTCGGAATCGGCCGTCCGGTCAGCTTCTCGCGCACCATCAAAGCGAGGGCTTCCTCGATCGGCGCGTCGGCCTTGTCCTTGACGTCGACAAGGTTGGCCTTGGCGTATTTGTCCTCCAGCATCGAGCCGATATTGTCGGCGACGCCCTGCATGGCGCGGCTGCCGATCGCCTCGACGCGGGCCTGTTCGACGGCGTCATAGATCGAGCGCGCCAGCTTGCCTTCCGGCGCCAGCTTGGTGTGGATGCGCTGATCGTGGCAGGCGCGCTTCAGCGCCATGGAATCGCCGAGGCCGCGGGTGATGGCGATATCCTCTTTCGAGGCTTTCTTCGGCAGCTCCGGCAAGCGGGCACGGCTGCCGGCTAGCGCCGGCCGGTCCTTGGCGAACCCGACCTCAAGTTCCTTGTCGCCGGCAATGGCGCGCATGCAGACGGTGACGGCGCGCTTGAAGCTGTCGGCTTCAGACCCCGTCTTCGACTTGTTGCGCGTGTTGTCGCCCGGACCCGCCATCGAGGCTCTGCTTAGCCCAGCACCACGTTGGCGGCGCTCTCGGGCAGATCCTCGCCAAAGGCGCGCTGGTAGAACTCGGCCACCACCGAGCGTTCGAGCTCGTCGCATTTGTTGAGGAAGGTCAGCCGGAACGCCATGCCGATATTGCCGAAGATCTCAGCATTTTCGGCCCAGGTGATGACGGTACGCGGGCTCATCACGGTCGACAGATCGCCATTGATGAAGGCCGAGCGCGTCATGTCGGCGACCCGCACCATCTTGTTGACGATCTCCTTGCCCTTGCCGTCGCGATAGTGCTTGGCCTTGGCCAGAACGATGTTCACCTCATTGTCGTGCGGCAGATAGTTCAGTGTGGTGACGATCGACCAGCGGTCCATCTGCGCCTGGTTGATCTGCTGTGTGCCGTGATAGAGGCCGGTGGTGTCGCCGAGGCCGACCGTGTTGGCGGTCGAAAACAGCCGGAACGCCGGATGCGGACGGATGACCCGGCTCTGGTCGAGCAGCGTCAGGCGGCCCGACGATTCCAGCACGCGCTGGATGACGAACATGACGTCCGGACGGCCGGCGTCATACTCGTCGAAGCAGAGCGCGACATTGTGCTGGTAGGCCCAGGGCAGAATGCCGTCGCGGAATTCGGTGATCTGCAAGCCGTCCTTGACGACGATGGCGTCCTTGCCGACGAGATCGATACGGCTGACATGGCTGTCGAGGTTGACGCGCACGCAAGGCCAGTTGAGGCGGGCGGCGACCTGTTCGATATGCGTCGACTTGCCGGTGCCGTGATAGCCCGAGACCATGACGCGGCGGTTGTAGGCAAAGCCGGCCAGGATTGCCAGCGTCGTCGCCTTGTCGAACAGATAGTCCGGATCGATGTCCGGCACATGTTCGCTGGTTACCGAATAGGCCGGCACCACCATCTTGGAGTCGAAGCCGAATTTGTCCTTCACCGACACTGTCGTGTCCGGCAAATTGGCGATGTCGCGATCGACCTTGTTCATCTCTATCCACGTCTCCACGGGCGAAATGCCTCATTTCGCCGGCAATCGATTTTGTCCGGGGGCGGTCTTAGAGCCTTTTCCACCCTTATGAAAGTTGGAAAACGACACGAACCGTTGGGTCGCTCAGCACAAACCCGCCTGCTTGAGCACGCGATAGGCCTGCAGCACATCGCGGAACCGGTCTTCCGAACCTCTATCGCCGCCATTCGCATCCGGATGGTGACGCTTCACAAGTTCCTTATAGCGCGCCTTGATGTCCTTGCCAGTCGCCTTTGTATCAAGGCCAAGCGTTTCCAGCGCCTTGGCCTCAAGCGGCTTGGCCTTGCGTTCGCGCGCCTCGCGCGGGTCTTTCGGGCCTTTGAACAGGTCGAAGGGATCGCGCATGCGGTTGTAATAGCCGGCGCGGCCGGAGCGCATTTGCGCCATATCGGGCGAAGAGCGGGTCGAAGCGCCGGCGAGGCCCATCTTCCATGTCGGCCGGTGGCCGGTCATCGCTTCCTTCTGGAAGCGGGCGATCTCGGTGTCCGGGACGCCGGAGAAGTAGTTGAAACCCTTGTTGTATTCGCGCACATGGTCGAAGCAGAACTGGAAATACTCGCCTTCCTTCATGCGGCCGACCGGCGCGCGATGGGTGCCGGCCTCCTTGCAACCGTCCCACTGGCAGATTGGCGAGCGCGACTTCAGCTCCGCGTCCTTTTCGGGACGGATCCGAATCTTCTCGAAATATTTGGGGTACGGTTTCATCTCACCCATTTATGGGCTGTTCGCACGTGCGAAACAAGAATTGACATTTTCGCGATGATCGCCCTAACCGCTGAATCGCGGCATAAAGCAGGGCGAATGGCGATTTTTGAGGCGGCTTAGCGAGATCGATCCCGATTTCCCGATCACGCCTTGCAGATATGGTGAAGGGAAGTGGCGATGTCCATACAGGCGACCATGGAAGACAAGCTGAACAAGGCGTTTTCGCCGGAGCGGCTAGTGATTGTCAATGAAAGCCACCTTCATGCCGGCCATCACCACGACGGCTCCGACCATCATGGCGCCTATGACGGCACCGGCGAGACGCATTTCCGTGTTCGCATCGTCTCGCCCGTCTTTGCCGGCATGAGCCGCATCGACCGCCACCGCGCCGTCAACGAACTGCTGGCTGCGGAGCTGCAGGCCGGCGTCCATGCGCTGGCAATCGAACCGGCAGCACCCGGCGAAAAGACCCGCTGGTAAGCCCTCAGATCACCGCTTCGATCAGAAACGGCCCGGGCCGCGACAGGGCGCTGTCGAGCAGCGCGTCGAAGCGCTCACAGGTGTCGGCGCGGGCCGCTTCGACGCCCATGCCGTTGGCCAGCGCGACCCAGTCCAGCGCGGGATGGTCGAGGTCAAGCATGCGCCTAGCGTTCTCGCCGAACGCATTCACACCGACATTGCGCATTTCACCATGCAAGATGGCGTAGGTCCGGTTGGAAAAAATGATGGTCACGACGTCGAGCTTTTCCCTGGCCTGTGTCCACAGTCCCTGCACCGTGTACATGCCGCTGCCGTCGGCTTCGAGATTGATCACCTTGCGATCCGGGCAGGCGATCGCCGCCCCGGTTGCCATCGGAATGCCGCCGCCGATCGATCCGCCCGTGCCCATCATGTAATCGTGCGGCGCGGCAAAGGCCGACAGCGCAAAGGACCGCCTTGCCGAGGTGATCGCTTCGTCGCAGACGATGGCATTGGCCGGAAGTTTGCGCGCCACGGAAAGCGCGATCGCATCGTCCGTCAGCGTGCCGCTTGGCGCTGGTTCATCGGGGAAGGCTGTTGCGACGGTGAATTGCTGCGTCGGCTTGATGCCGAGTTCGTCGGCAAGCGCTTCCAGCGCCGCCTTCAGGTCCCCGCCATGCGCCGCCAGCGAAAGTACCTGGCAATCGTCTCGAACCAGCCGCCCTGGCTTGCCCGGATAGGCGAAGAAGGCGACCGGCTCCTCGGCACCGACCAGCACCAGCACGTCGATATCCCGGAGCGTGGCAGTCGCGGCATCGACCGGATACGGAATGCGGGTCGGCGCCACGCGCCCGCGACCGCGCTGCATACGGGCGAGCAGAACCTCGCCGAACAGGCGAACATCACCGGCCGCCGAGATCCGGCCCGCGATTTCAAGCGCATCGGCCCGCGCCGCCAGCCCGCGCACCACCATGCCGACACGGCCCGGCGCGGCGCGGATCGCTTCGGCGACCTTGCGCACAGCAGCCATGTCAATGGTGGGTGGCGGCGCCAGCTTGACCTTAACAGGTGAAATCGCATCGACCTCGCCCCAAGCTGCATCCGCCGGCAGGATCAGCGTCGAAACACCCGGCGGCGTCAGCGAGGCGCGGAAAGCCGCCTCTGCAGCCGGGGCGATGTCGGCCGGCCCCTTGACGCGGCCAACCCAGTTCGACATCGGCGCCGCCAGGCCCTCAATATCGCTGGTCAGCGGCGCATCGAGCGGCAAATGGTAGGAGGCATGGTCGCCGACAATGTTGATCATCGGGCTGCGCGCACGCCTTGCGTTGTGCATGTTGGCAAGGCCATTGGCCAGGCCCGGCCCGGTATGCAGCAGCGTCGCTGCCGGGCTGTCGGTCATGCGCGCATAACCGTCGGCGGCACCCGTCACCACGCCCTCGAACAAGCCGAGCACGCAGCGCATCTGAGGTTTGCGATCCAGTGCCGCAACGAAATGCATTTCGGATGTGCCGGGATTGGCAAAACAGACCGTGACGTCATTGGCCAGCAGCACGTCGCACAACAGGTCGGCGCCATTCATGCAGTTTCCCTCCCGTCGACAGTCAGGAGCAATTCCAGGAAAAGTGTGAAGCGGTTTTCCGTCCGGAATTGCGTCTAAACAAACAGATTCTGCAATAGCACCCGTAAGCACCGGCACGGCAATATCCCGCCGGCGCTTTTGGTCTGATCCAGGACCTCTCGCGGGATTCGCCACTCAGCCGGCCGTCGATTTCAGGAACGCCAGCGCGGCGGCGGTCAACGCATCGCCGTCCTCGCCGAAATCACGATTGATCGACATATGCGTGTAGGCGCTGCCGTCGAACAGCGTCACCGCAGTGCCGGTGGCGCGCAGGCGTTCGGCAAAAGCCTTCGATTCCTCGCCGCGGCCCGGTGCGTGCGAATAAGCGATGAAGGTCGGCGGGTGTTTGCGCCTGTCGACATGGCTGGCAGGCGACAGCGCCGCCCATTGCGCGGGATCGGAAAACACGCGGGCATAGGCCCGGACCACGCCGCCATTTCTCGACAGTGCGGCCAGGTCATAGGCCCTGGTGTCGTCGAGGATCAGCGCCGCCACACCGGGCAGCCCGCCGCGCATCCCGGTCAGCGCGATCAAATGGCAGCCGGCCGAATGGCCCATGCCGACGATGCGATCGGGGTCGCCGCCATGCTGGGTGATGTTGGCTCTAATATAACGATACGCCGCTTCGACATCATTGGCCTGGGTGGCGACGTCGGCCTCGGGCAACATGCGATAGTCGATGGAGACGAAGCCGAAGCCATTGGCGAGCAGGAAGGCCGGCTTGGCGTTGACTTGGCTGCGTTTGCCGAACCGCCAGGCGCCGCCATGGACGAAAAACACCACCGGCAGGCCACTGGCGCCCTCGGGCGCATAGATGTCGAGCTTGGCGGGTCCATAATCGACGGTATGCGGCGCCGGCTGGCGCATCCGCCAGGCTGCTGGCGCAGCGGTTGGCAACAATGCCGCCATGGACATCAGGACAAGACTTCGCCGATCTATCATCGCCGCCTCCGGGCGCTTCGCGGGAAGAGAATGCCCCGTGGGCGCCGCGCGCGTCCAGTCAAGGATCGACAACACATTGCCGGCCTGCATCAGGTGCCGCGGCATGACGGTCGCCGGCCGGCTTGATCAGCCGGCTCGCGATGCGGTTGCCGCCGCACAGATCAGCGCGCCGGAACGACACCGTCCTGCACGGTCCCTATGTGACCGCCACAACTTCTGCTTACGATCAAGGGAACAAACAACGCATCCCGACAGTTGAATATGCGACGAGCCGATGGGCAGCAGATTGGCTCTGAGGGCAAAGCATCATGCGTGAGAACCAATCCGACGTCTTCGACCTGTTTTCGGAGATTTATTCCAACGCGGCCGAGGAGGAGACCAGTCTTCAGCAATATCTTCTTGCCTGTCGAGAGGACAAGTCGTTGTACGCTTCGGCGCCCGAACGGATGGTCGAGGCAATCGGCGAGCCGAATCTGGTCGACACCAGCCAGGACGAACGGCTCGGCCGCATTTTTTCGAACCGCACGGTCAAGGTGTATCCCTCCTTCTCCGACTTCTATGGGATGGAGGACACGATCGAGCGCATCGCCGGGTATTTCCGCTATGCCTCGCAAGGGCTCGAGGAGCGCAAGCAGATCCTGTATTTGCTCGGCCCGGTTGGGGGCGGAAAATCATCTCTCGCCGAACGGCTGAAGAGATTGATGGAGCAGCGTCCGATCTACACGCTGAAGATCGGCAACCAGATCAGCCCCATTTTTGAATCGCCGCTCGGCCTTTTCCATCCCGATCGCATGGGCGATTTGCTGGAAGAGAAATACGGCGTGGCCCGCCGCCGGCTGAACGGGCTCATCTCGCCCTGGGCAGCCAAGCGCCTCGATGAATTGTCTGGCGACATTTCCAAATTCAGCGTGGTCAAGCTGATGCCTTCGCGGCTGCGTCAGATAGGCATTGCCAAGACTGAGCCAGGCGACGAGAACAATCAGGACGTTTCGGCCCTGGTCGGCAAGGTCGACATCAGGCAATTGGAGAATTTCAGCCAATCCGATCCGGACGCCTATTCATACAGCGGCGGACTGAACCGGACCACGCAAGGCCTGCTCGAGTTCGTGGAGATGTTCAAGGCGCCCATTAAGGTGCTGCATCCGCTACTGACGGCGACGCAGGAAGGCAGCTACAACGGTACCGAAAATTTCGGTGCCTTTCCCTACCAGGGCATCATCGTTGCCCATTCCAACGAATCGGAATGGCAGCAATTCAAGAACAACAAGAACAACGAGGCCTTTCTCGACCGTATCCTGGTGGTCAAGGTTCCGTATTGCCTGCGCATCACCGAGGAAAGGCAGATCTACGAGAAACTGGTACGCGAGAGCGAATTGGCCGGCAGCCCGTGCGCTCCGGAAGTGCTGGATATTCTCAGCCGATTCACCGTCTCGACCCGCCTTGCCGAGCACGACAATTCGCCGATCTACACCAAGATGCGCGCCTATGATGGCGAGAACCTCAGGGAAATCGATCCCAAGGCGAAGTCAGTCCAGGAATATCGCGACGCAGCCGGCGTCGACGAAGGCATGACTGGGGTAAGCACTCGCTTTGCCTTCAAGATCCTGTCGCAGACATTCAACTACGACACCAACGAGGTCGCTGCCGATCCAGTGCATCTGATGTACATCGTGGAAGAGGCGATCAAGCGCGAGCAGTTTCCAAAGGAAACGGAAGCCGCCTATCTCGAATTCATCAAATCAGAGCTCGCAACGCGCTACGCCGAATTCATCGGTCACGAAATCCAGAAGGCCTATCTGGAATCATACAGCGAGTATGGCCAGAATCTCTTCGACCGCTATATCGCCTACGCCGATGCCTGGATCGAGGACCAGGACTACAAGGATCCCGATACCGGCCAGATTCTCAATCGCGAGGTATTGGACAACGAACTGTCGCAGGTCGAAAAACCCGCCGGGATCGCCAATCCCAAGGACTTCCGCAACGAGGTGGTCAAATTCACGCTACGCGCCCGGGCGAGAAATCATGGCCGCAACCCGTCCTGGACTAGCTACGAAAAGCTTCGCGAGGTCATCGAGAAGCGCATGTTCGGCCAGGTCGAAGATCTCCTGCCGGTGATCAGTTTCGGCTCCAAGCAGGACAGCGTCACGGAAAAGCGGCACAATGAGTTCGTGCAGCGCATGGTGGAACGTGGCTACACCGGGCGGCAGGTACGCCGGTTGGTTGACTGGTACATGCGCGTGAACAAGGCGGGTTGAGGCAGCCCGAATGGTTCCATGCCGATCTTTATCGACCGCCGTTTGAATCCAAAGGACAAGAGCCTGGGTAATCGCCAGCGCTTCCTCAGGCGCGCGCGCGAAGAACTCAAGCGGAGCATCCGCGACCAGATCAGCACCGGCCGCATCGCCGATGCGGATCGGGAGCATGCGGTGCCGATGCCTGAAAAAGGCACCAGCGAGCCAGCCTTCAACGACGCCAGGGACAGCGGTCGACGGAACCATATCCTGCCCGGCAACAGGACGTTCAACTCCGGTGACCTGATCCCCAAGCCTGCTGATGGCGGAGGGGGACCCACGTCTCCGGGAAAGACCGACTCCGAAGACGATTTTCGCTTTGTGCTGTCACGCGAGGAGGTGCTCGATCTCTTCTTCGAGGATCTCGAACTGCCCGACCTTATCAAGCTCAACCTTAAGCAGATACTCACATTCAAGCCGAAGCGGGCAGGCTTTGCGGCAAGCGGATCACCCACCAACATCAATGTCGGGCGCACCATGCGAAACAGCCACGGTCGCCGCATCGCGCTCAGGCGCCCCAAGCAGACCGAGTTGGATGCGATTGCCCAGCAGCTCGCCATGCTGGAATCGCAGCCGCCAAACGCGGGAACGCTCAAGCGCATTGCGGCGTTGCGCGAGGATTTCGAACAGCTGGAACGGCGGCGGCGGCGGATCGCCTTTGTCGATCCGGTCGACATCCGCTTCAACCGCTTTGACCCCCGGCCGCTGCCGAATGCCAGCGCCGTCATGTTCTGCCTGATGGACGTCTCCGGCTCGATGGGAGAGCGCGAGAAGGATTTGGCCAAACGCTTTTTCGTGCTGCTGCACCTGTTCCTCACGCGGCGCTATGAGCGGACGGAGCTCGTTTTCATTCGCCACACCCATGAAGCCCAGGAGGTGGACGAGCACACCTTCTTTTACCACACCCAGAGCGGCGGAACGGTCGTTTCCACCGCGCTTGAGGAAATGCACCGTGTCATCGAACAACGCTATCCGCCCACTGAATGGAACATCTATGCCGCTCAGGCCTCCGACGGCGACAATTTCTCTGCCGACTCCGAGCGCTGCATAGAACTGCTCGACGGCAAGCTCATGCGCCTGTGCCAATATTTCGCCTATGTGGAGATCATCGACGAACGGGAAAGCCATATTTTCGGCGCAACAGAAAACGGCACATCGCTCTGGCGAGCCTACAGCGTGATCGAGCAGAAATGGCCAAACTTCCAAACAAGGCGCATCGCCGCTCCGGCCGATATCTACCCGGTCTTTCGCCAACTGTTTGCCAGACAGCCGGCCATGCGGCAGAGCGCGTGAGGATAAGGTCGATGGACAGGCAAGCCGGCGCATCCAGGCTGCTTTTTTCCGGGTCGGACTGGGATTTCAAGAAACTGTCGCGCGTCTATGACGAGATCGAAGCGATCGGCGTCGAGGAGCTTCATCTCGATATCTATCCAGTGCAGATGGAGATCATCTCCTCGGAGCAGATGCTCGACGCCTATTCGTCGGTCGGCATGCCGCTGATGTATCGGCATTGGTCATTCGGCAAGCATTTCCTCTACAACGAATTTCTCTACCGCAAAGGCGGGCGCGGCCTGGCCTATGAACTGGTCATCAACTCCAATCCCTGCATCGTCTATCTGATGGAGGAAAATACCATGGCCCTGCAGGCCTTGGTGACCGCCCATGCAGCGCTGGGACACAATCATTTCTTCAAGAACAATCATCTCTTCCGGCAATGGACGGACGCCGACGGAATCCTGAGCTATCTGAACTTCGCAAAGGGCTACATCGCCCACTGCGAGGAGCGCCACGGCCTGGCCGCCGTGGAGGCCGTGCTCGATTCCGCCCACGCACTGATGGAGCATGGAGTCTTCCGATATCACCGGCCGCCGAAACTGTCGTCGGAGCAGCAGCGCGAAGGGCTTCGCGAGCGCCTCGAATATGAAGAGCGCTCCTATAGTGATCTGTGGCGCACGCTGCCGCCTTCGCAAAGGGTCGGCAAGGCCGAAGTGCGGGATGAAAGCGTGGTGGGGCGCAAGAAATCGCTCAACCTGCCGGAGGAAAACCTGCTGTATTTTCTGGAGAAAAACAGCGTTGTACTTGAGCCTTGGCAGCGCGAGGTCATCAGGATCGTGCGTGTTATCGCGCAGTATTTTTATCCGCAGCGGCAAACCCAGGTGATGAACGAAGGCTGCGCCACCTTCGTGCACTACACGCTCATGAACATGCTGTTCGAGCGTGGCAGGATCAGCGAAGGCGCCATGCTCGAAATCCTGCGCAACCATTCGAATGTGATCTCTCAGCCGGCCTTCGACGATCCGCGGTTTTCCGGCATCAATCCTTATGCCCTCGGCCTCGACATGATGCAGGACATCCAGCGCATCTCGACAGAGCCGACCGCGGAAGACCGGGACTGGTTCCCGGACATCGCCGGCCGTGGCGACTGGCGTGATACCCTGCTCGAAGCCTGGGCCAACCACCGCGATGAATCCTTCATTCGCCAATATCTAAGTCCCGCTCTGATCCGGAAATGGCGGCTCTTCGTGCTGGCCGACGGCGCCGACCAGCCGCATTATGAAGTCGCATCGATCCACAATGAGCGTGGATACAAAAAGATACGCGCCGCTCTGGCCCAAAGCTACGATGTCGGTTCGAAACGACCCGACATCCAGGTAGTAGACGTGGATCTGCTTGGCGATCGGTATTTGCGGCTGCAGCACCAAGTGAAAGATGGCATCATGCTCGACGGCAAGAGCCGCGACGCGACGCTCCGCCATATCCGAAGCCTCTGGGGTTATGATGTCAGCCTGGCTGCGATCGATGGTGAAACCGGCGCGACGCTAAGCCAGCGCTCAACAAGGGACTTGTGATATCCACGGCCGAGTTTGGCTAACCTTCCCCCGCCGGCCTGATCCTTATCCTGGCGATCCGGTTCTTGTCGCGCTTCATCACCACGAAGCGTTTGCCGTGGAAGGTGAAAGCCTGCTTTTCCTCGGGGATCGACTGCGTCTCGTGGATGACCAGGCCCGCAATGGTGGTGGCTTCCTCGTCGGGCAGGTTCCAGTCGAGTGCCCGGTTGAGATCGCGGATCGGAACCGTGCCGTCGACGACGACGGAACCGTCGGCCTCCTGCTTGACGCCCTGTATGTCGACATCGTGCTCGTCGGCGATCTCGCCGACGATCTCCTCGATGATGTCTTCCAGCGTCACCAGCCCTTCGACCTCGCCATATTCGTCGACGACGATGGCGAAATGCGCCTTGGCGCGCAGGAAGGCGTTAAGCTGTTCCTGCAGCGTCGTGGTGTCGGGCACGAACCACGGCTTCGACGCGATCTTCATCACGTCGATTTTGGTGAAGTCGTTGCCAACCTCGTTCAGCGCCCGAAGCAGGTCCTTGGCGTGCAGCACACCGACAATGTTGTCGAGTGAGCCCTTCCACAACGGCATGCGGGTGTGCGGGCTCTGCAGGATCTCGCGCACCACCGCTTCCGGCGCATTGTCGGCGTTGACTGAGCGCATATTGGTGCGGTGGACCATGATGTCGGAGACTTCGAGTTCGGCGAGGTCGAACAGGCCGCCGACGCGGTCGCGGTCCTCGCGCACCATCTGGCCGTCACGGCGGAAATCGTCGACCGCGCCGCGCAATTCATCCTGCGTCGAGCGCTGCGGTTCGATGCGCGACAGCTCATAGCCGAATGCGGCAAGCAGGCGCGTGCGCACGGCAACAAAAAACAGAAAGAGGATGGCGAGGACGGCGACGACGATCCAGCCAGTGTCCATCTCAGCCGGCTTTCCCGTTGTCCGGATGATTTTCCCTCAGGAACGACAGCACTTCGGAAGCCGGCACGTCCTTGGCAATAAAAGCCTGGCCGATGCCGTGCGTCAGGATGAAGGTCAGCGCGCCGCGCGACACTTTCTTGTCCTGGGTGATGAAGGCAAGCAGCGCCTCGGCGTCCGGCAACTCGCCGGGGATGTCGGACATCCGCCAAGGCAAGCCGACGGCGCGAAGATGCGCCTCGACGCGTGCCGCATCATCGGGACTGGCCAGATTGAGCCGCGCGGAAAAACGATGCGCCAGCGCCATGCCGATGGCGACACCTTCGCCATGGACGAGACGGGCGCCGTCATACTGTGTGGCCCCTTCCAGCGCATGGCCGAATGTGTGGCCAAGATTGAGCAGGGCGCGGTCGCCGGTTTCGAACTCGTCGCGGGCAACGACATCGGCCTTGGCCCGGCAGGCCTCGGCGATGGCTTCGGCCCGCTCCGCACCGCCGGCGAATACTTTTGTCCAGTTCTCTTCCAGCCAGGCAAAAAACGCCGGCCGGTCGATCAGCCCGTATTTGGCGAGTTCGGCATAGCCGGCGCGGAATTCGCGGATCGGCAGCGTGTCGAGCACCTCGGTGTCGGCCAGCACCAGCTTCGGCTGGTGGAAGACACCGACCAGATTCTTGCCGCGCGGGCTGTTAATGCCGGTCTTGCCGCCGACCGAAGAATCGACCTGCGCCAGGAGCGAGGTCGGGATCTGCACGAAATTCATGCCGCGCCGAACGATGCCGGCGGCAAAGCCGGTGAGGTCGCCGATGACGCCGCCGCCGAGCGCGATGACGACATCGCCGCGCTCCAGCTTGGCGGCAAGCACGCCGTCGACCACCTCTTCGAGATGGGCAAAGCTCTTGGTCTTTTCGCCGGCCGGCAAAGTGATGATCGCCGGCTGGATACCGCCTTTTTCGAGGCCAGCCTTCAGTGTCTCGAGATGCGCCGCGGCGACATTTTGGTCGGTGACTACGGCTGCCCTCGTGCCGGGCAGACGGCGCGACAGTTCCGTGCCGGCGCGCGCCAACAGGCCGGGGCCGATCAGGATGTCATAGGCGCGCTCGCCAAGGCCGACCTCGACAATGACCGGTTCGCTCATGACCGCACCTCGCCCAGTGCCGTGGTGGCCGGAATGCCGAAATGGCCGCACAGTGCGTCAACGACCTCGGTGGCGATGACTTCCTTGCGGTCGTCGCGGGTCGGCACGGTGATGTTAGACGTGGCATAGACCGGATGGCGCTCGCCCATCAGCCGCTCCAGCACGGCGCGCGGATCGGGGCTTTTGAGCAAGGGCCGATTCTGCTTCTTGGACACGCGCTCCATCAGCAGATCGAGTTCGGCCTTCAGCCACACCGAAACACCATGCGACGCGATCGCGTCGCGCGTCTGAGCATTCATGAATGCCCCGCCACCGGTCGACAGCACCTGCGGGCCATTTTCCAAGAGGCGCAGGATGACGCGCTGCTCGAGCGCGCGGAATTCGGTCTCGCCATAGCGCTCGAACAGTTCCGGTACCGTCATGCGCGACACGCTTTCGATCTCCTGGTCGCTGTCGATGAAGGGCAGCGACAGCATGGTCGCCACCTTGCGGCCGATCGCTGTCTTGCCGGCGCCCATCAGGCCGACAAAGACAATCGAACGACTGCCCAGCCTGTCGAGCAGCTCGGCATGGCTCTCGCCGGGAGGGTTTGCTGGTGGCGCGTTCATGAGATCATGCTGTTTCTAAGCCGTCTTTGCCGGCGTATCGACATCAAAAGCCCGTTTGCGTCAAGCATGGCACCCCTGGCACACAGAGCCCTTCGTCCTTGAATTGACGGAATTAGCGTCCCATAAGGGCACAGGGTTTGGAATCGCAAAGCAAGAAGACGGGCGAAGATTGATGCCGACACTGTTCCGCTTTGTCGTGACACTGATGATTCTTGCCGGCATTGCCTATGGTACGATGGTCGCGCTGGCGATGTTCGTCGAGCCGAAAAAGGCGGAAATTACCGTGCGCATTCCGCCGGAAAAGCTGAACCCGAAGAAAAACTGACCCTAGAGAAAAACTGACTTCAGGAAATGAACAGCGCGGCTCGCATCGAAGCCTTTCTCGAAATGATGAGCGCCGAACGCGGCGCCGCCGAAAACACGCTGTCCTCCTATCGCCGCGATCTCGAAGATGCCTCGACAACGATCGATGGCGGGCTTGCCGGTGCTCCTGCAGCCGACATCCGCGCCTATCTCGACGACATCGCCGCACGCGGCTTTGCGCCGACGTCGCAGGCGCGAAAACTGTCGGCGATCCGCCAGTTCTTCAAGTTTCTCTATGCCGAGGGCCTGCGCGGCGACGACCCGACCGGCACGCTCGAAAGCCCGAAAAAGGGCCGCCCGCTGCCCAAGACGATGAGCGAGGCCGATACCGGCAGGCTGCTCGACCGCGCGGCGCTTGAGGCCGCCGATGAGGGCGACGGCGACCGGCTGGCGGCGCTGCGCCTGCACGCTCTGGTCGAAGTGCTCTATGCCACCGGTTTGCGCGTCTCCGAACTGGTCGGCCTGCCGGTGACCGTCGCCCAGCGCGACGACCGCTTCTTCATGGTGCGCGGCAAGGGCGACAAGGAGCGCATGGTGCCGTTGTCGGCCAAGGCGCGCGTGGCCATGCGGGCATGGCTCACGGCCCGGGCGACGGTGCCTTCTTTCGCTGACAGCCCGTTCCTGTTTCCGGCCGCCGGCGACAGCGGCTTTCTCTCCAGGCAGGTCTTTGCCCGCGACCTGAAGGGCCTTGCTGCGCGGGCCGGCATATCAGCGGCGAAAATATCGCCGCATGTGCTGCGCCATGCTTTCGCCAGCCATCTCTTACAGAACGGCGCCGATCTCAGGGCGGTGCAACAGCTGCTCGGCCATGCCGATATCTCGACCACGCAGATTTACACGCATGTGCTGGAGGAGCGGCTGGTGCGGCTGGTCAACGATCATCATCCGCTTGCCGACTAGGCCTCATATCGCTATGTGAAGGCACGTTCCACCGCGCGGAGCCGCCATTTCCCGGGTCCCGCCAGTCTTTGCCTTCCGACGCATCGGTCCGCTCAAGAATGTACAATTACCTCGATTTCGAAAAGCCGGTGCAGGACCTTGAACTCAAGATCCTCGAGCTGAAGAAGCTTGCAGAGAATGGCGAGGCGGTCGATGTCGGCGACGAAATCAGCCGGCTCGAGAAGCGCGTACGCGACGCGCTGCGCGACATCTATAAGGCACTGACGCCGTGGCAGAAGGTGCAGGTGGCGCGCCACACCGACAGGCCGCATTGCCTCGATTACATCAAGGGCCTGTTCAACGATTTCACGCCGCTCGCCGGCGACCGCAATTTCGGCGAGGACCAGGCCATCATTGGCGGCTTCGCCCGCTTCCGCGGCGAGCCGGTGGCCGTCATCGGCCAGGAAAAGGGCTCGGACACGGCGAGCCGGCTCAAGCACAATTTCGGTTCGGTGCGGCCTGAAGGCTACCGCAAGGCGGTGCGGCTGATGGAGCTTGCCGACCGTTTCAAAATCCCCCTTCTGACGCTGGTCGACACCGCCGGCGCCTATCCCGGCGTCGGTGCCGAGGAACGCGGCCAGGCCGAAGCCATCGCCCGTTCGACCTCGGCCTGCCTCGGCCTCAAAGTGCCGTCGATTTCGGTCGTCATCGGCGAAGGCGGCTCGGGCGGCGCCATTGCCATCGCCACCGCCAACCGCGTCTACATGCTGGAACACGCTATCTATTCGGTGATCTCGCCGGAGGGCGCCGCCTCGATCCTGTGGCGCGACACCACCCGCTCCAAGGATGCGGCGACCAACATGAAGATCACCGCCCAGGATCTTCTGGAAATGAAGATCATCGACGCCATCATTCCCGAGCCGCTCGGCGGTGCCCAGCGCGCGCCCGAAACGGTGATCGCCGCCACCGGCGACCTCATCGCCAAGACGATGAAGGAATTTGCCGGCGCCAACACCGATTTTCGCGAGCAGCGCCGCGAAAAATACCTGGCGATGGGCCGCAGCCTCTGATTTCGGGCCCACCGCGCGCCGGAATGTGGCGCCGGGAGCAATTTCGCCACAAAAATGCCGCCGCATTCGGGTCAATGAAAAGTCCGTGAGACGGAACGAATTGCCGTGGGGGAAGCCGCCCGGAGCTTGCGGTAAGGAATTTTCAAGGTTAACGGGCTTAGGGTTCGTAAAGGTTTAGTGTGCTGGCCCCGCGGCTGCGAAGCTCCGGGCGCCCCGAGAAAAGACATAGCCGTAACCATGTTTGCCAAGCTTGCCCGTACCGGACTCCTGATCGCCACCCTCGGTGTCGCCGGCTGCAACGATTCCTCGATGAAGGATTTCGCGCCGGAGGCCAACAAGCCGCTGCCGGACAAGATCCTCGCCGACATGAAGGCCAAGGGCATGGTCCGCACCTCCTCGGTGATGGCCCGCATCTTCAAGGAAGAGGGCAAGCTCGAGATTTGGAAGGCCAAGACCACCGGCCGCTACGAGATGGTCGCCAGCTACGACATCTGCAAATGGTCGGGCAAGCTCGGGCCGAAATACACCGAGGGCGACCGCCAGGCTCCGGAAGGTTTCTATACGGTTCGCCCGTCGCAGATGAATCCGCGCTCGAGCTATCACCTGTCCTTCAACATCGGCTACCCCAACGCATATGACCGTGCCAATGGCCGCACCGGCGCCAATCTGATGGTGCACGGCGCCTGCTCGTCGTCGGGCTGCTATTCGATGACCGACCCGCAGATCGAGCAGATCTACGCCTTCGGCCGCGACGCCTTCCAGGGCGGCCAGACCGAGTTCCAGATCCAGGCCTTTCCGTTCCGCATGACCGCCGCCAACATGGCGCGCTATCGCAACGACCCGAACTACGAGTTCTGGAAGATGCTGAAGGTCGGCTACGACAATTTCGAGATCACCAAGGTGCCGCCAAAGGTCGATGTCTGCGAGAAGCGCTATGTCTTCAACCAGGTGGCGCCTGAAGGCACCACCTTCGATCCGACCGGCGCTTGCCCTCCGTCCACGCAGCCGGATTCGCTGAAGAGCGCCTACAACGCCTATCAGAGCAGCTATGACGCGGCCTTCACCGGCGCGGTCAAGGCCAGCGTGCCGGCACCCAAGCCGACCATTGCCGGCATCAAGGAAGCCAGCATCGTTTCCGACTGGTCGAAGCGCCGCGCCCGCGGCGAGCGCGTGCCGATCGATCCGCCGTCGCTCAATTCCGACGGCACGGTGACCGAGACGGCGCGCATGGGCCGCATCGATTCGCCGGCCGGCCGCAAGATGGCCGCGCTCGACGCCGAGAAGGAAGCCAAGCGCAAGGCCGAGGAACAGCGGGTTGCTGCCATCGAAGCCGCGAAAGTCGCCAAGGCCCAGGCACTGGCTGAAAAAGAAGCCGCCAAGGCCCAAGCGCTGGCCGAGAAGGAAGCCGCCAAGCAGGCCGCCCAGCAGCCGGTCGCCACCGCCAGCGTCGAGGCAGCGCCCGCCGAGCCGCCGGCCGACGAAAGCCGGATGTCAAAGATCAAGAACAAGCTGCTCGGCATGTTCGGCGGCTGAGTCTTTGGCCAAGCGCGCATCTGTCTATGATCTCAAGGGGTTGAACTGCCCCCTGCCCGTTCTCAAGGCGAAAAAACGCCTGGCGGCGATGCAGCCGGGCGGCCAGCTCTGGCTGGAGACCACCGATCCGCTGGCGGTCATCGATATCCCCGCCTTTTGCGCCGACGCCGGGCATCATCTGGTTGAAGCTGCGGCAGTCACCGGCGGTCATCGCTTTCTGGTCGAGCGCGGCGCGTAGCGCCCCTCAGCCCCCCGCAATCGCCAGCGGATTGTTCTCCAGCGCCGCACGATCCGGCGTGTCGATTGACGGCCGGTTGGTGAAGGCGGCAAACAGCCGGCGCACATAGTCTTCCGGCATGTCCAGCGTGATCAGCACCAGCCTGGTGCCGTGCTGGCCGTCCGGCCAGGCCGGCAACCGCGCCGGCGGATGCAGGATTTTCTGTACGCCGTGGACGACCAGCGGCCGCGACGGATCTTCCGCGAGCTCGATGACGCCTTTCATACGCAAAAGCTTGTCGCCATGCGTCGAGCGCAACAGGTCGAGGAACATCTCGATCGCCGAAAACGGCACTGGTCCGTCATGGACCAGCGAATAGGAGCGCACACGGGAATCGTGGCGATGCTCGTGCTCGGCGTGATCATGATGACCATGGTCGTGATCGCCATGATGATGATGCTCATGATCATGCGCGGCTTCTTCGCCGAGCCAACGCTGGACATCGGCGGATTTGGTCGCCGGATTGTAGAGGCCACAATCGAACAGTGCAGCCACACCAGTCTGGCTGTCGCCGGCTTCCAGCACCACGGCGCCCGGATTGAGCTGATGCAGCCGCGACCGCAGAGCCTCGACATCGGCGGGATCGCCGGCCAGATCGACCTTGGTCAGCACAATGCGGTCGGCAACCGCTACCTGCTTGACCGCCTCGACATGGCCGTCGAGCGTCGCATTGCCGTTGACGGCGTCGACCAGCGTGATGACGCCGTCGAGCCGGAAGGCCTGGACAAGGGCGGGATGCGCCATGATCGACTGCAGCACCGGCGCCGGATCGGCGAGCCCGGTGGTTTCGACAACGACGCGGGCGAGGCGGGCGAGGCGGCCGGTCTGCAGCCGGTCGACCAGGTCAGCCAGGGTGTCGACCAGTTCGCCACGCACCGTGCAGCAGAGACAACCATCGGACAGCTGGATGATGCCGTCGGAAGCCTGCTCGACCAGCAGATGGTCGATCGCCACTTCGCCGAACTCGTTGATGATCACGGCGGTATCGACGAGCGCCGGATCCTTGAGCAGCCGGTTGAGCAAAGTCGTCTTGCCGGCGCCGAGGAAGCCGGTGAGCACCGTGACGGGTATCGGAAAGCCCGCCATCTCCCTAGTTCGCGGCCTTGACCGGCTGATCGCCCTGCACCGCCGTTGCCGAGCCAACCACGACCGGTTCCGAGCCCTTTGGCGCCGGGATGTCGGGCCGCCAGCTCGGCAGCGGCACATCGGCATAGTCCTGGCCCCCTTGGTCGAGCATCGCCTTCGGCGCCGGCCCGGTGGCGCCGCCAAGGCCGACGGCAACCAGCGTTGGCACGTGGTCGAGCTTTTCCTGATAGGGTGATTTCGGCGCGGCCGCGGCGTCTTTTGCAGCTACCGGCGGCGCTGCCTCGGACTGCTCTTCGGGCGCCTTCTTCTTGCAGATCTCGTCATGCATGTCGTTGGGCGACATGGTATCGCCATAGGAAGGCATGGCCGCGACCGTGAGCCAGTTCGGGTCGGACATGGCAAAGCCCTGGTCGAGCAGCCTGGCGGCGGTCTCGGCGCGGCTAATCGCCGATTTCTCGCCAAGCACGACGGCGACCAGTGTGCGGCCATTGCGCGTCGCCGAGCCGATCATGTTGAAGCCAGAGGGACAGACGAACCCAGTCTTCATGCCATCGGCGCCGGGATAGCGGCCGATCAAGAGATTGTAGTTGGGGATCGCCCTCTTGCCGACGGCAAGGCCCTCGATCGAGAACCAGGGCGCGTATTGCGGAAATTCCTTGCGGATCGCCATCACCAGCAAGGCAAGGTCGCGCGCCGTCGTATACTGGTCCGGCGAAAACAGCCCGTTCGGGTTGACGAAATGCGTCCCGGTCATGCCGAGCCGCGCCGCTTCGGCGTTCATGCGGATGGCGAAGCCGGCCTGCGAGCCGCCTATATTCTCGCCGACGGCCATGGCGATGTCGTTGGCCGATTTGACCAGCATCATCTTCAGCGCATTGTCGAGCCGCATCACCGAACCAGGCTTGAAGCCCATCTTGCTCGGCGGTTCGCCGGCGGAATGCTTGGTCACCTTGATCGGCGAATCGAGCTGGACCTCGCCGGCGGCAATCGCCCGGAAGGTGACATAGGCGGTCATCAGCTTGCTCAGCGAGGCCGGATACCAGCGGCTGAAGGCGTCCTGATGCTGCAGAACCTTGCCGCTATTCAGGTCGAACAGGACAATCGGATTGGCCGAAGCCGGCCCGGCCAGCATCGGCAGCGCCAAGGCGCCCGTTAGCAGTAATTTGAGGATATGGCTGTGCCGCATCATGGAATCCGAAATCGCCTCTTGCCGTAGTCGCCCCTGGCTCCGTAAGATTTCGTTACGCGATGGCCAGCATGATGCGATCCGGCCCTCAATTTCCGGAACACATCGTTGCGGTGCTATTTACCCTATGTGACGCCAAGATGGCAAAGTGCCTGGCAATCACAATTGCAAAAGCAGCAGGCCAGACCGTCTGCTCCAACAGCGAGATGGAACCATTATGCCGATTCTCAACCGCGCCGCCGAGATGCAGGATGAAGTTGCCGGCTGGCGACGCCATCTGCACCAGACGCCAGAACTGAATTTCGACGTCTTCAAGACCGCCGCCTTCGTCACCGAAAAGCTGAAGGAATTCGGCTGCGACGACGTGGTGACGGGCTTGGGCAAGACCGGCGTGGTCGGCATCATCCATGGCCGCAAGGGCGATGGCGCGACCATTGGCTTGCGCGCTGACATGGACGCGCTGCCGATCAACGAGATCCCCGGCAAGCCCTACGCCTCGACCGTTCCCGGCAAGATGCACGCCTGCGGCCATGACGGCCACACGGCAATGCTGCTCGGCGCCGCCAAATATCTGACTGAAACGCGCAATTTCGCCGGCTCCGTGGCTGTCATCTTCCAGCCGGCGGAGGAAGGCGGCGGCGGCGGCAACGAGATGGTCAAGGACGGCATGATGGAGCGCTTCGACATCTCCAGGGTCTTCGGCATGCACAACATGCCGGGCCTGCCGGTCGGCCAGTTCGCCATCCGGCCGGGCCCGATCATGGCGGCGACGGCCGAGTTCACCATCACCGTCAAGGGCCGCGGCGGCCATGCGGCGATGCCGCACGGCACGATCGACCCGATCGTCATCACCAGCCAGCTCGTCGGCGCCTTGCAGACCGTTGCCTCGCGCAGCACAGATCCGGTCGAGGCGGTGGTGGTGTCGGTGACCAAATTCCACGCCGGCGACGCCTACAACGTCATTCCCGAGACCGCCGAGATCGCCGGCACGGTGCGCACGCTGAAGAAGGAGATCGCCAAGAAGTCGGAGGAGCGCATCCGCGCCATCTGCGACGGCATTGCCACCGCTTTCGGCGCGACGATCACGGTCGACTATGACGCCAATTACCCCGTGACCTTCAACAATCCGGAAGAAACGGTGTTTGCCAGCGATGTCGCGGCAAGTGTCGCCGGTGATACCCAGGTCCACCGCGCCATCCAGCCGGTGATGGGCGGCGAGGACTTCTCCTATATGCTGGAAGCCAGGCCCGGCGCCTTCATTTTCATCGGCAATGGCGAGACCGCAGGCCTGCACCACCCGGCCTACGACTTCAACGACGAGGTCATCCCGCACGGCATGAGCTATTGGGTGAAGCTGGCCGAAACGGCGCTGGCGGCCTGACTATAACCCCAAAGGGCTGGCCGATTTGCGTTCGGCCGGCCTCTTGGCGAAACGATCCGAAGCGGCTATGTGTCGGGCCGCGTGGTCCCGTAGCTCAGTAGGATAGAGCGGCAGATTCCTAATCTGTAGGTCACAGGTTCGATTCCTGTCGGGATCACCAATAAAATCAAATCATTTACGTCTGGTTTGTTGGCGACCATGTCGCGTCGATGTTGCAAGTGGCTACCGTTGATTTCCAAGGGTTTCCTGCGACTATCGGCAGGTCCACGCGACATGAGTCGCGACATGGGAGAGCGCAGTGTCAGCTATCAAAGGATCATTCGACGACGGATTCGAAGTCGGTTATCGGCTGATTAAGGGTATCCACGTTGGCATGCCAGGAACGCCAGGATATCCAGGGACCCCGGGCAACACTACGCCCTTCCTCCAAGGTATCGAGGCCGGGATTAAGGCAGCCGGCGGCATGCTGATAAAGCAACGATAGAAGGCGCCGTGGCCGATCGTTGAAAAGCAGGGATGAAAGAGATGGCCGACGACAAGCTTCGAATGATGCTGGAGGAGGCTCAGCAGAAAAAGGCCTCCGCCGATGCCGCTGAGAAGGCTGCCCGGGCCAAGCTGGTCGAAGAGACGAAGCAATCCGGCGACGCTCTCCGTGAAAGGGTGTTGCCCCGTCTGCAAACCGCCAAGGACGAATGGCAGGGACAGCTTGAGCTCACGATTACCGACAACAGCGGCAAGTTCGATGTCCTGTCCTCGGGACGTCGAACTTACCCGTCGATCACAGTGTCGGCCCGGTCATCGGGCTTCACCTTCGAGGCTTACAGCCCCGGCTACGTCGCTGTAAGAGATCTCAAGGGCAATACGGCTTACGAGTTTCCATCATCGGGAAAGCTCGAAGAGTTCACGGATCACATGATCGATGACGTTCTGAAGACCATCGTTGGCGAGGCACTCGGGCTGAAGAAGCGATAGCCCGCCGCCTTTCGACAGCGGCGGTTACGGACCCCAAAGGCCCTAGAGATTCGACCCCCCGCCCCCCATCTATCTGGCTGGGTTCACTTCGGGCGAGGATTGCAGTGATGCTTGACCATATCGTCAGCCAGCTGATGCGAGGGAAGCGTCGGGATCTACTGGTGCTTTGCGCCCTGGCGATAGCCGGCGGCTTGGCGTGCGCTTGGTGGCAAGAGAGCTTCATGCCGCTTGCGAGATCCGGAGCCGTGCTGATTGTGATCAGCATTTTCCATATCTGGCGGTCGTTGCCTTGGACGCAAATGATGGAGGGCCCAGTGATGAAGGAGGTTGTGGTCGATGTCGCAACGACCATGGAGCGCCGCAAGTTCACCGGACCTGATGCCGACAGACAGGCCAAGGCGATTACCGAAAAGAAGGTTTCCCAGCAATTGCCTGAATTGATCACCGCCGTGCAGCAGCGCTTCCTTGCCGACAATCTTTTGATCGGCGCCATTGGTACACTGATCTGGGGTTTTGGTGACTTGACCGGATACTGGTACCACGCCGTGGTCAAATTGATGTAATCCGGAACGCTCTGCCGCGGGGCTTGACCGACGGGATTGGCGCGGCATGAATGCGCCTGTGGAAGGGGCCAGTAGTGAATTATCTCGATTTCTTCGCTTCGGTGATCAGCTCGATCACATCGTTGGCCTGGCCGGCGGCCTTCGTCGGAGCGGTGTGGCTCTTCAGGGGTGAGATTCGGCCACTGCTTCCTCGGCTGAAGCTGAAACACAAAGAGACCGAGATATCGTTCAGATTGGACGCTGCTGAGAACGTGGTCGAACAGTTGCCCGTGCCTCAGGAGGCCGCCCCAGCCACTCCTGAGGAACTGTCGCGGTTCGAGCAGCTGGTGGCCATTTCGCCTCGAGGTGCATTGATGGAAATCCGTCGTGAAGTCGAAGAGGCTCTTGGGAACGCTGCCCGAAGAGCTGGCTATAAAACCTTCGGAGGAGCGCGGAGCCAGCTTCGTATCCTTCGAAAGGGAACGATCATCGATGAGAACACCTCCAAGCTCGTCGACGACTTGTTCGCCATTGGCAACGCCGCCGCTCATGATCCGCAGGCTGCAATCACGGCCGCCGATGCGAGACGCTATCGAGTGATTGCGGATCGCGTCGTCGAAACATTGGAGAACCCGCCATCTCGCGAGTCCTCGGGTCCGGGCGATTTTTGATCTAAGCGAACGTGCGCCGGAGGCGCCTATGCCGGAACTGGAGACGATCAAGGACCACGGCGAGGGTTGCGATCGCCATTTGAACGGCATCCGGACCTGTTGGTTGAGATCGGCCGCGTCGTGTCGGTGTGGGGTGCGGTGAGCAATCTGCTTCGGCATTTCGTTTCTGAGATCCTCGACTGCGATCCCGTGAAGGCCGATACGATCTTGATGGCGTTTCCAGGTGAAGAGCGACGGCTAGATTTCATCGTCAGCCTCCTGTCGACCAAGGCTTTGGACGACCGCTCGAAGGCGCTTGTTGCGGTTTTGACGAACCTGAAGAAGCGTTGCGCTGAGCGAAATCTGATCGTTCACGGCGGCCCGATATGGGGCGGCAAGAAGCCCGATCGGCCTATGGACACCTACTTCGTCAACTTCAAAGTTGAGGATGACGGCCGGCGCCACGTGAATGCACGAGATCTGCTGGCACGCCATCTGCTGAAGCTCAGGCGACATGGCGGTGAGCTCTTCGATATTCTGCATCCGTCAGAGGAGTTCGAACGCCTGACAAAATTGGCTAAGGGTCAGAGCGGGACATAGTCGCCCCTTTCGTCTGGGCCGTCGTATTCCTCGGGACCGTCGCCGGAACGACAATCACGGGTACACTTAAGGGGCGTCTGACCGGAATGGATTTTGATTGGCAGAGCATCAACGCATCGGGCTCATTTACCGAGCGCGACTACGTGACGAACAAGCTCCCGACATGGATGCCCATTCTTGAATCGCTGCGGGACACGCCCCTTTCGGTTCTGGAAATTGGCTCCATGGAAGGTCGCTCCGCGCTCTTCTTTGCCAGCTTTTTGCGAAAGGCCGTCATCACCTGTGTCGATCCCTTCCACAAACGGGAGAAAAGGTTCGACAACAATCTGAGGTCCTACGCCGATCGGGTGACGAAGATTCGAGACTTCTCGCTGCCGGCGCTGATCAGACTACGCCAGGCCGGAGCGGAATTCGACCTGGTTTATGTCGATGGCTGTCACGAGCGTGAAAGCGTCTTGATGGACAGCGTGCTGGCATGGGGGATGCTCAATGTTGGCGGCATGCTCATTTGGGACGACTACACCGACTACAAGGACAACAAGGCAAATTGGGAGCGTCCCACTTCCGCCGTCGACGGCTTCCTGGTTGCCTACGCGCAAGAGTTCCAAGAGATCTCGCGCACCAAACAGCTCATAGTAAAGAAGACTGCCGATACCCCGCGTTGCCCGGTAAGGGGAAAAATCGGCTCACGCCGCCTCAGGAACTTTGTGCAATCCATGCAGGGCTGGCTTTAGAGCCTCGGAGAGCCTTCGCCCGAAACCAGCCGTTCCGCCACGATCAGCCCGCGAGGCGCCCACGAAATAACGCGGTGCCGTCCGCGAGGCGCGACCTGGAGATATCCCGGAATCCAGCCTCGGTCATCCACGCGCGATACTGACCTTCCGTGTACGATTCGCCTGCGCGATAGAGATTCAGGAAGGTGAGATTGAGAAACACACCTTCAGACGGGCCAAGGCGGTCGTCATCGACGACACCCCACCCCGCAATTGCGATCTCGCCTCCAGGTGAGAGGCAACGCGCCGCGTTCAGGATCGAACTGCGCGCCTGGTCCGGCGGAAGGACCTGGACGACGGCCTTCAGGATCGCCAGATCGTGCCGGCCGATCGACGGCGCGACAGTTATGTCGCCTTCTTCGACAACCACGTCGTCGGCGCCGTATTCCGACAGGATGGCTGGCGCGACCGCTGCGACCGTTGGGAGTTCCATCAGCGTCGCCGCAATATGCGGCCAACGCTCGCGAAGTCCGACCAGAATGGTCCCGGCGCCGCCGCCGATGTCGATCACCGAACCGGTCGCCGAGAGGTCCAACTCGCCGGCCAGATTTCGGCCGAAAGTCACCCCACCCGGTGCCAGCATGCGGCTGAAGGCGGCCGCGGACTCGAGGCCCGCTTCGGAAAAGTCGTGCAGCGCAGCCGGCCGGTTCTGTCGCAGCGACTCCGCGGTCAACAGGTCGGCTCCCCAGAGCTCGCGCAGCAGTGCATGATCGCCGCCGCGATAGGCCGGCTTGGACGCGTCGAGGAAGGCGGCCGCTTCGGCTCCGTTGCGAAATTGACCATCCTTGACTTCGAGGAGGCCGATGCTGGCGAGCGCGTAGAGGAGCCGCGACAGACGATCGGGGTCGACTTTGAGCGCGACGCCGAGGCTGTCGGCGGTCATTGCATCGCCACCGAGCCGGGTGAAGATGCCAAGGTCCAGCCCGGCACGAAGCGCCAGGGCCGGGGGCACCCCTTTGATCAGCTTGTCGATCCGCTCAGAATCCACCATGTCGCATCCCGTTCCGCGATCCGGGACCGACTTTGAAACAGCTCGGTCGACCTCGTCAAATCAGTTTACCAGCGCGCGCCCAGTCTCGGCATCGAACAGGTTCAGCTTGGCGGTATCGGGTTCGACGTAGAGCGTATCTCCCGGGCTGGCGCTGATCCTTTCGCGAAACACGGCAACCGCCGGCACGCCGGCGATCGTCAGATGGACCTGTGTTTCGGAGCCTGTCGGCTCGACCACGTCGATCGATGCGGCAATGCCCTTGCCGGAGGCAGAGATGCTGAGATGTTCAGGCCGGAAACCGTATCGCACCTGCTTTCCCTCGGCTGCGCTGAAGCCCGGGCTGACCGGCAAAAGCGTGCCGTCGCGCGTTCGCACCGCCGGCGCGCCGTCATGTCGCGCGACAACGCCGTCGATAATGTTCATCGACGGCGAGCCGATGAAGGTTGCGACGAACAGATTGGCCGGATGATCGTAAAGCTCGAGCGGGCTGCCGATCTGCTCCACGCGCCCGTCATTCAGCACGACGATCTGGTCGGCCATCGTCATGGCTTCGACCTGGTCGTGCGTGACATAGACCGTGGTGGTGCGCAGGCGCTGATGCAGCGCCTTGATCTCGGCCCGCATCGCCACGCGCAATTTGGCATCCAGGTTCGACAGCGGCTCGTCAAACAGGAACACCTGCGGGTTGCGCACGATGGAGCGACCCATGGCGACACGCTGGCGCTGGCCGCCCGACAATTGCCTGGGGTAGCGATCAAGCAGCGGCGTCAGGCCGAGGATTTCTGCCGCCTTGGCGACACGTTCGGCTTTCTCGGCCTTCGGCGCTTTGGCGAGCGTCATCGAGAACGCCATGTTTTCGGCAACCGTCATATGCGGGTAGAGCGCATAATTCTGGAACACCATGGAGATGTCGCGCTTCTTCGGCGGCAGATCGTTGACGACCTTGTCGCCGATGCTGATCGTGCCACCCGAAATGTCCTCCAGCCCGGCGATCATGCGCAGCAGCGTGGACTTGCCGCAGCCGGATGGCCCCACCAGCACGACGAACTGGCCGTCAGGAATCGTGACGGAGACGCCGTGCAGCACGGCGTGCCCGGCGTAGGATTTCAGCACATTGGCGATTTCGACTGAGGCCATCGGGATTGTTCCTGGGATTGAGGTCGCGGGACGTTCAGGTCCCGCTCACATGCAGCCTGTCGGTCGACAGGGCGCCTTCAGCGATGAGCAGTCCGATGCCACCATCTCTCAACGCCTCCGCGCCGGTGTCGTCAGCCTCGATCGCCACACCATCGAACAGCGCCTTGATCCGGCTCCCCTTGACGGTCAGCGTCACCGGGATCGGCTTCTCGAAGACGAGGTCGTATGCCGTCTCGGCCAGAACGACCGTGTCGGCATCCCGTGTGCGCACGATCTGCAGCTTGCCATCACGGGTTGCGCGCACGGCATAATAACGCCGCAGGCCCTGAACGCGCGCGCAGACGCCGCCATAATTGCCGAGGTGAATGACGATATCGCCGGAGACCTTGTAGTCGGTCCACTGCCGGGTGCCGTGAATGACGATGCCTTCGTCGCGGCTTTGCGAAATGCGGAAGCTCGGCGGATAGCGCTTGGAAAAGAAGCTGACGCCATTGACCCAGGCCATGCGCCAGAAATCGCTTTCGCCGGCGGGGCGGTGCAGCGTGAGTTCCGGCGCCCCATCCCATCTGAGATAGTCGAGCAGCACACGGCCGTCGGCACGCTTGCCCTCGCTGGTGAGCACGATGCCGATCTCGGCGATCGGCTGGCCGTCCAGATCCGGCAGGCGCCACGACAGGACGCGGTCTTCGCCTGCCTTCAAGGTGACCGCATCGCCATCGATGTCGCGCAGGTGATCCTCGCCATCATAGGCGCGGATGCGCAGCCGCACCGACACCGCGCCCTTGTTGTGACGATCGGCGACGACGCGCGCCTTGACCACTTGCCCGGGATAAACCAGCGGCGTCGCCATCAGATCGTAGGTGCGCATCGACAGCACTTCGCGCGGCGAGAATGTCGGCGTCGTCACCGCGGCGCTAAGGCCAGGCGCCAGCGCTTCATAATTTATGGTCAGCGCACGCGCGTTCTCGAATTCGATGTTGCCGACGCGAACGCCAATCGCAGAGCCGTGACCTCCGACCGGCCGAAAGCCCTGCTGGCTGCCCGATAGCGAGAAGTGGAACTGGGCGCCACCCTTGGGCGCATCGAGCGGGTTGCCGCCGGCGAGCGTCATGCCGAGATTGGCGATGTAATAGGCCGTGCGCACCGCATCGTTGATCGAGTTGCCGCCGTCGGCCGAGGAAATCAGCAGCCGGTCGGCGATCGGCCCGCGCCAGTCAGGACCGGCCTCGATGCCGTCGAGGCCGAGCATCAGAGCGAGCAGGCAGCCGACATTGCCGGCGTTGCAGTCGGTGTCCCAGCCCGACGTGTTGACGATCATCTGCGCCTTCTGGAAATCGTCGGGCGCATAGAGCACCGCCATGACCATCAGCGCATGGTTGGGCACGACATGGCAATTGCCGGGATATTTGTCGTAGCCGTATTTGTCCTCGATCTTCTGGCGCGTGTCGTGCCAGTCGGGATGTTGCTTCACCCAGCCTCTGATATCCGCGATCAGCTTTGCGATCAGGCTGTCGCACGGGATGACCGACAGGCCGGTATCGATGAGATGGTCGATGTCGCTGGAGACGAAGGCTTCGGCCTCCATCGCCGCCCACAGCATCGCCGCATAGACGGATTCGCCGTCATGCGAGACCTTGCCGGCCTGCTCGGCAAGCTTCGCTGCCAGAAGCGGCTGCCCCGGCGCCACCATCGCCCAGCCATCGATGAAGATCTGCGCGCCGATCTGCTCGGCAACCGTCGCGCCATTGGTCGCGATTGACCCCGAATGCGGAGCCGGTATGCCCTTCTTGAGATTGAGCCAGGCGGTATGCTCGGTCGAATTGCCTGAGCCGCCCCACCACAGGATCGAACGCTCCTCGACGATGTAGTTGAGCCAGGCCTTGCCGATGGCTTCGGCCGACAGATCCGGCGAAATGCCGTAGTCCTCGAGTGCGCGGATGAAGGTGAAGGTGCCGGCGACATCGTCGTCGGTCACCACCAGCGGCTGGTTCAGGCGCTCATGCACGTAGTAGTCGATCGGGCCGAGCTCTTTCATGATCTTCTGGTAGGTCCAGCCCTCGAACGGCCGGCCGAGATAGACGCCCACCAGCTTGCCAAGCACGCCGGCATAGACCCGTTCCAGATAGTCGTTGGGTAACTGCATGTTCTGCTCCAGATACTCGAAAAATTTTGGCTCGGGTTTCAGCCCTTGACCGAGCCGCCCGCCATGCCTTCGATGAACCGCTTCTGCATGGCGACGAACAGCACCACCACCGGCACCACGATGATCAGCGCGGCGGCCATGATCTCACCCCAGTCGGAACTGTATTGGCCGCTGAGCAAATAGAAGCCGATGACGGCGGTGACCTTGTCGGCCTTCTGCAGGAAGGTGGTCGCGATCAGGAATTCGTTCCAGGAATTGAGCCCGATAATCAGCGCGACTGTCAGGATCCCGGGTGACACAATCGGCAGCATGACCTTGGAAAACACCTGCCAGGGTGTGGCGCCGTCGATCAGCGCGGCTTCCTCGAGCTCCTTCGGCACGGCGATGAAATAGGTCCTGAGCAGCATCACCGCGAAGGGGCTGTAGAGCGCGGTATAGATCAGCGCGACGCCGAAGACATTGTTGATCAGCCCGAGCTTGGCGAAGCCGAAATAGAGCGGGAAAATGTAGAGCTGGATCGGCGCCGTAGTCGTGGCCAGCAGGTAGAATGTCCAGATCTTCCACGAGGCGACTTTCTTGCGCGCCAGCACATAGGCCGACAGCGAGCATGTCGTGCAGACAAGAACGATCGTGGTGCCGGACAGCAGCAGCGAATTGACGAACGTTTTGGAAAATTTGGCGTGCGTCCAGGCGTTGGTGAAATTCTCCCAGCGAATCGGGTTCGGCAGCGACAGCGGACTCTGCACGATCTGCGCCGCCGGCTTCAGCGCGTTGAGCACCAGCAGTGCAATCGGAAACAGCGCGATGAAGGCGCCGATGCCGAGCACGATATAGGAGATGGTGAGCGTCGCCCGGCTTTCGACCATTCTCATTGTTCGCCCTCCTGCGTCTGCAGGCGGACATAGAAGAAGGTGCCGACGAGGCCGAACAGGCTGATCACCAGCGCCGCCGCCGCGGCCTGGCCGACATTGAGGTCGTAGAAGGCGTGACGATAGGCCAGCGTCGACAGCACCTCACTCGAAAACGCCGGCCCGCCCTGGGTCAGGATGTAGACGAAGTCGAAGGCGAGAAAACTCCAGATCACCGTCATGATCATCATCAGCATGATGGTCGGCCGGATCGCCGGCAGCAGCACATAGCGCATCATTTGGCCGTAGCTGGCGCCCTCGATGCGGGCCGCCTCGATCTGCTCCTGCGGCACCTGCCGCAGGGCGGCGAAGAAGATGACGCACAGAAAGCCCCACCAGTGCCAGAGGTCGACGGTCGCCACGCCGAACAGCGCGGTCGATGGCTGCGCCAGCGGATTGGCCACCGGCAGGCCCATGCGGTCCAGCATGCCGAACACGCCGGTGACGGGGCTGTAGATCATGCCTTGCCAAACGCGCGCGGTGATGACCGTGGCGATGACGACCGGCAGGAAGTAGACGACCTGGAAGAAATTGCTGCCGCGCCGCACGATCAACAGCATCGACGCCGCCAGCAGCCCCATGGCGATCGGCACGACAAGGAAGATGCCGGTCCAGATGATGTTGTTGGTGAGCGCCGACCAGAACACGCTGTCGGCAAGCAGCGCCCGGAAATTGTCCAGCCCGGAGAAAGTCGGCGTTGAAATGCCGTCCCAGCTGCAGAACGCCAGGACGACCGTCAGCAGTGCCGGAACCAACACGATGACGAAATTGATGATCAGCGTCGGGACGAGGTAGAGCCGGTGCATGGACAATTGCCCTGGATTTCAGAGCATGATGCCGAAAAGTGTGAAGCGGTTTTCGGACGACATCATGCTCTATCTATTTGATTTAGCGCCGGTCAGGCGCCGCTCCGTCGCTGGTTCAGATGGTTCGCGGTTGCCCGCCTCAGGCCCGCTTCGGCACCGCCGGCACCTTGCCGGCCGCCTTTTCCTGCTGGAAGGTCTCGTCGAACTTCTTCAGGTAATCCTTCGAGCTGATCTTCTTCAGCCAGACTTCTTCCATGCCACTGACCAGATAGGTATCGGTGGCAGGCGGCAGGAAGGTCCATGTCGTGTAGCCGTACTGGCCGGCGCCGACGGCCGTCGACAGGTTCTTCATCGTCTCGGTGTAGAGCGGCAGCACCTTGTCGGAAAGCTTCGCCCCCGACAGATCCTTCAAAGGCAGGTTCCACTCGCCCTGCCAGGCCGAGTTCATGGCGCCGTAGAATGTGTCGCTGAAGATATAGTCGAGCACTGCCGCCGCGCCGTCTGGATTTTCGGATTTCGCGTTGACCGAGAGCGTCGAGCCGATGCCGAGCGCATAGACCGGCGGGCCGCTCGTGCTCGGGAAACCAACGAAGGCCGGCTCGGCATTGTTCGGCGGGAAATAGGTCGGGACGTTGGTAAAACTCCAAGTGCCGCTCGGCGCCATGCCGGCCTGACCGGTTGCCACCTGGGCGAAGGCCTGCTCCAGCGTCAGCGAGAAATAGTTCGGGCCGAAATAACCCTTCTGCCACCACTCATCGAGCTTATCGATGGCTGCCTGGATGGACGGGTCGGTCCATGGAATGGCGCCGGTCAGCGCCTTGTAGACATTTTCCGGACCAGCCACCGAATTGAGCACGATCGAGACATGGTGTTCGTTGGCGGGTCGCCAGTCGGCGTTGCCGGCGCCGAACGGGACCAGGCCCTTGGCCTTCATCTCGTCGGCCAGCGCCTCGAGTTCGGCGATGGTGGTGGGCGCCTTCCAGCCGTTCTTGTCGAACAGCGTCTTGTTGTAGAACAGGCCGAGCGTCTCATAGGTCTTGGCCAGCGCGTAGAGCTTGCCCTCATATTTGCCCAGTTCCATGAACAGCGGCAGCAGCCGGTCGTTCCAGCCGAGCTTGGCGGCGTAATCGTCGAGCGGCAGCAATTGCCCGGCCTGCGCCATCGACGCGACATAACTCGGGCCGGCGGTGAAGACGACGTCCGGGCCGCTGCCCGACAGCATGGCGATGCGCAATTGCTTGTCGAGATCGGTGCCACGGAAGTCGATCGACAGATCGTCCTCAGGATGCGCCGCATTGAAGGGATCGATCAGAATGGTCTTGAGACTGTCCTGGTTCTCCGGCGAGGCGGATTCATACCAGAAGCCGACCGGCTTCTTGTCGTCGGCAAAGGAAAGGCGTGGCAGCAGCGGCAGGGCGGCAAGCCCGAGGCCGGTCTTGAGCAATGTACGGCGTTGCATGATATCTCCTCCGATATTCTTCGTCTCTTGTGGCAGTCAGGTCGAACCGCGTTCGATCAGGCTGTAGGGCATTTCGAGCGCGGTCCCCGCGCCCGGTGAGGCGCCGCGCAGGCGCTCCATCAGGATCTGTGCAGCCTTGACTCCCATGTCGCCCTGGAACTGGGCCACGGTGGTCAGCGATGGCGTCACCAGCCGTGCCGCCGAAATGTCGTCGAAACCGGCAACCGCAATGTCGCCGGGAATGGCGATGCCGCGATCGCGCAGCGCCTGCATCACGCCGATGGCCATCAGATCGTTGGCAGCGAAGATCGCCGTCGGCGCATAGCCGCTGGCCAGCACCGCCTCGGCGGCGCGGGCGCCGCCAGTTTCGCTGAACTCCTCATCGACGACGATGTAGGGCGTGCCGCCGGCCTCGGTCAGCGCCGTGCGGTAGCCTTCGACCCGCACGCCCTGAGGGCCACCGCGTCCAGCGACCATGGCGATGCGTTTGTGGCCGCGGCCGATGAGAAACTGCGTCACCGAAAAGGCGGCGGCGTAGCTGTCGACGAAGATGTCGTCGATGGCGATGTCGCCGCCGCGCTTCTTGCTCGATTCGATGCGCACCACCGGCACGCCGGCATCGAGCAACGGTTTGAAGTCGCTGGCGCGCAAGGTGAAGAACACGCCGATCACGCCGTCGACCCGCCCCTGCCGGGACCAATCGAGAAAATGCCGCTCGCGCTCGGCCGATCCGTCGGTGCTGACCGCGATGACGTCATAGCTGAGGTTCTCGGCCACCGACTGGATGCCGCGCATCAGCGCCGGATAGAAAGGGTTGGTGATGTCGGGCACGACGCAGGCGATGGTCATGGTGCGGTTGGTCTTGAGCGCCTGCGCAAACCGGTTCGGTGTATAGCCAAGCTCCGCCGCCGCCTTGGTGATCCGCTCCCAGGTCTCCGACGATATCGCCGGTGAACCGCCGCCGCTCATCACCATGGACACGCTTGCCTGCGACACACCCGCCAGCCGCGCAACGTCCTTCTGTGTGGCCCGCGAGCTTTTCATAAGGTTCCTTATACGTATCACTTATACGTATCAACACCAACTACGGGCACAGAGTCAAGAGGCATGCCGGCGATGCTCTCGCTGCGGACAAATCCCCAGCTCTTGCCGCCCGCCGTCCTGTCACAATAGGTTTATCTCTACAGCGATACGGAAAGACCGCGGTCGCGCATGATTGCCGGTTGAGGTTTGCGTGCGTCGGGCGCTACGCGGGCAAGGCCAGCAGCGCCAGTCCGGCCAGCGCCGAGCCGGCTAATGTCGGCAGCATGCCGATCTTCAGTTTCAACATGGCGACCATCGCGGCTGCCGCCAGCAGCGCGGCACGCCAGTCCAGCGACGACAGCACCGGCACCTCCATCCCGAGGCCAACGCGGTGCACCGCGTCGAAGACGACATGCAGTGAGAACCACAGCGCAAGGTTCATCACCACGCCGACGACAGCCGCCGTGATCGCACTCAGCGCCGCCGACAGCGCCTTGTTGCCGCGCAGCGCCTCGATGTAGGGGGCGCCGAGAAATATCCAGAAGAAGCACGGCACGAACGTCACCCAGAGCGTCAGCAACGCGCCGAGCGATCCGGCGATAAGCGGACCCATCGCGCCGGCGTGACGGTAGGCGGCGACGAAGCCGACGAACTGCAGCACCAGGATCAATGGTCCCGGCGTCGTCTCGGCAAGGCCGAGGCCGTCGACCATTTCACCGGGCGCGAGCCAGCCGAACGACGTCACGGCCGCCTGCGCGACATAGGAGAGTGCGGCGTAGGCGCCGCCGAATGTGACCACCGCCATCAGGCTGAAGAAGCCGCCAAGCTGCGTCCACACACTGGCAGGGCCGGTCAGCGCCAGGATCAGCACAACCGGCCCAAGCCAGATCGGCAGCCAGATCGCAATGGTGCGCGGCGCGTGCCATTTCGTCGGTCTGGTATGGGCAAGTTCGCCGCGCTCGAACATCAGGTCGACCGCGCCTCTGATATCAGGCAAGTTGCCCTTGCCATGTGCGGCTCCGGAAAAACGCGTGGGCGCCAGGCGGTTGCCGATCCAGCCGGTCAGTCCTGCCAACAGGATGATGAGCGGAAACGGCAGCCTGACGACATAGATGGCAAGGAAGGCGACCACCGCGATCGCCACCATCACCCGGTTCTTGAGCGCCCGTTTGCCGATGCGGATGACCGCCTCGACGACGACGGCCAGCACCGCCGCCTTGATGCCGAAGAACAGCGCCTCGATGACAGGCGCATCGTTGTAGAGCACGTAGAAGATGCTCAGGCCCAACATGACCAAAGCGCCGGGCAGCACGAACAGGATGCCGGCAACGAGGCCGCCGGCGGTCCGGTGCAGCAACCAGCCGATATAGATGGCGAGTTGCTGTGCCTCGGGACCAGGCAACAGCATGCAATAATTGAGCGCATGCAAAAACCGCTGCTCGCCGATCCAGCGCCGCTCCTCGACCAGTTCCTTGTGCATCAACGCGATCTGTCCGGCCGGCCCGCCGAACGACAGCAGGCCGATCCTGGCCCACAGTTTCGCGGCCTGCCTGAAGGTCGGCGTGGTCGGAGCTGCGAGCGGACTGTCGCCGGCGGTAAGGGCGCTCATGGCGCTTTGCCCCCGCTCGGCCAGTTGTGGGTTTCGTCGGTGGCGTCGCGGCACCACCTGAAAAACGCGTCATAGAGCAGCATTCCGGCTTCGAGCTGTTCGAGATCGTCGCGGAACATGCGCGACAGGCCGAGCGATGCCGCAAGGAACCCCGCCGCCTGCGGTATGAGATCGAGGCGCGCCGTGTCGGCCGCACGCACGATCAAGGCAAGACGGTCGAGCGCCTCGAACCGCAGCCCGAATTCCTCGATCATGGTGTCGAAGGTGCACCGCTCGCCGCGATGGCTCCAGAACACATCGTCGATGTCGAAGGGGATCGCCGCGAACCGATCGGCGGCAGCCAGCACTTCGGCCGGTTCGACAAACAGGAACACCGCCGAAGGGTCGACGAAGCGGCGGATCAGCCACGGACAGGCGATGCGGTCGACCTTGGGGCGGGCCCGCGTCACCCAGACTGTGCGGCCCTTGTCGTCGCGGCGCGGTATCTTGTCGGCCTTGACCAGAACCCCCTTGGCCGCCAGCCAGGCTTCGAAACCGCCTTCGAGCGATTCGGCAGCGATGCCCTCATGGCGCAGCCAGGCGGCGACGCCTTGCGAGAGCTTCTGCCCTCTCTGGCAAATAACGACCACATGAGCGCCGGTGAACTCGGCCGCCCAGCTCGAAACAGTCTTGAAATCGCGCCGGCACGAGGCCGGCAGCAGGTGGGGATCGGCGTCATAGTCCTCATCGGTGCGGACATCGACAAGAACAGGCGCGTCGGGCAAGCCGACGAGACGGGAAAGTTGCGCTACGGTGATTGCGGTTGTTGACGGCATGGCGTCCACCTCCAGAGTGAGAGTTTGGACGCGATCGTTGGGCTGACGCCTCACGGGGTCGTCGCGAAGGAACCCCTTGTCACTATGCTGGATTGATCCTTCGTGCTTGTCAATCCATGGCCCAGCTGTTCGTTTCAATGTCCTCAGCGCGCAGAAATTTGCCAAACAGCGACGCCAGCAAGAATGAGGCCGGCGGTACCTTCGATGCCTCTGGATATTATGTCGAGTAAGCGTGGCCGGTTGTCAAAAAAATGCACCAGCCGTTCTCGAAACAGGATCGACACCACCGCCACGCAGGACAAGGTCAGCGCCACACCGGCCATCATGGTGACCGCAAACAGAATGCCGGCAAGCGGAACGCCTCTGGATATCGCGAAGGTCATCACGAAAAGGGTCAGCGGGCATGGAATCAAGCCGGCCATGATCCCAACGGCTTCGCCCTCATGCTTGTGATGGTGGCCGTGGCTCAATGCGCGCCACAGCATCCAGACGCCAATCAGGCCAAGCAAACCACGGCTGACGTCTTCCAGCAAAGGCGCTCGGCCAACGCTTCCCAAGGCAATCGATACCAGCGGTAACGAGAATGCCGCGATCAGCACCGCGATCGTCACATGCGTGAAGGAGAGCGTCAGTGACACCAGAAGGCCGCGCGAAACCTTCGCGTCCGAACCGGCCAGATACGTAGCCAGGACGGCTTTGCTATGTCCGGGCGTCAGGGCATGCGCCGCGCCAAAAAGCACGCCCATCGGCAGAAAGGCAAGGAACGCGAGCCAGCCACCGCCGACTGAGAGCAGCTTTATCTGATCGGCGAGCGCCAGGTAGATGGTGCGCTGGAATTCGACAAGCGTCTGGAGCATCAGCCTGGACTAGCAGAAGCGGGTGGTTTTCTGCGCACGTCAGTGTTGGTGGTCGTGGTGTTCGCCATGATTGTGGTCGTGAGGATGTGGATGCTCGTGCGCGCCATGCTCGCTCGAAAACCTGATGTTGGCTGTCGCGAGCGCAGGCATGTGTTCGAACAGTTCATTCTCGAGCGCTGCCGTGATCTTGTTCGCTTCTGCGAGTGGCAACGTTTCGTCTGCAGCGATGGCGATGTCGGCGTGCAACTTGTGGCCAATCCAGCGGGCCTTGGCATCGACGATGTGAGCACCCGGCACATGCTCGCCAGCATGATGAATTTCGGCCATCACACCCGGCTCGACGCCGTCGAGCATGCGGGTGAGCACCGAGCGCGCCGATTGCCAGACGATACCGAAAATGGCGACCGTGATGAGGAGCCCGATGATTGGGTCGGCAAGCGGAAATCCGAGCCAGACGCCGATAGCGCCAATGACCACGGCAAGGCTGGTGAGCCCGTCGGTGCGGGCATGGTAGCCGTCGGCGACGAGCGCCGCACTGTTGATTTCCCTGCCGATGCGAATGCGAAACACCGCGACGGCCTCATTGCCGAGGAAGCCGACGATGCCCGCCGCCGTCAGCCAACCGAGATGCGTCACTGCCTGCGGATGGATCAGGCGCTCGATAGCCTGGTACCCGGCAACGATGGCGCTGAACAGAATGACCAGGACGATGACGATACCGGCGAGGTCTTCGACCCGACCCAGTCCATAGGTGAAGGTTGATGACGGCTTGCGCCTCGCCAGCATGAAGGCGACCCACAAGGGGATGGCAGTGGTTGCGTCTCCAATATTGTGAATGGTGTCGGCAAGAAGGGCCACGCTGCCCGAGAGAACCACCACGGCCATCTGCATTGCTGCCGTGACCGCCAGGATGACAAAGGACCATTTTATGGCCCAGATGCCCCGAGCGGTCGTCGCGATGGTTGCATCGATGACGCCATGTGTATGGCCATGCGGACCGTGGTGGTCGTGATCTTGGCCGGCGTGATCGTGCGAACCGAAACCGAACCAGTCGAGGGTGCGCCTACCGAGACCGCTCATAGATACTTGGCCAACTGCTTGAGTTCCGCCAGCGAGTCGTGCGCTCCACCCTCGGCGGTGTCGGTCAGGCAATGTTCGATGTGATCGTGGATCAGTTCTCGCTTGGCGCTGCTGATGGCGCTTTCCACGGCATGGAGTTGCTGTGCGAGGTCAACACAGGAACGACGAGCCTCGAACATGGAGAGCACTGCCGCAAGGTGGCCTTGCGCGCGCTTTAGACGCTTCACGATAGCGGGGTGCGACTGATGGGTGTTGTCTGTCATGTCAGTCGACTATCCCCCCCGGGGGGATGAGTCAATCTGCAATCTGTGGAGGCGAGTCGATCTCGGGGATGGCCCTACTGCGCCGTCCAGCCGCCATCCATCGGCAAGGTCGTGCCGGTGATCTGCCTGGCCGAATCCGAGCACAGGAACAGCGTCAGCGCCGCAAGTTCCTCGACGGTGACGAACTCCTTGGTCGGCTGCGCTGCCAGGAGCACGTCGTGCTTGACCTGTTCCTCGGTCATGTCGCGCGCCTTCATCGTGTCGGGAATCTGCTTTTCGACCAGCGGCGTCCAGACATACCCGGGCGCGATGGCGTTGACCGTGATGCCATCCTGGGCGACTTCCAGCGCCACGGTCTTGGTCAGGCCGGCAATGCCGTGCTTGGCCGAGACATAGGCCGACTTGAACGGCGAGGCGACCAGCGCATGCGCCGAGGCGGTGTTGATGATGCGCCCCCATTTGCGCGCCTTCATGCCCGGCACCACGGCCTTGATCGCATAGAAGGCCGCGAGCAGATTGATGCGGATGATCGCTTCCCATTTATCATCGGGGAAGTCTTCTATCGGCGCGACATGCTGGATCCCGGCATTGTTGACCAGAATGTCGAGGCTGCCGAAGGCCTGCTCGGCGTCGTGCACCATGGCAGTCACAGCAGCGCCGTCCATCATGTTGGCGCCGGAATAGCGGCACTTGACGCCGAAATCCTTCTCGATGCCGGCGCGCTCCTGTTCGATTGCCGCGGCATCGCCGAGCCCGTTGATGGTGACATTGGCGCCTTCGGCGGCAAAGGCGCGGGCAATGGCCAGGCCAATGCCGCTGGTCGAGCCGGTGACGAGCGCATTCTTCGAAGACAGGGAACCCATGGGAGATCTCGCGAATGGTGGGAAGGACTACAAAGGCACATAGTTTGTGCGCCGCAACATGACAATGCCACAGCCATATGTCGGCGCTATTACAGCTCTGCGACGGGCTTTCCCGGCTCAGCCGAGCGTCGTCTCAAGGCTGACACGGCAGTGTCATGGTGCCGTGCAACATAATCGATTGCGCATTCGCGCGGGGTTTTTCTGAACCAACCGGGGCAACACCATGGAAATCGCCGACGTTGTGAAGCGCGCGTATGCCATGCCGCTGACCAACCCTTCTTTCCCCCCCGGCCCGTACCGTTTCTTCGATCGCGAATACGTCATCATCACCTACCGCACGACGCGCGAGGCGCTCGAAGCCGTGGTGCCGGCGCCGCTGGAGATCGACGAGCCGCTGGTCAAATACGAATTCATCCGCATGCCTGACTCAACCGGCTTCGGCGACTACACCGAGACCGGCCAGGTCATCCCGGTGAAGTACAAGGGCCAGCATGGCGGGTACGTCCATTCCATGTATCTCGACGACGATGCGCCGATCGCCGGCGGCCGCGAGCTCTGGGGTTTTCCGAAAAAGCTCGCCAACCCCAAGATTGTGCATGAGGGCGAAGTGGTGGTCGGCACGCTGCACTATGGCAGTGTTCTCTGCGCCACCGGCACGATGGGCTACAAGCACCGGGAAGCTGATCACGACCAGGTGCTCGCCGCGCTTGCCGCGCCCAACTTCCTGATCAAAATCATCCCGCATGTCGACGGAACCCCACGCATCTGCGAGCTGGTGCGCTATTACCTGACCGACATCACGCTGAAGGAAGCCTGGACAGCGCCGGCCGCGCTCGATCTTCGCCCGCACGTCATGGCCGATGTTGCGAAATTGCCGGTGCTCGACATCGTCTCGGCCGTCCACTTCAAAGCAGATCTGACGCTTGGCCTCGGCGAAGTCGTGCATGATTACCTCGCCGAACACAGCCAGTCTGCTGCCGGCGCGACCAGACTGGAGAAAGTCAGTGCTTGAGCGTAACCGCAGCAAGGCGACTGCCGCCACCATCGCGGAAATCTCGGCGCAATATGATCGCGTCGCGCTGGTGTTCCAGGGCGGCGGTGCGCTCGGCGCGTACCAGGCCGGCGTCTATCAGGCGCTGGCCGATGCCGGCTGCGAACCGACCTGGCTGTCCGGCGTGTCGATCGGCGCCATCAATGCCGCCATCATCGCCGGCAACGAGCCGAGCCGCCGGCTGCAGCGGCTGGAACAGTTCTGGCAGACGGTTTCGGGCCGCAAGATCTGGCCCTATACGCCGGAAGGCGACATCTACCGCGATATCCGCAACCAGACATCGTCATTCATGACGATGGCGATGGGCCAGCCCGGCTTCTTCAAGCCGCGCTCGCCCAATCCCTGGCTCCAACTGGCGGGCGCGGAAGGCGCTACCTCGTTCTATGACACCGCCGAGCTCAAGGATACGTTGGAGAGCCTGATCGACTTCGATGTGCTGAACGACGGCAAAAAGCGGCTGAGCGTCGGCGCGGTGAATGTCCGGACCGGCAATTTCGTCTATTTCGACACTGAGAAGCTGCGCATCGAGCCGGAGCACATCATGGCCAGTGGCGCGCTGCCGCCGGCCTTCCCGTCGATCCGCATCGAGGGCGAGTATTACTGGGACGGCGGCATCGTCTCCAACACGCCGCTGCAGTATCTGCTCGACCAGGAAGAGGACCGCTCCTCACTGGTGTTCCAGGTCGACCTGTTCAGCGCCCGTGGCGTGCTGCCGCGCGGCATGGCCGACGTGCTGTCGCGGCACAAGGACATCATGTATTCCAGCCGCACGCGGCAGAACACCGACAATTTCCAGCGCATCCACGCGCTGAAGATGAAGCTGCTCGATGCGCTGAAGCGCGTGCCGCCGGAGCAGCTGAAGGACGGCGAGAAGGAATTGATCGCCGATTATTCGGATGCCGGCGTCGTCAACATCGTCCACCTGATCTATCAGCACAAAGGCTATGAGGGGCACGCCAAGGATTACGAATTCTCCGGCACCTCAATGCGCGAACATTGGGAGATGGGCCAGGAGGACACCCAGCGTACGCTGCGCCACAGCCAGTGGCTGACCTTGCCGACCAATGCCGAGGGTGTCTCCATCCACGATCTGCATCGCGAAGATCCGACTTAACCCGCGACGTTCGTCATCCTTGGGCGTAGCGACGCGAAGCGAAGTGAAGACCCAAGGATCCATGCCGTTACCTCGCGCGAAGAATGCAGCGGAGCAGAATCCTGCACCGCAGCAACGCTTTGAAGTCGCGGCATGGATCCTCGGGTCTGCGCCGCGTCGTTACGCTCCTTGCTTCGCCCGTGGATGACGAAGAGATGGGCGTTTCGCGCCAATGCCCTAGAATGTTCAACGTCAACATAATCTGCCGACTTGAACACGGTGCTCCTAAGTAAAAAGGCAGCACCGGTCGCCCGGCGCTGCCTTTTCTTTGAAAGCCTCTGCTCCGCTCAGAACACCTGGCGGAAGATGATGAACAGCACGAAGGCGAGGGTGATCGAGCACGGCAGCGTCAGCACCCAGGCAAGCAGCAGGTTGCGCACCGTCGACCATTGCAGGCCCGACCCATTGGCGGCCATGGTTCCGGCAACGCCCGAGGACAGCACATGGGTGGTCGACACCGGCAGGCCGAAACGGTCGGCCATGCCGATGGTGATCATGGCAACGAGTTCGGCTGCGGCACCCTGGCCATAGGTCAAATGGCTCTTGCCGATCTTCTCGCCAACGGTCACGACGATGCGTTTCCAGCCAACCATGGTGCCGAGGCCCAGCGCCAGCGCGACGGCGATCTTCACCCACAGCGGGATGAACTTTGTCGCGTTGTCGACGGCCTTGTGATAGTCGGTGACCGCCTTCAGGTCGGCATCTTGCATCGGCAGCAGCTTCTTCTTGTCGATCAGTTTCAGCGCCTCGCCGATCAGATAGATGTCGTTGCGCGCGTTGCTGACCAAGTCGGTCGGCACATTGTCGACCGAGGCATAGGGCTGCAGCGAAGCGGTCGTGTCGTGAATGTAGGTCTGCAGCGCGACCGTCGTCTGGTCACTCCAGGTCTTGGTGCGCACGGCATCCTGCACCGCCGCCTTCGCGTCGGTCACGGTGACGCCCGGCTTGACGTAGTTGCCGAGCGCCGTCTCGACGCCGACTGATGCCGCCTTGTAGGCTTCGAGATAGTTGATGTCGGGCGTGCGGTTGAGCGCATAGGCCGTCGGCACGACGCCGATCAGGATCAGCATGATCAGGCCCATGCCTTTCTGGCCGTCATTGGAACCGTGCGCGAACGACACGCCGGTGCAGGTGAAGATCAGCAGGGCACGGATCCACCATGGCGGCGGCGTGTTGCCCTTCGGCGCTTCATAAAGCGCCGGATTGCGCACCAAGAGCTTCATCAAATAAAGCAGGATGAAGGCGGCGAAGAAGCCGATGATCGGCGACACCAGCAAGGTGATGCCGACATTGGTCGCCTGGCCCCAGTCGACGCCGCTGGTGGCGCTGCCGGCCGGCGCCATGAATTGGTTGGCGAGGCCGACGCCGATGATCGAGCCGACCATCGTGTGCGAGCTGGAAGCCGGCAGGCCGAGGAACCAGGTGCCGAGGTTCCACAGGATGGCCGCGACGAGCAGCGCGAACACCATGGCGAAACCCGAGGAAGAACCAACCTGAAGGATGAGCTCGACCGGCAGCAGCGACAGGATGCCGAACGCAACCGCGCCGCTCGAGGTCAAAACGCCAAGGAAGTTGAAGACGCCCGACCACATGACTGCAAATTCAGCCGGCAGGGAGCGCGTGTAGATGACGGTTGCCACCGCATTGGCGGTGTCGTGGAAGCCGTTGACGAACTCGAAGCCCAACGCAATCAGCAAGGCAATGCCGAGCAGGATCCACGGCACGGTCTTGGCCACCGCCAGATCCTGGCTGAGCGCGTAGCCGACATAGATGACACCGACGAGCACCAGCACGCCGAAGGCCGGCAGGAACCACTTCGCACCGCCCGTTTGATTGAGCGGATGGTCCGGTCTCGGAATCCCCGCCTCGCTAGAAACAACGTCCACCATCGTCCCACTCCGTTTTGCACTGCAGCAAAGAACTGGGAATGACGCTATGGCTGGTCAATGAAGCTGGTGTGACGGCTATGGTTTTTTCGAGCACGCAAGCCATTGCGGCGCGGCATACGACCACCAGCCTGCATTCCCATGAATGGGACTATCCAGCAATCTCCAGCAGTGCCGATACGAGCAAGCGGCGTTCGTCGGTGGAAAGCACGTCGGAGTCGAAGAGGTTCATGCTACGCAGCCCTTCGATGGCGAGAAAGCAGACCAGCAGTGCCTTGAGGTCCGGCGTCTCGCTCTTCAGCCGCTGCAGCAACTGCGACTTGAAGGCCTTTATCGGCGTCAGGAAATCCGGATCCTCGGCGATCGCCGAGAATATCCACGAGGCCGTCGGCTTCGGCTCCTCGCAATCATCCGCCGAGAGCCGGATATAGGTGGCAAGCAGGCTTTCGCCGCTGGCGCCGGCGACGCGGCCCGATTCCAGCGCCAGCTCGAAAGCGCGCAGGTAATTCTCCACCAGGCCCTGCATTAATTTGGCCTTGGTCGGAAAGTTGTAAAGCAAGCCGCCTTTCGACACGCCGGCGCGGCTGGCGACGGCATCAAGCGACAGGCTGCCGGGGCCGGCCTCGCGTGCTACATCGGCGGCGGCGGCGAGTATCTTGTCGCGCGAATTTGCCCTTCGGGTCTTCATTTATCCGTTCCCCCACATGAGCCTAGGCGGAATTGACAAGACCGTCCAGACGGTACAGTAAGTTCGCCGTCATTTGTAATCGGGACCTGCCGTCGATAAGCGTCCCGTTATTCGACTATTTTACCGGACACCGGCCTAGGGGGCAGTTCGTGAAGCGCATCATCTCCATTATAGCAATTCTGCTACTGCTCGCTCTGGTGTGCGTCGGCGTTGTCGGTTTCAACCTGTTCCGTGACAGCGCCATCAAACAGTATTTCGCTACCATGAAGCCGCCGGCGACGACCGTCTCGACGGTTGTGGTCAAGCCTTCTGACTGGACGCCGGGCGTCGAGGCAATCGGCACGGTGCGCGCCGTGCGCGGCGTCGACCTGACCGTCGAGACCAGCGGCATCGTCAAAGAGATCCTGTTTCACGCCAATCAGAAGGTTGCGGGCGGCGCAGTCCTGCTGCAGCTCGACGACGCCGTCGAGCGCGCCGATCTTGAAGCAACGAAGGCGCAAGTGGCGGTCGTCCAGACGGCGCTGGAGCGCGCCATCGAACTGCAGAAGCGCGGCGTCAATCCGGAAGCTACGCTCGACACGGCACGTGCAACCGCAGCAGCCACCGAAGCCCAAGTGGCCAAGCTGCAGGCGGTGCTCGACCAGAAGCAGCTGAAGGCGCCTTTCAGCGGCACCGTCGGCATCCCCAAGATCGACCTCGGTCAATATCTCTCGCCTGGCAACGCGGTGGTGACCTTGCAGGATCTGGACACCATGCGGGTCGATTTCTCGGTGCCCGAACAGCAGCTGCCGTTGCTCAAGATTGGCCAGACGGTACGGCTCGGCCTTGGAGGCAGCGGCGGCGGCGCCGACATGCCGTTTGCCGGCGCCATTCGCGGCATCGACCCCAAGATCGACGCTTCGAGCCGGCTGGTGTCCGTCCGCGGCGAGGTCGCTAATCCTGACGACAAGCTGACGCCCGGCCAGTTCGTCCAGGTTCGCGTCGAGCTGCCGCAGGAGAAAAATATCCTGTCCTTGCCGCAGACGGCATTGACGTCGAGCCTCTATGGCGACTTCGTCTTTGTCGTCGTGCCGGCGAAGCCAGCCGAGGCGGGCGCAGCTCCGCCGGCCAAGGCCGAGGACCAGAAGCCGGCGGCCGACAAACCGGCCGACGATACTGCAAAGCCGCAGGCCGAGGCCGCCAAGCCCACCGCCGACGCGGCGAAGCCCGCCGACAAGAACGCTGCCGATGCCGGCAAGCCGGCTGAAGAGGAGAAGCCGTCGCTTGTGCTGTCGCAGGTGTTCGTGAAGCCCGGCCGCCGCAACGACGGCATGGTCGAGATCGTGGAAGGCATCAAGGCCGGCGACGAGGTCGTCACCGCCGGTCAGAACCGTCTCTTCAACGGCATGTCCGTTGCGGTCGACAACACCATTGACCCCAGCAAGTCGGCGAACCAGCAGGCTCAGCAATGAACTTTTCCGACATCTTCATTCGCCGACCGGTTCTCTCCACCGTCCTCGCCTGCATGATCCTGCTCCTGGGTTTCCAGGGCATCTTCAACCTGTCGATCCGGCAATATCCCAAGGTCGACGAGACGGCGATCACCATCACGACCGCCTATCCCGGCGCCAGCGCCGACCTGATCCAGGGCTTCATCTCCGCCCCGATCGCGCGTGCCGTCGCATCGACCGAGAACATCGACTACGTCACCTCGTCGAGCCGGCCGTCTTCGAGCACTGTGGTCGTCCAGATGAAGCTCGGCTCCAACCCCGATGTCGCGCTGACCGAGGTGCTGTCGAAGGTGCAGGGTGTGCGCGGCACCTTGCCTGACGCCTCGAAGGACCCGGTCATCGTCAAGGGCACCGGTCAAGAGTTCGCGATGATGTACATCTCGATGCAGAATCCGAACATGACGAAGGAGCAGCTCACAGAGTACATCGAGCGGGTCGTTCGGCCGCGCATCTCGACGGTGGAAGGTGTCGCAGATGTGCAGATCTTCGGCGCCGAAGAATATTCGATGCGCGTCTGGATCGACCCGATCAAGCTCGCCGCGCGCGGCGTCACCGCGGCCGAAGTGCTGACCGCGATCAACAACTCCAACTTCCTGTCGGCGCCCGGCAACACCCAGAACGAATATGTCGTGTCCTCGATCACCGTTCGCTCGACGCTGCAGACACCGGAGGCTTTTGCCGAGCTTCCGCTGCGTTCGACCGACGGCCAGGTGGTTCGGTTGCGCGACGTCGCGCGCGTCGAACTTGCCGCCGAGAGCACCGACACGAGGGTGAGCTTCAATGGCAAACCCGGCACCTTCCTCGCCATCTTCCCGACGCCGGCCGCCAACCCGCTGACGACGGCGGAGGCGATCCACAAGATCGTGCCTTTGATCCAGGACACGCTGCCGAAAGGCATGACCATCGAGATCGTCTACGATTCCACCGAGCAGATCAGCGCCTCGATCGACGAAGTGTTCAAGACCATCGCCGAGGCCGTCGCCATCGTCGTCGTGGTCATCCTGTTGTTCCTCGGCTCGTTCCGCTCGGTGATGATGCCGATCGTGACCATCCCGCTGTCGCTGGTCGGCGTCTGCTTCCTTTTGTTTGCGGTCGGCTATTCGATCAACCTTCTGTCGCTGCTGGCCATGGTGCTGGCCATCGGCCTTGTCGTCGACGACGCCATCGTGGTGGTGGAGAATATCCATCGCCACATGGAGGAAGACCACATGTCGCCGATGCAGGCGGCCTTCAACGGCATGCGCGAAATTTTCTCCGCCATCGTGGCCATGACCATCACGCTCGCCGCCGTGTTCGCGCCGCTGGCCTTCACCGGCGGCCTGACCGGCGCGCTCTTCCGCGAATTTGCAGTGACGCTCGCCGGCTCGGTGGTGCTGTCCGGCCTGATTGCCGTCACCATTACGCCGATGATGGCCGCACGTCTCCTCAAGGCCGGATCGCACAGCCGCTTCCAGCGCATCGTCGACGGCACCTTCAGCCGTGTCGAGCATGTCTACGAGCGGGCGGTCACCGCCTCCTTGAGAAATCGGCCGGTGACGCTGCTGATGGTCGTGGCGCTGGTGGCGCTCACCGGCTTCATGTTCACCAAGACCTCGAGCGAACTGGCGCCGGAAGAGGATCAGGGCTTCCTGCTGTCGATCGTAACGGCACCGCGCTATGCGACCTCGGACTACACCGAGACCTACGTCAACCAGATCCTCGGCCTGGTGAAGGACATTCCCGAGACCAGGGCGCAATTCTCCGCCGTTGCCTTTGGCGGTGCGACCAACGGCGCCTTTGTCGGCTTCGCCTTCAAGGATTGGGCCGAGCGTCAGCGCAATTCAAAGGAGCTTCAGGCCGACATCCAGGGACGCCTCGCCAAGGTCGCCGGCGTCGAGGCCTTCGTCTTCGCGCCGCCGACGCTGCCCGGCTCCGGCGGCGGCCTGCCGATCTCCATGGTGGTGCGCTCGACCGGCGGTTCCGCCGAGGTCTACGAGGCGGCCGAGCAGATCAAGAACAAGGCGCAGGCCTCCGGTCGCTTCATCGTCGTGCAGAACTCGATGTCCTTTGACGCGCCGCAGGTGACGGTGACCATTGACCGCGACCGCGCCGCGGCCCTCAACCTGCCGATCGCCGACATCGGCCAGACGCTGACGCTGCTGGTCGGCGGCGCCGAAGTGGCGCAGTTCGACCGCGACTCCAACAGCTACGACATCATCCCGCAGGTGCCGCAGGAATTCCGCGACAATCCCGAGAAGCTCGGCGAATATTTCGTGCGCAGCGTGACCGGCGAGATGGTGCCGCTTTCAGCGGTGGTGAAGATTTCGACCAACGCCGCGCCGGCCGCGATCGAGCAGTTCAACCAGCTGAACTCGGCGACGATATCGGCGCTGCCGCTTCCCGGCGTCACAACCGGCGACGGGCTGCAGACCCTGGAGAACCTTGCCAAGGAGAGCCTGCCCGACACCTTCTTCATCGACTACTCCGGCCAGTCCCGGCAGGAGAAGGAGCAGGGCAACACGATCCTGATCGCTTTCGCGGCCGCCGTCATCGTCATCTACCTGGTGCTGGCAGCGCAGTTCGAAAGCTTCCGCGACCCGCTGATCATCATGATGGCGGTGCCGCTGTCGATCTTCGGCGCCATCGTGCCGCTCAATCTGGGGCTTGGAACGCTCAACATCTACACGCAGGTTGGCTTGATCACACTGATCGGCCTGATCACCAAGCACGGCATTCTTCTGGTCGAGTTCGCCAACCAGCAGCGCGAGCTGCATGGCATGCGGCGGCGCGATGCGATCGTCGCCTCGGCCAAGGTGCGCTTGCGGCCGATCCTGATGACCACCGCGGCGATGGCGCTCGGCGTCGTGCCGCTGATCGTGTCCAGCGGCGCGGGTGCCGCGGCGCGCTATTCGATGGGCCTGGTGATCTTTACCGGCATCCTGGTCGGAACTATGTTCACCCTGTTCGTGGTGCCGATGTTCTACACTTTCATCGCCAGCAAGGACCTGCCGCATCACGCCGAAAAGCCCGACCCGAAGCTGATGCCGGTGCACGCGGACTAAGCGCTGCGCGGAACAGCCAAGTGCAAAGAAAAGAGGCCGGAAACTTCCGGCCTCTTTTTTTGACTGGATTGATTACCGCAAAGCTCCTGCTGGAGCTTCGGGGGAGCCTGCGGTGAAGCGCGGCGTCGGCCAGACTTCACAACCGCTCCAACCGCAGTCTGCTACTTGACGATGACGATGCTGGTGTTGGTCGGGCCGAAGGTTTCGACCAGCTGGTAGAAGTCGGCGGCATTGTCGGGATGCAGCCGCACGCAGCCATGCGACGCCGGCTGTCCCAGCCGCTTGATGGCGTTGGTCGCATGCACCGCGTAGCCACCGCTGAAGAACACCGAATGCGGCATCGGCGCGTTGTCATATTTCTTCGAATACCACATCTCATGCATGCGGGTCGGCTTGAACGAACCGGTCGGCGTGACATGCGCCCTGTCGCCGGTCGAGACCTTCCAGGCGAAGGTCGGCCGGCCGTCGACCAGCACTTCCATGGTCTGTTGCGACAGCGATACACGCGCCACGATCTGGTTTGCCGCGGCGTGCGCCGTGCTGTTGGCGGCGCCAAGCAGGAGCGCGGTGCCGGCAGCGGCGGCGGTGACGTTGATGAGTTTGGCGGAAATGGCTTTGTACATGATGGCTCCCCTTTTGCCGGCCCGGCCGGTGTCAATTCGATGACCGCCTTATCCCAACGTCATGTTTCAGGCTGACTTCGCTTGATGCTCGTTTGTGTTTCGAATCTGTTTCCTCTGGTTAACAAGCAAGGTCGGTCAAGAGAGGAGCCAAGGGTGCTTTCCTGTCTGCCCGGCTCACTCTCGATCATGATCCCAGCCGCCAAACGAAAGTACAAATATCCTTATATGAAAGGAGTTTGGCTTCGCTCGAAACCGACTTGCAACAAAGCGCGGCCCGGGCGGCATGATCTGGTTACAGGCCAACGGCACAGTCATCCCAACGAGAACAGCCGGCGCCAAACGAAAATGAGCATCAGATCGACCACCCTGTCCTGGCTCTTCAGGATAAGCATCGCCGCACTTGTCATCGGCGGCATCGGCACAGTAGCCGGCACCCCGATGACGAAACTGGCGGTCATGAATTCGGGTGAGGTTTCGACGCTACATACCGCGCTGTTCATAGCCTTGGTCTGGATTGTCTCCAGTCTGCGCATCAACCGTCTCAAGGCCTTCTGGCGGGTCGGCCTTGGTTTGAAGTGGATGCGCGGCCCCTCCGGCAACTTGCTGCCGAGAGGACCGAAGGCCCGCGCCGCAGCGGGGGGCTCCGTGGGCGGCGCGGGCACTTCGGGTTTATCCTGAAGTACCCGCGGTTCTGATTTTGAGGGATTACCGATGAAGACGAAATCTGCTGCCTCGGTGCTTTCGGCGCTGCTCTTCGCACAAGGCCTGCTCGGCTTTGCCGGTCTCGCCACGGTTCTTCTGAAGAACCGCGCGCATGCCGCCAGCGAAATCGAAGTCGCCAGCGAATTGCTGCCGGGACCATCGCTTCTGGTGGTGCGCTAAAGCCTATGCATGGCGCCCAAAATTGCGCAGCGGTTTTGGGTGGACCGGCAAATAATCTTCTATTGCCCCCAGAGCAGTTCACCGTTTCACGGAAACCGCGACCCGCTCTATCTATTGGTTTTTACGCAATTCCCAAGGGAAAGCGCTACGCGCTTTTCCCCGGAAAACCGCATCACACTTTTCCTGGAATTGCTTTAGTCGGCGCGCTGCGTCGGCGGGTCGAACCGGTAGCCGGCGCCGCGTATGGTGATGATGGTTTCGGTGTCGAGCTTGCGGCGCAGCCGCACGATGCGCGAATCGATCGAGCGGTCGAAAGCATCGGCATTTTCGGCCGGCGCCGCCGCAATAATGTCGTCGCGCGTCAGCACCTTGCGCGGGCTGGCCAGAAACAGCCTGAGCAGCGCCACCTGGCCAGGCGACAGCTGCTCTTCCGCACCCGAGCGGTGCATGACGATAGCCGACCGCAAATCGACGGTGGCATTTTCCAGCACGATCAGTTCCTGGGCGGACCTGCCGCGCCGCGTCAGCAGGCCGCCAATGCGCGCGGCAAGCTCTCGAACATTAAGCGGGCTTTCAACGACATCGGCGGCGCCAAGCTCGAGCGCCAGCACCTTGTCGACCAGATCGGCCGGCCGGCAGATCAGGATGAAATCCGGCCCGGCCTTGCCGTCCACGCTCTGGCCGCCGCCATAACGCCTGAGCAGGTCCCGCCCCTCCGCCTGGCTGACGCTGTCGCCAACGATGACGACATCTATGCCTCCGGCCGACAGCAGCGATTCAGCTTCCCAGGGTTGCCGAGCCTCGCGCACGTCATGGCCACGCCGGTCGAGATGGTCGGCGAGATCGCTGGCCACCACATCGGCGACGGAAACCAGCGCGATGACGGATCGTGCAGCCATATTTTCTTCCCCCGCCCCTGCAACCGGATATGAGTGCTGGACATCATGTTTATACCCAATCTACTTTCTGCTGAAAGCGGGAGCGAAGCCATAGTGCGGGCACGAATTGTCATCGTCGAGGACGAGCCCGATCTCAGGGACGCGGTCGCCGAGTATCTCGGCGCCAATGGTTACGACGTGGCGCAGGCCGGAAGCGCTGCCGAGGCGCGCACCTTGCTGGAGACCGAAGCGTTCAACCTGGCCATCCTCGACATCGCCATGCCCGGCGAGGATGGCCTGTCGCTCGGCCGCTGGCTGCGCTCGAAAATGCCGATCGGCATCATCTATGCCACGGCCGCCGGCACCGCGCTCGACCGCATTGTCGGGCTGGAGCTTGGCGCCGACGATTACATCGTCAAGCCCTATGAGTTGCGTGAGGTGCTGGCCCGGGTCCGCTCCGTGCTGCGCCGGGTACCGCAGCCGAGCCCGCCACAGGCCGCGAAGGCGCAAACCAATGGCGGGCGCCGGCTGAGCTTCGGTCAATTCCAGGCCGACCTCGACGGCAGGCTTGTCACCGGCGCCAATGGCACGGTCATCGACATGGCCAAGAGCGAGTTCGACGTGCTGGAGGTTTTCCTGACCCGTGCCAACCGGCTGTTGACGCGGGCGGCGATCTCCGAGGCGATCGGCTTTGTCGAAGACCCGGAATCGTCGCGCGCGGTCGATATCCGCATCATGCGGCTGCGCAAGAAGATCGAGGCAGACCCGGCCAATCCGAAATTTTTGCGTACGGTGCGCGGCGAAGGCTATATCTTCTCGCTGCCGATCGGCGATGGGCACTAAGCCCCACCACCCACGGCCCTGTATAGATGGCTGACATGACCGCTGAACCAGCACGCATGGACCTGAAGGGCGTTCGCCAGGGCGCGGCGATGGCGGCCGTGCGTGTCGTGCGCCGGCTGCGCGAAGCCGGCGACTGGCAGCGCGAGATGGACACCATCCTGGAGACGCTATGCGTCGCCATGCACTGCCAGCGCGGCATTCTGTTCAGGCTGCGCGAATTGCCCGGCCAGGGTTTTGCCCAGTCGGTCGCCGCCTACTGGATCGACCCGCGCTTCGGCGGCGAGCTGGCCTCGCCGACGGTGATCATGCAATCGATCGTCGATAACGACCCGCTGCTGGAGCGGATTTCGGAGGACGAGCGGCAAGGCAAGATCTTCGCCGGCCACACGCGCAACCTCGACGGTTTCCTCAGGACCGATTTCGAAAAGCAGCACATCAAATCGTTCCTGTCGGTGTCGGTGTTCGCACACGGCCATCTGTGGGGCACGCTTGCGGTCAATGACTGCGTCAGTGAGCGTGAGTGGACCGACGAGGAGGAGGCGGCGCTGCACATCATCGCGCTCGCCATCGGCGACGCCATCGAGCGGTCGCCGTCGGACGCCCATGCCAGCGAAGTCATCCGCCGCACCATGCTGCAGGCCTCGCTCGACGCCATCATCGTCATCGACGAGACCGGCTCGATCATCGAATTCAATCCGGCCGCCGAAAAGATGTTCGGCTTCCAGCGCAGTGACATCCTCGGCAAGGACCTGCTCGACACGGTGGTGCCGGAATATTACCGCAAGGGCTATGTCTCGGGGGCCGAATACATGTCTGGCCGCGGCGCGCCGATGGTCGGCCAGCGGCTGGAGACGGTGACCCAGAATGCCGCCGGCGAGGTGTTTCCCATCGAGCTGACCGCGACCGAAATGCGGGTTGCCGACCGCCACCTCATCTTCGGCTCGATCCGCGACCTGCGCGACAAGTTGCGCGCCGAGGAGGAGATCAACCGCCAACGCGAGAAACTGCACCAGAACGAGAAGATGGCGGCGATGGGTTCACTGCTGGCCGGCGTKKCSCACGAGCTCAACAACCCGCTCGCCGTGGTCGTCGCGCAATCAACGCTGCTGCATGAATTCGCCACCGACCCGCAGACCAAGGTGCGCGCCGAAAAAGTGCGCGCCGCCGCCGAGCGCTGCGGCCGCATCGTCAAGAGCTTCCTGTCGATGGTGCGCCTGCACCCCGCTGCCCAGGCCGAAACCGATCTCAACCAGGTCATCCGCGCCGCGCTCGAAGTGACCGCCTATGGCGCGCGTTCGAGCGGCATCATTATCGACACCGATTTCGCCCCCGGCCCGCTGCTGGCGATGGCAGATGCCGACCACGTGACGCAGGTGGCCGCCAACTTTCTGATCAACTCCCAGCACGCTCTGGCCGGTATTGGCGGTGACCGCCTGATCAAGGTGCGAACGTTTCGCAGCGACCGCGGCAATCCCGGCTTTTCGGTCGAGGACAATGGACCGGGCATTCCGGAGGCGATCCGGGGCCGCATCTTCGAATCCTATTTCACCACCAAGCCGGTCGGCGTCGGCACCGGCATCGGCCTGTCGATCTCGAAATCGATCGTCGAGCGGCACAATGGCAATGTCTGGTTCGAGGAAGTGTTGCCGCGCGGCGCGCGCTTCGTCGTCCAGCTGCCGGCGATCACCAGCGGCGCAGCCGCGGTCGGCGAAAGCCCGGCCCGTTCCAGCGGCTTGCGCCACGCGCTGATCATCGACGACGAACCCGACGTCGCCGGCTCGCTCTCCGACATCCTGGAATTGATGGGCATCAAGTCGCGGATCGTGCCGGTCTGGACATCGGCGGCCGCAACCTTGACCGGTCACATGCCGCCCGACATCGTCTTTTCCGATCTGCGCATGCCCGGCATCAGCGGCATTGCTATCTACCGCGAGCTGCTGGCCGAGAAATCGGCGCTCGCCAAACGCTTCGTGCTGGTCACCGGCGACCTGATCGGCGCCAAGGCCGAGATCGAGGCGTTGCCGGCGCAACAGCGGCCGCAGATCCTGGAAAAACCCTTCTCGACGCTCGACGTCCGTGGCGTGCTCTCGGCAATAGCCGACCAGGTCGCCGCCGCCGGCTGAGTTTCCCAACGCCATCCAGGTCTATCGAGATTCGGGTCAGGCCGAGCCGAGAACGGCGGACGCCGAGAACCGGAGCGGAGCGTACGTTTGGGTACGTGAACACCGGAAGCGCAGGCGACCATCGTTCGCAGGCCGGCCTCACCCGAATATCGGCAGACCCGGAAAAAAAGAGGCTCCCAACCGGCAGGACGGCGGGAGCCAAAAAGGAGCGCGGGAGGAAGCGCTCGGGAGGTTCAGAAAACGTTGGGTGTCGTGGTCAGCGGCGCGGCGTTGGCGATCATGCGGACGGCGCGCGCCTTGTGCACGCCGGACTGGGCGGCGATGACGCGCAGGCAGTCCGCGCTCTCGGCGCCCCAGGCCTGGCCCTGGCAGGCAAAATCGATTTCCGGCTCTGGCAGCCGGGCGGTCTTGATGGTGGTTGGCGCGCCCTCGACGACATTGGCCGGCGGGTTGAGCGAAGCAAAGGCCGGACCGGAAGCCGGCGTCAGGAACAGGACGGCAAGAGCGCAGGCGCCCAGCATCGAGAACATCGCGACCGGATGATCGCTGGCGCGCTGGCGCAGTGCCAGTTTGGCGCGCCGTTCGTTGCTGGCTGTCTCGGCTTTCGTAAACATTGTTGCTCCCCTTCGTTTTCTTATGAAACGAACTTAATCGCGCCCGGTAACGGGCGAATGATGCGCTTGGCTTGCCCGCGTAACAGGTTTGAAACAAGAAATTCGGGCATATCCGGGCAGATCCGGTCATGTGCCGACGGCAGGATGCGTTTGCGGAGCTGTTTCATGCGCTCAATCAATTCGTTGACGACAGGCGGGCCGTGAACGCAGCAAAGCCTACTGCTGGCCAGTCGAACTATGAACAAGCTCACACTGCGGATTGAATTTGCGCACGGCAGGCATTTTTTCGTCTCCGAGCAGGGCCGCTTTTGTACGCCCACCGGGACCAAATCCGCATGCTGGACGGCCATTTCAGGACCCAGGTTAACGCCCGGATTTTCCGGGATTTTCTTCGATCGAAGCGGCTCCGAGCTGGCTTGATTACATCGAGGAGAAACCAATCGATTTCCACAAGCCATTGCATTTTAATGCAAAATATGATTTTATTGAATGAGTATTCAACAAAAGAAGAGCTTTTTTATGAACCCGCACCTCCGTGACGTGGCGATCCCCAACGATTGGGACCGGCGGGGCCTGCCGGGCTGGAGTTATCACTCCGACGCGCTTCTCGAACTCGAGAAGGAATACGTCTTCCGCAACCATTGGCAGATCGCTGGCCATATCTCCGACGTGCCGAATGCCGGCGACTATCTGACCATGGACGTGGTCGGCGAGCGGGCGCTGATCGTGCGCGGCAAGGACGGCGTCGTGCGCGCCTTCAACAATATGTGCCGGCATCGCGGCAGCCGCGTCGTCGCCGACAGCCAGGGCACCTGCAAGAACGCGCTGGTCTGCCCGTTCCATGGCTGGGTCTACAATCTCGACGGCACGCTGCGCGGCGCAGCCCGGCCGCGCTCCTTCCCGGAACTCGACAAGACCGAGTTCGGCCTGATGCCGCTCGACCTCGAAATCTGGATGGGCTTCATCTTCATCCGCTTCCGCAAGGGCGGCCCGCAGCCTTCGGTGGCCGAACTGCTGAAGCCGATCGAAGCCGAGATGACTCACTACAATGTGGCCGAGATGGTGCCGTCCTGGGGTATCTGGACGCAGAAGTCGCCGGTCAACTGGAAGTCGGTGCGCGACGTCGACAATGAAGGCTACCACGTCGCCATGGCGCATCCAGCGCTGCAGGATCTCTACGGCGCGACCTATTTCGATGAGCCGTTCATCAACGGCGTGTCGCGTTCCTTCGCCACCTACAATCCTCATGCCGGCCGGCGCTGGAGCGTGCGCGAATACATCAAGCTCACGCCAGATGCGTCGCATCTGCCGGAGCACCTGCGCAGGGCCTGGATCTATTACGGCATCTTCCCCAACAACGCCCTGTCGATCATGCCGGAATCGGTGCAGTTCTATCAGGAGTTCCCGCTGTCGACCGGTGAGACGCTGCTACGCGGCGCCATCTACCGCTACCCCGACGAGACCAGGGAACAGGCAGCGGCGCGCTATCTCGCCTACCGCATCGACCGCGACACCATGAACGAGGATGTCCAGCTTTCCGTCTGGTCGAACGAGTCCATGATTTCGGAGGCCTTCGAGGGCTTTTACCTCTCCGACCTCGAATACGGCGTGCGCACCCACCACGACCATTTGCGCAAGCAGATCCCGGTTCTGGGCCTGGAGACCGCGCCTGAGGAAAAGGACATGTGGAACCTCAACGACGCCATGCGGTCGCAGGTGTAAGGCGGATGGTGAAGCTGCCAATCTCCCCCCTCGAGGGGGAGATGTCCGGCAGGACAGAGGGGGGCAGCGCCGGCTTGTGAGATCGCCTAACGAACGGCGCTGGCACGCCAATCGCCGATGTCAGCGCCGCCCCTCATCCGCCCTTCGGGCACCTTCTCCCCGTGAAACGGGGAGAAGGAAGAGCCTTCACCCCTGCCAAACCCCTTCTTTCCTCAAATCATCCATGGTCCGCGAAATGCCCTCGCGCAGGATGGTCACCATGTCGTCGATCTGCTCGCGCGTAATGATCAGCGGCGGCGACATCACGCACATGTTGATCAGCGGCCGGACCAGCAGGCCGAGCTCGTGGCAATGCGCGTCGATGCGCTTGCCGACGTCCTTGTCGAGTTGCAGCGGATCCTTGCTTTCGCGGTCGGCGACGCATTCGACGCAGCCCATCAGGCCCATGCCGCGGACTTCGCCGACCAGCGGCAGTTCCTCGAGCGTCTTCAACTGCGCCTGGAAATAGGGCGCGACATCACGCGTATGGGCAAGCACGCTGTCTTCGAGGATGTCGAGGTTCTTCAGCGCCACCGCGCAGCCGATCGGATGGCTGGTGTAGGTCAGGCCATGGCCGAACATTGCGTCGGGATGGTTGGAGCGGCGCATTTCCTGAAGCAGCCGCTCCGAGATGATAACGCCACCGAGCGGGAAATAGCCTGATGTGACGCCCTTGGCGAAGGTGATCATGTCAGGATCGATGCCGAACACGTCGCCGGACGCAAAGACATGCCCGAGCCGACCGAAGCCGGTCACCACCTCGTCGGAGACATAGAGGATGTCGTTGTCCCTGCAGATTTCGCGGATGCGCTTGAGATAGCCGTCCGGCGGCACGACGACACCGCCCGATGCCTGCACCGGCTCGCCGACGAAGGCGCCGATCTTCTCAGCCCCGACACGAGCGACCGTATCGCGGAACTGATCGACCAGGAAATCGGTGAAATCGGCGATGCTCATGCCTTTCGGCCGCCGGAACAGGTCGGGCGAGGACAACTTCACGACAAGGTCATCGGCGCCGTCCATCCAGTCGCGATCGCGCGGTCGGCCATTGAGCGAGGCCGACAGATAGGTCGAGCCGTGATAGGCGCCGCCGCGGCTGAGGATCAGCTTCTTTTCCGGTCGCCCGCGCACATTGTTGTAGAACTGCATGAAGCGCAGCGCCGTCTCGACAGCCGAAGAACCTCCGGTGGTGAAGAAGGTATGGCTGAGATCGCCCGGCGCATGGTCGGCGATGCGCTTGGCAAGCTCGGCCGACGGCGCATTCATCGTGTACCAGGGCGTGTTGTAGGACAGCATCATCGCCTGGTCGTACATAACCTTGGCCAGTTCCTCGCGGCGGTGGCCGACATTGATGCACCACATGCCGGCCGGCCCGTCGATCAGCCGCTTGCCGGTGACGTCGGTGATGTAGATGCCATCGCCCTCGCCGATCAGCGCGCGCGCTTCATTGCCAACTGAGCCGGCATAGGGCCAGGGCTGGACAAGATGGCGCTTGGCCAGCTCGACCGCATCGTCGTCGCCAGTCATCTCCATCGCTCTTAGGTCTCTTGCAGCCGCCATCATTGCCTCGCAGTCTGGAGCGTAATTTTCGTCGGGCACAAAACGAAGCGCCAAGCGTTGAAAAGCGGGCTTTCTTCACTTCATTTTGAATGTCCGTTCAATCAATATTACAGAAATAGCGCTTGATTTCAATACACGGATGCGCTCATGATGAAAGAAAGCCGGCAAGCTTGGAGCGCGACCAGAAAATCGCGCTCCGCAAAAATTGGGAACAGGCAGCCGGCCCGGTCAATGGGAGCATCATGGCGGGACAGTTCGAGCCAGCAACCGAGATCACGCCCGGGGCGCTGCAATGACGGCGGCTGCCGAAGGGGTGCCCGCGCGGCGCATGACGCGAGCCAGGCGAAACGCCCTTCTGCAGTCCGAACCCGTTCAGGGCTTTGCCCTGATCAGCCCGACTTTCCTCTATGCCCTTATTCTTCTGGTGCTGCCGATCCTGGTGGTCTTCGCCCACTCCTTCTGGACGCAGGACTACCTCACCATCGACCACACATTCACGCTGGAGAATTATCGCATCGCGCTGACCGAGCCGATCTATCGTGATCTCCTGTGGCGCTCGCTCTACATCTCGCTGACCGTGAGCTTTTTCACCGTCATCCTCGCCTATCCCATCGCCTATTTCATTTCCTTCCACGGCGGCCGCCACAAAAGCCTTTGGCTGTTCCTGATCACCATCCCGTTCTGGACCAGCTATCTGCTGCGCGTGATGTCGTGGAAGGTGATCCTCGGCTACAATGGCGTGCTCAATTCCGGCCTCATGGGCCTCGGCATCATCGACGAACCGTCGACGGCGCTTCTCTACAATTCCAGCGCCGTCATCATCACGCTCACGCACGCCTGGGCGGCTTTCGCCATCCTGCCGATCTTCGTCTCGCTGGAAAAGGTCGACCGCACTCTGGTCGAGGCGGCGACGGATCTCGGCGACGGCCCGCTGCGCTCCTTCCTGCGCGTGACGCTGCCGCTGTCGGCGCCGGGCGTCATCTCGGCGGCGCTTATCGTGATGATCCCGACGGTCGGCGACTACGTCACGCCGAAGCTTGTCGGCGGCAAGGACGGCGTCATGATCGCCAACGCCATCCAGGCGCAGTTCGGCAAGGCATCGAACTGGCCGCTGGGTGCGGCTCTTTCCGTCACCACCATGCTGGTCGTCACGCTGATGGCAGGCGCCACGGTACTGATCATTCGCGCATTGCAGAGGCTGGCGCGATGACGGCGATGCGGCGCTTCTTTGCCGGCGGTTGGCTGACCGCCTACGCCTTCCTCTACATCGTCTTTCTCTATCTGCCCGTGATCTTCCTGCCCATCTTCTCGATCAACACCGCGCCGACGCCGAAGTTTCCCCTCACCGGCTATACGCTGAAATGGTACGAAGACCTGCCGAAGACGCCGGCGCTGCTTGACGCCGCCTGGAACAGCCTGATCGTCGGCGTCTCGGCATCGGTGCTGGCAACGCTGCTCGGCATCCTCGCCGCCCGTTCGATCACCCGCTACCGCTATCCCGGCCGCCGCACCATCAACGGCCTGATCATGGCGCCGCTGGTGTTGCCGGAAATCATCCTCGCCATCTCCATGCTGCTGGTCATGCTGCAGCTCGGCCTGAGCCTGTCGCTGTTCACTGTCGTGCTCGGCCATGTCCTGATCTGCATCCCCTATTCGATGACGGTGCTGACTGCAGGCTTCGAGGGGTTCGACCGCAGCCTTGAGGAAGCCTCCGCCGATCTCGGCGAGAGCGCCTTCGGCACCTTCCGGCGGGTGACGCTGCCGATGGTGGCGCCGGCGATCATTTCCAGCCTGCTGGTCTGCTTCACCATTTCGCTCGACGAATTCGTCATCGCCTTCTTCCTGACCGGCACCGAGACGACGCTGCCTATCTATATCTGGGGCCAGCTACGCTTCGCCGCCAAGCTGCCGGGCGTGCTGGCGCTGGGCACGCTGCTGCTGGTTGCCTCTTTCGTCTTGATGACCGTTGCCGAAATCCTGCGCCGCCGTGCGGCCAGGCGCACCCAGAACGAGGGAGGCCTCTATGCCTGAGCCAACCCAGGCCGAACGGCCCCAGTCTGATCGATCCATGATCGAAATCCGCGACGTTACCCGCAGCTATGGGGCGTTCAAGGCGCTCGACGACGCCTCGCTGACCATCAGGGAGGGCGAGTTCTTTTCGCTGCTCGGCCCTTCCGGCTGCGGCAAGACCACGCTGCTGCGCATGATTGCCGGTTTCGACAACCCGACCAGCGGTTCGATCTCGGTCGGCGGCCAGTCGATGGAAGGCATTCCGGCCAATCGCCGGCCGACCAATATGGTGTTCCAGAGCTATGCCATCTTCCCGCACCTCAATGTTGAGCAGAATGTCGCCTATGGGCTGAAGCGGCTCAGGCTGGGCGGAACGGAAGAAAAGCGCCGCGTCGAGGAAGCACTGGCGCAGGTGTCGCTCACTGGCCTCGGCAAACGCCTCGCCACCGAGCTTTCCGGCGGCCAGCGCCAGCGTGTGGCGCTCGCCCGCGCCTTGGTGATGCGACCCAAAGTGCTGCTGCTCGACGAGCCGCTGTCGGCTCTCGACAAGAAGCTGCGCGAGCAGATGCAGGTCGAACTGCGCCGCCTGCAGCAGGCGGTCGGCATCACCTTCGTATTGGTCACCCACGATCAGTATGAGGCACTCGCAATGTCCGACCGCATCGCCGTGATGTTCGGAGGCAAGATCGCCCAGGTCGCCTCGCCCAAGGAAATCTACCAGCGGCCGGTCAACCGCCAGGTCGCCGACTTCCTCGGCGGCATGAACTTCGTCAAGGCGCAGATTGTCGAGGAGAGCAGCGCATCGCTGGTCGTCGACACGCTGGGCTTCGGCCGCGTCAGGACCGACAAGCCGAAGGCCTTCGTGCGCAATGGCGGCGGCGCGACGCTCGGCATCAGGCCGGAGCGCCTGCGCGTGCTGTGGGACAATGCGACGGCGAAATTCGAGGTCGCCGGCAAGGTGGTCGAACGCCATTATTTTGGCGAGATCACCCATCTGATCGTCGAGATACCCGGATTGGAAAAGCCGCTATCGGTCACCGAGACCAACGACTTCGGCGCCGACGACATTCCCGTCGGCACCTCGATCCGCCTCGCCTACGACCCCGAAGCACTGGTGGCTATGGCCGACTAGGTCGTGCGGGTCTGATCCACAGGATTGTAGCAGCGGCGTCACGATGGCGAGATAGTATCCTGTCGTCTTTTCGAGCTGGGTTGCGACCCCAAGTAATGGCTTGAACGTCGACAAGCGCTTCTGACATGGTGGATTTCCGCTTGGAGCAATTCCAGGAAACGTGTGGAACGGCTTTCCCGGGGAATCGCGTAGTGCCTTCCCTTGGAAATTGCGCCAAAACAAGAAGACCGGCAGGGCACAGGAATTAGTCGTGAGCACTGACAAAGCGATCAAAGTTGCGGTGATCGGACGTGGCCTGATCGGGTCGGCGGCTGCGCGGCATTTGTCCAAGATGGGCCATGATGTTGCACTCATCGGGCCCGGCGAGCCGGCCGACTATTCGCGCCACGATGGCGTCTTTGGAAGCCACTACGATGAGGGCCGTATCACGCGGAGTTTCGATCCGGAGCCGTTCTGGGTGCAAATGAACCGCGCCGCGATTTCGCGCTACGGCGAGATTTCAGCGGAAAGCGGTGTGGAGTTCTATCGGGAAGTCGGCGCGCTGCACATTGGCTCCAGCGACGATCCGAATGTGGCATCGGTCGGCGCGGTCACCGCCGGGGCCGGTATTTTCTGTGAAGCCTATGACGATACGGGGCTGGCGGAACGCTTTCCCTTCCTTAGATCGACGGCGGGCATGCAGGGGTATTTCGAGCCGCGGGATGCCGGATACATCAGCCCGCGTCGCCTGGTCCGGGCGCAGACGATCGCGGCGGAGCGCGCCGGGGCTCGGATCATCGACGAGTCTGCTCTGGAGATTTCGGAAAGCGGCTCCGGTGTGACGATCCGGACGAGATCGGCCAGTGTCGAGGCCGAACGGGTTCTCGTTGCAGCAGGCGGGCATACCCAATCGCTGCTCGGTCAATCATTGGGCTTTACGGTCTACGCGCGTACCGCAGTGATGTTTCGGCTTGGTACGGCCGAGGTTCAACGCCTGGCCGAAATGCCGTCGATGCGTTGTTTCGGGCCAAAGGGCGAGGACCCCTATATTCTGCCGCCGATCCCCTATCCGGGCGGCCAAACCTGGCTAAAGCTCGGCGGCGATCCGGTCGATATTCCACTCGAAAGCGAGGCGGATATCAAAGACTGGTTCCGATCGGGCGGATCGGCTCACGTTGCCGACGGACTTCAGAAGCAGATTCTCGACCGTATTCGCGACCTCAAATTCGAAGAACGCCGCGTCGTGCCTTGCATGACCACCTTTGGCGACAGCGGGTTGCCCTGCATAGGACCGCTCTCGAAGCGCGTAACGGTTGCATTCGGCTGCTACGGCAAGAGCGCGAAATGTTCGGACGAATTGGGTCGGCTGGGCAGCATGGCGCTGCTCGGTGACGTCAAAGCAGAGCTCGCGCCATAACCGAGATATTGCATGCCCAAAACTGCCTCATGGCGTTTCAAGATCAGTGACGATCTTGCCCGCGGCGATGCGCCCCATCACGATCGCTCCTTCGATATAGCCCGGAAATGACGGCGACAGCTCCGATGATGCGAAATGGACAGGAGCCGCGCCGGCACGGATCGTGCGCTCGGCATCGCGTGCCGTTACATCGACAATGAGGTCGCTGTAGGCGCCGCCGCTCCAGCGGTCCTCGATCCAGTTGCGCTGGCTGAAATCGATAATGTCGGCCGCGTCCGGACCAAGAGCCGCCACCAGCCTTGCCGTTACTTCCGCGCGCAGCGCAGCATCGTCGAGCGGGCGCCAGCGCAGCGCCAGTGGTCCGCCGACGAAGACGACCAGGGCGGCATGGTCCGCGTCCTTGCTGGCGTCACAGGCAAACAGTCCCGGCAGGTCGCGCCACATCACCATGCCGCACAGGTCGCGCTCGCGCCAGAACGGTCTGGGATAGCGCACCAGGATCTTGATCACCGCGCCGCTTTCCCAGACTCCGAGCGCCTTGCCGAGAGCTGACGGCAAAGCCGGCGCGAAATCGAGCTTCGCGGCCGTTGCCGGCGGCAGCGCGACCAGCACTTTTCGCGCTTCGATGGCGCCGCTTGCCGAGACGACACGAACGCCATGCGGCCCATGCTCGATGCGCGCGACGGGTTCGCTGAGCCGCACCCGGTCGCCAAGATCGCCGGCCAAATCCTCGGCCAACGACTGCATGGTCTCGAGCAGCGAATATTGCAGTTCCGGCGCCTCGTTGGTGATGCGCCGGTCATTGTCGATCAGGTACCACAGCGGCACCTTGTCCATCGCCAGGCACCACAGGCCTTCGATCATCGACCGGAAAGCCGTCTTGGCATCGGCTGGATCAGGCTGGCGTTCGAGCCAGGCGGCAACGCTCATGCCGGCGATCGAAGGGTCGTCCGGCTCGATCGCATTCATGCGCTCGCGGATCGCCATCGCGCCGTAATAGGTCCGTTCGGCCTGTTCGACCGACAGTGATGGATGGCTGATGAAATCGCCATCCACATAGGTCTCGACGAAGGCCTTGCCGCGGGCCGCGGCCAGCGCCGTCACCTCCGGCATGTCTTCGCAGAAAAACTGGCCGCCGCTGTCGATCCGTTCGCCAAGCCCGTTGCGAACCGCTTCGACCCTGCCGCCGACATGGTCGCGCGCTTCGAGCAGCACGACATCGATACCGGACTTTCTCAGCACAAGCGCAGCCGACAGGCCGGTGAAACCGGCGCCGACGATAACGACGTCGGTTCTTTCCAATGCGGTGGTCAATAGCCGGCCTTGATCTTCTCGAACTCGGTGACCATGCGCTGCTTGAGCTCGGGCGGCACCGGCTGCTGGAACAGCGTCTTGTCGAGGAACTTGTCGAGATTGTCGAAGCCGCGGTCAGTCAGCACCTGGTGGTCGATCGCGGCCATGCCGGCGCTGTTGCCGTGGCCGTAGCCAAAGGTCTTGACCAGATAGTCGGACACGGCATGCGCGTTGACGGCGCTCAGGAAATCATAGGCCTGATCGAGCTTGCCCGGCGCATCCTTCATCAGCACATAGCCGCACACCCAGGTCGAGATGCCTTCCTTGGTGTCGCGGTTCATGGCGATGGGCATACCTTGGCCCTTGAGCGTCACGAAGGTCTCGTTCCAGCCCCAGACGAGATCGACCTCATTGCCGGTAAAGGCCTGGTTGAGATCGGTATCGTCGGTCCAGTAGAAACGGACGTTCTTGTGGACCTCGCGCAGGAAGGCGGAAGCCTCCTTGAACTGCGCGTCAGTCATCTTGGTCCAGTCCTTGAGGCCGATGACGAGGCTTGCCAGCGCATAGGCGTCGTCGACATTGTCGCCGATGGTGACGCGGCCCTTGAATTTCGGATCGGCGAAGACCCTCAGCGACTGCGCCTCTTCAGCCGTCACCTTGTCGGTGCGGTAGAGCAGCGAGGTGTTGCCCCAGTCGAACGGCATGAACCAGGCCTTGCCGTCGGCGGTGGCGGCAAGATCCTTCATCGCCATGATGCCGGGATTGAGGTCCTTCCAGCCGACGATCCTGGATGTGTCGAGCGGCTGCAGGATGCCGGCCGCGCGCCATTTGGCCACGCTTTGCGAGCAGGGGTGGGCGATGTCGGCCCTGAAGCCGGCCCGCATCTTCTCGAAGGCTTCGTCCTCGTCGCCGAAGAAAGCGAAGGTCGGCTCGGCGCCGTATTTGGCAGTGTAGTCGGGATGCAGCAGCGGATCCTCATAGCCCGACCAGTCGAACACGACGAGGTCGCCACCACCCTCGGCATAAGCCAGCACAGCGCCGGCGCCCACTGTTAAGGCAGCGGCAAGGGCAAGGCGGCGAAGCATGGAATTCATGGTGCGAAACTCCTCATCGCTAAAAAGCAGCCGGGCGACGTTACGGAATTTCAGCGACCTTGGCGAGACCGTCTGCCCGGCGGAATAGCGGGCAGACGGATGAAGCCTGACGGGCTTTAGTAGCCCGCTTTGATCTTCTCGAATTCGGCGATCATCTTGAGCTTGAGCGCCGACGGCACCGGCGATTGGAACAGGGTCTTGTCGACGAATTTCTGTACGTCGTCATAGCCCTTTTCCTTCAAGATCGCCGGGTCGACGCCGGCCATGCCTTTGGCGTTGGCCTGGCCATAGCCCCAGTCCTTGACCAGCACCTTGGCGGTCTCGGGATCGTTGATCGCGTTCAGGTAGTCATAGGCCTTGTCGACATTGTCGGGTGCATCCTTGAACAGCACATAGCCGCAGACCCAGGTCGAAATGCCTTCGTCAGTGTCCTTCTTGGCCTTGATCGGCACACCGGCGGCGACCGACTGTACCGTCGCATCGTTCCACGCCCAAGCGAGATCGACCTCGCCACCGCTCAGCAACTGCACGACGTCGGTGGTATCGGTCCAGTAGGAGCGCACATTCTTGTGCACCTGGCGCAGGAAATCGGACGCCTGCTTGAACTGGTCGTCCGTCATCTGGGTCCAGTCCTTGAGCCCAATGGCGAGGCTGGCCAGCGCATAGGCGTCGTCGACATTGTCACCGATCGATACGCGCCCCTTGAACTTGGGATCGGCGAAGGCCTTCAGCGACTGCACGTCCTTCTCGTCGATCTTGGAGGTGTTGAAGGTGACCTGCGTGTTACCCCAGTCCCACGGCATGAACCAGGCCTTGCCATCCGACGTGGTCGCCAGATCCTTCATCGCCATGATGCCGGGATTGAGGTCTTTCCAGCCGGTGATCTTCGAGGTGTCGAGCGGCTGCAACAGTCCGGCCTCACGCCACTTTGTCACGCTCTGCGAGCAGGGATGGCCGAGATCGGCCTTGAACCCGGAGCGCACCTTCTCGAAGGCTTCGTCCTCATCACCGAAGAAGGCGAAGGTCGGCGAGTCGCCGTTCTTCTCGACATATTTCGGGTGGAAGCTCGGGTCCTCATAGCCGGACCAATCGAACACGATCAGGTCCTTGTCGGCGGCGATCGCAAGTGCTGCGGCCGAAGCCGCCAACGTTGCGGTCAGCGCTAATGTCAGTGTCAGGCGTCGGGTTATGCTTTTCATGCTGTTCCATCCTCTTTGTCGTTGCGTTGCCGGCTCGACTGGCCGGCTTCTGGTTATGCGTAGTGTTTGGGAAAGGCCGCGGCGAGGAATGCGTTCGCCGCTTGCAGGGCGGTTTCGCGCGTGGTGTCTTCGGTTCCCATCATCAGCCGCAGCCACAAGCCTTCCAGCATGGCCGACAGCGCCAGCGCCATGACCTGCGGCTCATAGGCATAGCCGCCGCCCTGCTTCAGCGCCTCGCAGAGATCGATGAAGACTTGCTGGTAATACGCGTCGCGGGAACTGCTCAGCGCCTGATAGACCGGCCGCGACTTGGCCTCGCCCCAGAAAGCGAGCCAAGCGGCGAGCTTGCGCTTGTTGCAGATCGAGCGGTCGAAGTCGGCCCAAACCAGCACCTGCAATTGACGGGCCGGATCATCACCGGCTTTCTGCAGGGCAGCACGCCAATGTGCCGAATACTCGTCATACATATACTGCAGCGTGGCGATCAGCAGCTTCTCCTTGCTCTCGAAATGAAAGTTGACGATGCCGCGCGACAGGCCGGCGCCATCGGCGACATCGGCCATTGTTGTCTCCGCGTAGCCGCGCTTGGCCAGTGAATCGATCGTCGCCTCGATCAGTTGCTGCTGCCTGACCTCCTTCGACGCCTTGCGGCCGCGTTTTTCCGGTTCGTTTTTTCCAGACGTGCCGGAGGATCGCTCTTCGCGCGCTGCAGCTTTCATCGGTGCCGTCATGCTCCACATTGCCGGCTATCCCACCATAGCCGGCTTCCACCCGCGAAGATGAGTGGGACGGTGCTCGCCACTGTCAAGCACCTTCTGCATGGCTTCCCAGGTCTTGATGTTCTTGTCGACATAGGCGGCCCCGACGGCCGCAGCCGCTGTCTCGTAGAGCGGGCCTTTCAGCCTCTCCAGCTCGCCGCGCGCGACGTCGCGATACCAGGGATTGCGATCCTTGACCGCGACATCGGCAAAGCCGGCGCGGCGCATCGCCTGCGCATAGCGCGCCGGCGACGCCATGGCGAAGGACAGGCCTTCAGCCGTGACATAGGCTTTCATCTCAGGCGACGGCTCGCCGTCATGGTCAATCAGCCAATCGGAAGCGGCAAACACACCGCCCGGTTTCAGCACCCGGAAAATCTCGGCAAACAGCGCGTCCTTGTCGGGCACATGCAGCAGCGCATCCTTGGAGAAGACGAAGTCGAACGAGGCATTGGCGAAAGGCAGCGGCCCTGGCGGCGCCTGGATGAAACTGGCGCGGTCCGAAAGCCCGCACGCGGCGGCGCGCTTTGTCGCCGCCTCGATCACTGGGCGTTCGATATCGAAACCGGTGGCATGGGCGGCACCGTGGCGCTCGATCAGATGCAGCGCGATGCCACCAGAGCCGCAGCCAATATCGAGGACGGTCTTGCCCCTGAGCGACAGGCCTTCGACGACCCGGTCGACCTCATCAGGTCCGCCCGGCGACAGATAACCCTCGCCCCAAAGCGCTTCGAGGAAGCGGATGGCGGTGTCGTCATATTCCGGTTCGGCATCTGCCGTTTCGATCATCGAACCTCGGTCCCGTCAGCCGAATTGCGAACGTTCGATTGCCGGCAAAGCGTAGCGCATACCAGAGAAAACGCAAGACTATTTGTTGAACATTCATTCAATATGGCTGGACAAAATGCCGACAGCCATGCCAAATTCCGCACAATCGGGAACGAGATCACGCAAAAAAGAACGCGGATCGCCTAGGGAAAACGGACCAGAATGAAAGCTTGGGATGCGATCATCATAGGCGGCGGCCACAACGGCCTGGTCAACGCATGCTACCTGCAGCGCGCCGGGCTCGACGTGCTGGTGGTGGAGAAGAATGACTGGGTCGGCGGCGCCGCCACCAGCCGCGAATTGACGCCGGGCTTCCTCTACTCCAACTGCTCCTATGTCTGCTCGCTGTTTCGCCCCGAGATCATGCGCGACCTTGAACTGCCGCGCTTCGGCCTGCAGGTCATCTCCTATGAGGGCGGCGCCGTGTTCACCCGCGACGGTGACTACCTCGCCAACTACCGTGACCATGATGCGCACCGGCGCGAATTCGCCCGCTTTTCCAAACGCGACGCCGAAGCCTATGACCGCTATTCCCGCGACGTGACGCGGCAGTGCCGCTTCATCCAGCCGCTGCTGATGCGCACCGCGCCCGACCCGACCAGTTTTCGGCCTCGCGACATCGGTGAGCTTCTCTATCTCGGCAAAAAGTTTGCCTGCCTGTCGGCCGAGGAAATGGCGCTGACGCTCCGCTTCTGGACCATGTCGATTTCGGAGTTCCTCGACGAATATTTCGAGACCGATGTCATCAAGGCCAACTTCGCGCTATCCGGCATCATCGGCACCGCGCTCGGGCCGATGTCGCCGGGCACGGCTTACGTGCTGCTGCATCACTATATGGGCGAGGTCGACGGCTCGGTCGGCGCCTGGGGCTATGCGCGCGGTGGCATGGGCGCTGTCACCAAGGCGCTTGCCGCGTCCTTCCAGGCCTCGGGCGGCACCATCCGCACCGGCGCCGAGGTCGACCATGTGCTGGTCGGCAGAGGCAAGGCCAAGGGCGTGGTGCTGGCCGGCGGCGAGGAGATTTACGGCAAGCTCGTCGTCTCCAACGCCGACGTCAAACGCACCTTCCTGAAGCTGGTCGAGGAAAAGGAACTGCCCGATATTTTTCTGCGGCGGGTGAAGAACTTCAAGATCCGCGGCTCGTCCGGCAAGGTCAACATCGCGCTCGATTCGCTGCCCGAGTTCCCGGCATTGCCAAAGGATTCGCCGGTCTATCGCGGCGACATGCATTTCACCGATTCGATGGAACGCATGGAGCGCGCCTATGACGACTGGAAGGCCGGGCGCTGGTCGGCCGATCCCTTCCTCGACATGGTCATCCCGACAACGCTCGACCCGACCATGGCGCCACCGGGCAAGCACTTTATGAGCTGCTTCGTGCAGTACGCGCCGCCGAAGGTGAACGGCCACGACTGGACCGATGCCGACCGCGACGGTTTTGCTGAAAGCGTGGTTGCGCAGATCGCAGAATACTCGCCGGGCTTCCGCGACCGCATCGTCCATATGGAGGTGCGCACGCCACGCGAGATCGAGGCCGAGGTCGGCCTGACCGAAGGCAACATTTTTCAGGGCGAGTTGACCTTCGACCAGCTGCTGTTCAACCGCCCGGTGCCGGGCTACGCGCAATACCGCTCGCCGGTCGGCGGGCTCTATATGTGCGGCTCCTCGACCCATCCCGGCGGCGGCGTCATGGGTGCGCCCGGCCGCAATGCGGCAGCTGAAATCCTGCGCGACCTAGCAAAGTCCACCTCGCATATGAGCCCGGCCCATGACGTCATTTGATGCAATCGTCATCGGCGGCGGCCACAACGGCCTCGTCGCTGCCGCCACGCTGGCGAAGGCCGGCCGCAAGGTATTGGTGCTGGAAGCCGCGACCGAAGTCGGCGGTGCCGCGCGCACCGAAGACTTCGCGCCGGGCTTTCGCGTCTCTTCGATCGCGCATGTGCTGAACCGTCTGCATCCCGACGTGGTGAAGACGCTGGAGCTGGAAAAGCATGGACTGCAAATTGCGCGCGGCGATTTCATGCCGTCGGTCGCCTTGTCGAAGGATGGCCCGCCGCTTGTTCTGCATGGCGCCTACGGCGAAGTGCTGACCGGCTCCACTCCGTCCGAGCAGTCCGCCTGGAAGGAATTGCGCGCGCAGCTCATGCGCTATGCCGGCATCCTGAAGCCTTTCCTCTCGCGGCGCCCGCCCGATCTCGCCGGCATGTCGCTGCTGGAAACAGCGGCGCTCGGCCAGACCGCGGTGGCGCTGAAGAAGCTCGGCAAGGAAGACATGCGCGACTTCCTGCGCGTTCTCCTGATGAACGTCGCCGACCTGCTCGACGAGCAGCTTGCCGATATCAGGCTGAAAGGCCTGCTTGCCTTCGACGCGACGCTGGGCAGCCATCTCGGCCCACGATCGCCGACCTCGCTGCTCGGCCTCTACTACCGGCTGGCCGGCGAGACCGGTGGTGCGGCCGGCGCACAGATGCTGCCGAAGGGTGGCATGGGCGCGGTCGTTGCCGCCATTCGCGCGGCGGCTGAAAAGGCCGGCGTCACCATTCGCACGGCGGCTCCTGTGGCGAAGATCATTGTCGAGAAAGGCCGCGCCGTCGGCGTGACGCTCGACAGCAGCGAGGTGCTGCACGCCAGAACCATCGTCTCCGCCATCAACCCGGCCACCACCATGCTCGACCTCGTCGGACCGCGTGAGATCGACACCGGCTTCGTGCGCAAAGTCAGGAACATCCGCATGAAAGGCGATGCGGCCAAGCTGCATCTGGCGCTCGACCAGCCGCCGCAATTTGCCGGTGTCGACGCCGCCGGCCACAAGGGCCGCATAGTCATCGCGCCCTCGCCCGACCATGTCGAGCGCGCCTTCAACCCGTCGAAATATGGCGAGTTCTCACCCGAACCGGTGATGGAAATCACGCTGCCGTCGCTCTCCGACCCGTCGCTCACACCTGCCGGCGCCTGCGTGCTGTCGGCGGTTGTGCAGTATGCACCCTATGCGCTGAAAGAGGGCTGGGATGCCGGCAAGCCGAAATTCCTCAAGGCTGTTATGGCGCAACTCGAATCCTATGCTCCCGGCATCGGCAACTCGGTACTACACGCCGAGCTTTTGACGCCGGCCGATATCGAAGCCAACTACCGCATGCCGGGCGGCCACTGGCACCACGGCGAGTTGCAGGCCGACCAGATGCTGATGTCGCGGCCGGTCTCCGGCTGGTCGGGTTACGACACGCCGGTCGACGGGCTGTTCCTGGCCGGTGCCGGCTCGCATCCCGGCGGCGGCGTCTCCGGCACGCCTGGCTTGAATGCCGCGCGGCGCATCATCGCGATGAAGGGGTGAGCATGATTTTGCAATTCGCCAACACCGCACTCTACGACGCCCCCCTCTGTCCTGCCGGACATCTCCCCCACGAGGGGGGAGATTGGCCGTCATCGCGGCTTTCGCCAATCGCCAATATTTCAGGAATAAGCGGCCGCGCCGAAGCTGCTGATCTCCCCCCTCGTGGGGGAGATGTCCGGCAGGACAGAGGGGGGCGCGAAGGATCGCTGTCATGAACCATCAACCCACCATCAAATCATCGAAGGCCCGCACCGCCGCGCAATCGCATTTCCGCACGCTGCGTCTCGGCACCCCGTTCCAGCCGCGTATCGATGCACTCGCGAATACCCAGGACTGGTACAACTGGGTCGGCTATCGCGCTCCGCATTCGCTGTGGGATGAGGAACTCGAATATTTCGCCATCCGTAGCCAGGCGGCTTTGTTCGACATTTCGCCGATGACCAAATACCGCATCGAAGGCCCGGACGCCGAAGCCTTCCTCGACCGCGTCACGCTGCGCGATGTTACCAAGCTGAAACCCGGCCGCGTCCACTACACCGCCTGGTGCGACGACGAGGGCTTTGTCCTCGACGACGGCACGCTGTTTCGGCTGTCGCCGACCCGCTTCCGGCTATGCTCGCAGGAGCGGCATCTGCCCTGGCTGCTCGACAGCGCTATAGGTTTTGACGTGACGGTCGAAGAAGAAACCGAAGCCGTCGCCGGCCTGGCGCTGCAAGGGCCAACCTCGTTTGCGGTGCTGCGCGATGCCGGCTTTTCCGGTGTCGAGAAATTGAAGATCTTCGACCTCGCCGAATTCCCGCATGATGGCGGCACCGTCACCATCTCGCGCACCGGCTTCACCGGCGATCTCGGCTACGAACTGTTCGTGCCGGCCGAAAAGGCGCTCAGCCTCTGGGACCGCCTGATGACATCCGGCGAACTGCGCGGCATTCGCGCCATCGGCTACACCGCGCTCAATCGGGCCCGGCTGGAGGCCGGCCTGATCGTCGCCAATGCCGACTTCACCACCGCCGAACATGCCATCCGCGCCGACCGTTTGCGCATGCCGGATGAGATCGGCCTCGGCTTCATGGTCGACCTGGAAAAAGGCCATTTCAACGGTCGCCGCGCCATCCTCGAAGCCCGCGCCAAACGCAAGCTGCGCTACGTGCTGGTCGGACTGGAGATCGAAGGCAACATCCCGGCCGAACACGCCATCGTCTATCACAAGAAGCATCTGGAGGTCGGCCTGGTCAGCGCCGCCATGTGGTCGCCGATGGCCAAGCGCAACATCGCCATCGCTTCGCTGGCGCGGCCCTACGGTGATACAATGGTGGAAGACCTCTGGGTCGAGATCTACGCCATGCGTGAGCTGCAGTACCAGAAGCTGATGAAGCGGGCCAAGGTGGTGGCCCGTCCCTTCATCAAGCTCGACCGCCGCACCGCCAATCCGCCGGCGGATTTCTGACAATGGCCGACCAACCGGATGACGAGACGGAAGCCGCCGAACAGTGGCAGCTGGTCAACACGCCGCTCGGCGAAAAATGGTCCGGCCGCACGCGCTATGCCGCCGCCATGTATTTCTACAAGCGCGGTGAGATGAGCGCCGACACACTCGAGGTCTACCGCATCTGCGCGCGGCTGGATTCGGAAAACCCGCTGCCCATCATCAAGGATCGTGGCACCGGCCAGGACTGGCTAAAGCGCATGGGCGCTTAAGCCTCAGCCTATGGTTCTTTCGAGAACACTCAACCAGTTGCGGTAAGCGATCTTCTCGATCAGCGCGCGCCCGAAACCGCGCGCGGCGAGCGCATCGATCAGCTTCGGCAGGCCGGCAACGTCGCCGATGACCGCCGGGATCATGGCGCCGTCGAAATCCGAGCCGAGCCCAACGCCGTCCTCGCCCAGCGCCTGCAGCAGCGAATCGACATGGCGCACCATGATGTCGAGGCTGGTGTCCGAGTTCATCCTGCCGTCGTCGCGCAGGAAGCCGGTGGCGAAGTTCAGTCCGACCATGCCACCGGTCTCGCGGATGGCGCCGAGCTGCCAGTCGGTCAAGTTGCGAGAATGGCCGCAAAGCGCATGCACGTTCGAATGGGTGGCGACCAGCGGCGCATCGCTGAGTGCTGCGACATCGCGAAAGCCTTTTTCGTTGAGATGCGACAGGTCGATCATGATCTTCAGCTGATTGCAGGCCTTGACCAAGGCCTTGCCGGCATCGGTCAGCCCTGGCCCGGTATCGGGCGACGACGGAAAGCGGAACGGTACGCCATGGCCGAAGGCGTTGGGACGGCTCCAGACGATGCCGAGCGAGCGCAGGCCGGCTTCATAGAGCACATCGAGCAGCGTGAGCTTAGGGTCGATCGCCTCGACGCCTTCGATGTGGAACACTGCGGCGATGGAGTCTTTCGCCATGGCCGCGCGAATATCGCCGGCGCTGCGGCAGACAGTCAGCGCTCCCGCCCGCTCCAGCCGAAACAGGATCGAGGCCATGCCGATGGTAGACGTCAGCGCGTCGGCACGCGGCAGTTCCGGCGGCAACGGCTCATTGTCGCTCGGCGCCGGCGGCACCGCGGAGCGTTTGGCCTTCTCCACCGGCGGCGGGAAGATCGCAAACATGCCGCCGGCAAAGCCGCCCTTCTTGGCACGCGGCAGATCGATATGGCCGCCCTGCGTCCCGTCGATGAACAGCTTTTCGACATCGGTGTCCTTCGACTGGTAAAGCCGCAGCAGCGTGTCGTTGTGGCCGTCGAAGACGGGGACGAGATCGGTTTCGGTCATCAGGAAGCCATTCGGTCAGTTGGCAGGAGCGGACGAACCGCAGCGAACTGTGTACTTAGGCAAGAAGGCCGAACTGCGCAAATGCCAGAGACGTGTTCGCTCTTGTGGCTGAGCGGCTGGCTTATCCCTTCTCCCCTTGTGGGAGAAGGTGGCCTCGCGAAGCGAGGTCGGATGAGGGGTGTTCCAGCTTGGCAAGAACCGTGATCTTTCACGCACCCCTCAACCGTCTCGGCGCTGCGCGCCGATCCACCTTCTCCCACAAGGGGAGAAGGCAAAGAGGCCTATTGCTTCAGCACATCGGCCCATTCCGGGTGGCGGCGGAACTGGGCGTTGGCGAAGGGGCAGAGCGGGATGATCTTCTTGCCCACCGCCCGCGCGTCCTCGACGGCGCGGGTGACGAGCCGAAGCCCGGCTCCCTGGCCGCGAAACACGTCCGGCACTTCGGTGTGATCGATGATGATCTGGTGCTCGCCGATCTTGGTGAAGGTCATCTCCGCCTCGGCGCCGTCCGGCCCGCGCAGGACATAGCGGCCCTTGGAGCCGCGGTCCTCAAGTTCGATCTCCGGCAATTGGTCAGCCATTGCTTGCTCCTTCAACCGGCGCGGCGGCGAAAAGCCGCTTAGCCGCTTCGATCTCGTTTGGCCGCACCTCGTGGCCGCCATCGTGCCATTCCACTGTGACATCGGCGCCATCGGCACGCAAATAGGCCTCCAGCCGCGAGGTCAGATTGGGCGGGCAGATCGGGTCGCGCCTGCCGGCGGTGACCAGGATGCGGCGGCCGGCAAGGCTGCCCTTCACCTCAGGTTCGAACGGAATCAGCGGGTGCATCAGCACCGCCGCATCGAACAGGTCGGGTGCGGCAAACACCACCGAAGCCAGGATGTTGGCGCCGTTGGAATAGCCGAGGCCGAGCACCGAAGACGGCTTCGCCGCCGCAATCTGCGCCTTGATGAACCTGGCCATCTTGCCGGTCGCCCGGCCGAGGTCGTCCATATCGTAGACACCCTCGCCGGTACGGCGGAAGAAGCGCGCCGCACCGTGCTCGGAGACATCGCCGCGCGGCGACACGATGGTCGCCTGGGGCGCGAGGTCGCGCCCCAGCGACAGCAACTGGTTCTCGTCCGCCCCGGTGCCGTGGAAGACGAAGAGCAGCGGGCCGCCGGGCGAACCCGGCAGGGTCTTGTGGATGTAGTCGTCCTTGCTCATCGTCTTCAGCCTTCCAGCTTCTGCAGGTGCTGTTCGAGATAGGGTCTGAGATGCTGGTGCTGCGTCGGCAGCTTCAGCGCCTCGCCGAGATGGGCGGTGTCCTCGTCGCGGTCGAAGCCAGGTTCGGTGGTGGCGACTTCGAACAATACGCCGCCCGGCGTGCGGAAGTAGATCGCCCAGAAATAGTCGCGGTCGATCACCGGCGTCACGCCATAGCCCGTATCGATCAGTGCCTTGCGCACTTCGAGCTGCTTGGCGCGGTTCTCCACGGCGAAGGCGACATGGTGCACCGAACCGGCGCCGAGATTGGCGAAGCCAGCCGTCGGCAACGATTCGACGTCGACGACATCGGCGCCGTTGCCGTTCTTCACCGCCAACCGGCTCACATTGCCGGATTTGTCGACCTGCTCATAGCCCATGAACTTCAACAGTTCCTCGGTGGCGCCGCCATCCTTGAGGCGTAGCGACACCGAGTGGAAGCCGCGGATCGCCTCGTCGGCGGGAATGCCGCCTTTCAACCATGGCGCGCGGCTGTCGGCCTTGTCTTCGACGAGCGCGAAACCATCGCCGTCGGGACCGGCAAAGGCAAGCCGCTTCTCGCCGAACGTCTCTTCGCGAGAGACACCGGCAACGCCTTCATCGGCAAACCGCTTTTCCCAATAGTCGAGCGTACCCGCCGGCACCGAATAGGCCGTGGTGCCGACCTCGCCGACGCCGTGGCGACCCCTGGCAATGTCCGGGAACGGAAAATAGGTCATCACCGAGCCCGGCGTGCCGTGCTCGTCGCCATAATAGAGGTGATAGACGTCAGGCGCGTCGAAGTTGACGGTCTTCTTGACCCGGCGCAGGCCGAGCTTGTGGGTGAAGAAATCATTGTTCTGGCGCGCATCGCCGGCCATCGACGTGACGTGATGCAGGCCCTTGATCTGGTCGAGCATTGTCTTGCTCCTTCCCTGGTGTTTGTGCGGCCCTCGCCGCTGTCCACGCCTATATGAGGGTCCCACCGACAGCGGCAAAGGCGGCAAACTCAGGATGGACTGTAGTCTATTAGTGAACAACAGAAAATTGTCGTTCACCATTTCAGCGATCCTGACAGGCTTGCGCCGCCGTCAGGATTCGGTTCATTGAACGTCTTCCCGACGTGACAGGATACAGCCATTGGCCGCGAAAAGCAGACGCCCGAACATCCTTCTGATCTCTTGCGACCAATGGCGAGGCGACTGCCTGTCGGCTGCCGGCCATCCGGTGGTGAAAACACCGAATGCCGATGCGCTGGCCGCCGAGGGCGTCCTTTTCAAGCGGCATTACGGCGGCGCGGCGCCCTGCTCTCCGGCCCGCGCCTGCCTCTACACAGGCCTCTACCAGATGAACAACCGCGTCTGCCGCAACGGCACGCCGCTCGACGCCCGCCACGGCAACATCGCGCTCTCGACCCGCGCCCTCGGCTATGATCCGACTTTGTTCGGCTACACCGACGTCTCGTCCGATCCACGCACAATGGCGCCGGGCGACCCCCGCCTGAAAAGCTATGAGGGCGTGCTGCCCGGCTTCAGCGTGCGCCAGTTCCTGCCCGAGCATCAGAAGCCGTGGCTCTCATGGCTGAAGGCGCGTGGCGTCGATACCAGCGCCGGCTCTCCCGGCATTCATCGCCCTGTAGGCGAACAGGTTGGCGACGCCGTGACCAACGCGCCGCCTGTCTATTCCAGGGACGAAACGCCGACCGCGTTCCTCGCCGGCGAATTCATCCGCTGGCTGGACGAACAGGATGCGCCATGGCTCGCGCATGTCTCCTTCATTAGCCCGCACCCGCCCTTCATCGTGCCGGCGCCCTACAACACGCTTTATGATCCAGCCGACGGTCCGGCCTTCCGTCGTGGCGCAAGCTGGCAGGCGGAAGCAGAAAGCCATCTCTATCTGGCTTATGACCTCGGCCGCCAGAAGCGGAGAAGTTTCCGCCCCGGCACGGACGGCAAGGTCTGCGACTGGGGCGACGACAATCTCCGCGCCATCCGCGCGATCTACTACGGCCTGATTTCGGAAGTCGACTCGCAGCTTGGACGCATCTGGCAGGCACTCAATGCCGCTGGCGCCTGGGATGACACGATCATCGTGCTGACCTCGGACCATGCCGAGATGATGGGCGACCATTTCATGCTGGGAAAAGGCGGCTTCTTCGACGGCAGCTATCACATCCCACTGATCGTCCGCGACCCGCGCCGCGGCAATGCAGCCGGCTCGACCGTCAACCACTTCACCGAGGCTGTCGACATCTTCCCGACCTTGCTCGATCTGCTGGACGCCGACGCGCAGCCGCATCTCGACGGCCGCTCGCTAAAACCGTTCCTGCAAGATGAACCGCCGGAGGATTGGCGCGACGCCGCGCATTGGGAGTTCGATTTCCGCTCGATTGCCAACGGTGAAGCCGAACGGCATTTCGGCATCGGCTCGCGCCAATGCAATCTTGCCGTCATCCGAACGGAAGACTTCAAATACGTGCATTTCAGTGGCGGCCTGCCGCCGCTGCTGTTCGACTTGTCGAAGGATCCGGGCGAACTGATCAACGTCGCCACCGACCAGGCCTATCTCAGCGTGCGGCTTGAATTTGCGGAGCGCCTGCTTGCCTGGCGCGCCGAACATCTCGACCAGTCCGTAGCACTGGCGGAATTAACGGATGATGGCGTGGTTGGGTACGTGGGTAGGCAGTAGGCAGTATATCTCGGCGACTTGATGCTTAGCCACCTAATTCCTCGCCTGCTGCCTAATCCCTACTGCCGTATTCCCTTCCTTACTGCACCATCATCCGCTGCTCATCCCGCTTCTCGGCATAGCTGCCCTTGTCGTAGGCGGCCTGCGCCTGCAGCTGCTCCTTGGTGAAGTTGGTGTAGAGATACTTCTTGCCGTCCTTGTCGGTCATGAATTTGAGCTTGTCCATGCCGACCGCGACCTCCTTGGCGCCGATGCCGAGGAAGCCGCCGACATCGACGATGACCGCATCGGGCTTGCTGTCGGGCGCCAGCACGACATCGCCGATCTCGCCGACCTTGGCGTCATCGGCGCCGTAGACTGTCGTGCCTTTCAAATCGTCGCCCCTGATCTCGCCGACCGGCATCTCGGTCAGGGTCGACTTGTCGATCGCCGCCGTCTGCGTCGGATCGGTGGCCTTCACATCCGGCGACTCGGCCACCGGAGCCTCGGCTGTCTTGTCCATCGGCGCCGGAGCAGCCGGCGCGGTCGCCGCAGGCGCCGTGGTTGCCGGAGCAGCCGGCGTCCCGGCGTCGGACATCGTCGTCACCGGCACCGGATCATAGACCTTGCGGTCGAAATCCGGCTGCGCCTGCAACTCCTCCTTGGTCGTCTGGGCGACCAGCCAGCGATCACCATTCTTCTGCGCCCATGCGGCCTTGGCGAAATCATAGGTGACGTTCTTTTCGCCCATACCGAGGAAGCCGCCGACGCCGATGACCAGCGACTGGGCCTTGCCGTCCTTGGTCAGCACGATGTCGTTGACGTCACCGATCTTTTGGGCGTCGTCTGCGGTGCCGTTGTAGACCGTCTCGCCGACAATATTGGTGGCAAGATTGCCTTCGGCGCGTTTAACCACCGGTTCCGACGGCGCGGCGTTGAGGTCGACAGGCTTCTGCGGATCGTTCTGCGCACTGTCGGTAGCGGCGGGCGCCGGCGGCGCCGGATCATAAGGTTTGCGGTCGAAATCCGGCAGCGCCGTCAGCGCTTCTTTCGTCGTCTCGGCAACCAACCAGCGGTCGCCGTTCTTCTCGACCCATTGCAGCTTGCCATAGTCGAAGGCGACGTTCTTGCTGCCGATGCCGAGGAAGCCGCCGACGCCGATGATGGCGGACTTGGCCTGGCCGTTTTCGTCGAAGACGACATCACTGACGTCACCGATCTTCTGGGCATCGTCCCCGGTGCCGTTATAGACGGATTCACCGACAATATTGGTCATCAGGGCGCCGTCGGCCTGCTGCGCTGCCGGCGCGATGGTGGCAGGGGCTTCAGCCGGAGCCGGGGTCGTCGCCGGGGCCGTCGTTGACTGCGCAAACACACCGGTTGCGATCAGCGTTGCGAGTGCGGTCGTCGCGAAAAGAGTGCGGATCATGATATGTCTCCTCTTGCGTGATCTCGTGCGCGCCACGGCCGGCAAAACATTTGCCGGGAGACCCGAAAGCGGCGCCTCCAATGCGTTCACAACGTCGTGACAAGGCGCTTGTTCCGAAAAAACAGGGTTCTTGCCGCACCTCGGGCAAGCCTGTGGAATCGCCCGACATTTCGGTCTGCCGGCGGAACCTTTGTCCGGCCAAGCCGTTTCAGCCTGTGGCTGGACCCATCCAGCCCACTAATGAATACGGAGTGGGGCATGCGATTTGCAGCGGTGCTGAACCGGGACGGCGGCACCATGCGGACGACCGATCTATCCGCGTTTTCCGACCGGATGCGCCAGACGCTTGAGGCGGCTGGCCACACCATCGATATCGACATCGTCGCCGGCAAGGACATTGTCGCAGCGCTCGACAAGGTCGCCTCGCGGCGCGGCATCGAGGTCGTGCTGGCCGGTGGCGGCGACGGCACCATTTCGGCCGCTGCGGCGCGGCTGATGAATGGCAAGAAAGCCTTGGCTGTCCTGCCTGCGGGAACCATGAACCTGTTCGCCCGCGGCCTTGGCATTCCGCAGACCCTCGACGGGGCGCTGACGTCCTTTGCCGACGGCGAGGTCATCGCCATCGACATCGCCAGCGCCAATGGCCGACCCTTCGTGCACCAGTTCTCGATCGGCCTGCATGCCAGGATGGTGAGGCTGCGCGACAATATGGAGTTCGCTTCGCGCCTGGGAAAGATCCGTGCTTCGGCAAAGGCCGCCTGGACGACAATCAACAATCCGCCCGCCATGAAGGTGACATTGACGGTCGGCGACGCCGAGATCGTGACCCGCATCAGCGGCATTGGCATCTCCAACAATCTGTTCGGCGAGGGTCACCTGCCCTATGCCGACAATCCTGCCGGCGGCGTGCTGGGCATCTATGTCACCGTGGCGCGGCAACGCGGTCAACTGGCCAGGGCTCTTTTCGACATGGCGCGCGGCAGATGGCGCGACAGCGACCATGTCGAAATCCATCAGGCCGACAAGGCAGTTGTGAAAATCCACACGGGAAGCAAGAAGTTCGGCGCCGTCATCGACGGCGAACTGGTCAAGCTGGAGCGCGAAACAGCTGTGCAGATTCATCCCGGCGCATTGAAAGTTCTGGTGCCGGCGCGTGCCGCCCAGGCAAAGGCTGCCTGATGCTGGCGCCGAAGACGAGGGGCGATTTAGCCGCCGGCCGGCTGCCCCTGGCTGGCGGGCGCACTCTGGTTGGCGGGAGCATTGTTGTCGATCTTCTCGCCATAAATCTCGGCGACACCCCAGGCGATGAAGGCCAGGAGCATCGCGGCGATCAGGATGCGCAGGCCGTGCCAACCCCAACGCCCCTGACGGGCTTTGTTCACAGGGATGATCTTGGTCATTGGCGGCGTTCCCATCGTGCGACTGCAGGCGTGGTCGATAAAACGACCATGGCTGGCGAAACATGGTCGGGTAACGATTGCTTRCTACAAAAGTTCCGGGTCCAGACGGCGGCGCAAGACGCGCGCCATTGCGGCCTGCAAGCGAGGGGGCTTGGTGGATAGCAGGGTGCAGAAAACAGGTCTGCCGGTCGAGGTCCGCCGTGCCGTGGCGGCGCCGGAGCGGCTTGCCGTGCTGCATGGGCTTGATGCGATCGACACGGCCTCCGACCCCGACTTCGATCGCATCACCAGCCTCGCCGCCGCGGTGATGCAGGCGCCGATCGCGCTGGTCACGCTGCTCGATACCGAACGCCAGTGGTTCAAGTCCTGTGTCGGCCTCAACGAAACCGAGGCCGCCACCGATATATCGTTCTGCGCCCATGCCATTGCCGCCCGCGACGAGCCCATGGTGGTGCCAGACGCCAGCATCGATCCCCGCTTCTCCCGCAATCCGCTGGTCACCGGCGAGCGCCATGTCCGCTTTTATGTCGGTGCGCCGATGGTGGTGGCCGGCGCGCGCATCGGCACCGTGTGCGTACTCGACCGGGAGCCGCATGAATTTCCCTCCACTGCCGCGCTCGACCAACTGAAGGCGCTGGCCGACCTCGCCGCCAGTCTGTTTACGCTCAAGGACGCGACCCGCAGCGGCGCCATTGCCGAGGCGGCTTTGGCGCAGGAGGAAAAGCGCCGCGCCATTGCGCTCGATGCCGCCTCGCTTGCCAGCTGGGCCTGGGATATCCGCACCGACATGATCGAATGCGATGTGCGCCTGTCGGAGCTGTTCAACCTGCCGCGTTCGAATAGGCTGCGTGCACGCGACATTCTTGGCGCCATCGACCCGCGCGACGTCTACCAGACCGAGACGCGCTTTCGTGACGCCCTGACCGGCAGCGACGATTATTTCGGCGAATACCGGGTCAAAGGCTTCGATCCGCCGCGCTGGATAGCCACCCGCGGCCGCGTCGTCGAACGCGACGGCGAAGGCAAACCGACGCTGATCTTCGGCGTCAACTACGACATATCGGAACGCAAGCTCGGTGAGGAGCGGCAAAGGCTGTTGCTGCGCGAGCTCAACCACCGGGTCAAGAACACGCTGGCCACCGTGCAGGCGCTGGCGACGCAGACCGTTCGCCATGCCCGCCGCCCAAGCGAATTCCTCGAAGCCTTCGGCGCCAGGCTGCAGGCACTGGGGGCTGCCCATAACCTGCTGTCCGATCGCGAATGGCGCGGCATCGGCATTCGCGAATTAATGCAGATCGAGGTCAAGCCGTTCGACGCTGCCGAACAGCCGCGCATCGCGATTTCCGGCCCCGATCTGCTGCTTTCGCCCGACCAGGCGGTGGGGCTCGGCCTGATCATGCACGAACTGGCCAGCAATGCGCTGCAATACGGATCGCTGTCGGTGGGCTCGGGAAAGGTCGACGTCGACTGGAAGGCGCTGGGCAAGAAAGGCGCACGCCGCCTCGTGCTGACCTGGCGTGAAAGCGGCGGGCCGCAGGTCCAGCCGCCAGAACGCCAGGGCTTCGGCTCGATCCTGATCCGCCGCAGCCTCGCCAAGGTTTTGTCCAGCGAGGTGGTCCACGAATTCCGCAGCGAAGGCGTCTTCGCCGAAATATCGCTGCCGCTGGAAGACCTGCCGACCTGAGTATCCTGCCGAACGTTAGTTACTCGGCCTCGCCGTCGGCATTGTCGTCCCGGTCCGGTTTGACGTTTTCCTTGTAGATGGCATACGCCACCAGCGCGATGATCGGGCCAAGGACAAGTTCCTTGCCACCTTTTCCCTTGAGCAGCGACGGCAGCACGGCAAGCGCTGCCGTGATGCCGAGCGCCTTGAGATCGGCATTGCGCCGCCGAGCGCGGCGGCGCGCGCGCGTGCCGGCGGCCAGTTGATGGACGAGCAGAATGAGCCCCGCGATCACCAGGAAGCCGGCCGCGAAGCCCAGGCATGCCGCCATCGGCCCATATCGGTCAGCGGCCCAGATATAGGCAGCCCCCAAAAGGAATCCGAGGCCGCATAGAGCCGCCACGGCGGCAAACCCATAGACGATTGCCGTCGTGCGCGCGCGGCGCATGGCGGCAACGGCTTCACCCGAGGCCAGGGCCGAGATCAGCGATGCCAGCGTCCCCATCTCTAGCGAAAACTAGCGCCGGGCGAGAAGCGCGAACAGAAAGCCGACGCCGGCCGCGATCGCCAGCGACGTCACCGGCTTTTCACGCACATTGGCGGTAATCTGGGCCTCAAGGTCCTTGGCGTTGCCGCGAAGACTGTCGAAGGCGGCTTCGCCCTGGGCGCGCAATTGCTCGACGCCTTCGGCGGCGGCGCGCCGGGCGGTGCCATAACCATGTTCGCCGGTCTTGGCCAATTGCTTGGTCAGCTTTTCGATGTCGGCCTTCAACTGGCGGATATCGGCTTCGAGGTCGGCATTCGTCTGGCTTTCGCCAGCGGTTTTTCCTGCGGCAGTTGCCATTCTATAACTCCTTGCGTTTGCTTGGTTTCAAACGCCCGACACACGTCAAGGTTCCGAAATCGGAAGACCATATCCATGAATGGGTGTTTGCCTGTGCGAGTCCAACCGGCTGGACTGGTTTCCCTGCTGGATCAGCGGCATCAGATCAGCGGCCGGCGACCTTCGCTCAAACCCTCCCAGCGCGCGAGGTCCTTCAGCGCTTGCCTGTTGACCACTTCGCAACCGCCGTCGCGCCAGGCGATCAGCTTGCGGTCGATCAGCTTTCGGATCGTCTTGTTGGTGTGGACCAGCGATAGGCCGAGTGTATCGGCGATGTGCTGCTGCGTGATCGGGATTTGCACCGGCGCCTTGCCGTTGAGCCCGACTATCGCCGCGCGGCTGGCGATGAAAGCGATAAGATAGGCGGTGCGCTCGATCGCCGTGCGCCTGCCGATGCTGAGCAAATTCTCGTCCAGCATGCGCTCCTCGCGCGACGCCAGCCAGGTAATGTCGTAGGCAAGCCCCGGATGGTTGCGGTAGAGCTCGTGCAGGTTTTCGCGCTCGAAGACGCACAACAGCATCGGCGACAGCGCCTCGATCGAGTGCTGCATTTCACCCATCACACTACCTTGCAGGCCGATGAGATCGCCGGGCATGGAATAGTTCAGGATCTGGCGCCTGCCGTCCGACAGCAATTTGTAGCGGAAGGCCCAGCCCGAAAGCACGGTGTAGAGATGGGCGCTGTGGCTGCCTTCGACCAGCACCGTGGCGCCCTTGTCGACGGCCAGTTCGCCCTTTTTGAACTTGCTGACATAGGCAAGCTCCTGCTTCTCGAACTCCCGGAACGCCGGCAGTGGCCGAAGCGGGCAATTCTCGCAGGGGTACTGACGGCTGGAAAAAGAACGACCATTCTGGCCAGACATTTCGATCCCTCTTTCGAAAGCCTTTGTGGCAGACTGACTGCAACGGCTAACAGGGGTTGTGGTTCCGGCGTCGGCGGTCGGGGCATGTCTTTTTTAAATGACAGGGTGTCGAATACCGATCATGACTTGCCCCGCTCCAGTGAGACGAATCCGGTTCGTCTGACGTTGGAGCAGCCCCGGCAAGCGAATTCAGGGTGCAAGGCCACTGGTGGATTGTTGAGATCCAGTGTGGTGTTGATTTGAAGTGCTGCCGGAACTAGGGAGAATTTGCCAGGTGCCGCCATTGCTCGAGGGATTGCGAATTCTGGTCCTGGAGGATGAGTTCCTGATCGCCATGGATGTCGAGCAGCTTTGCCGCGACCATGGCGCCGGCGACGTGGTGATTGCCCGCGACCTGGCAGAGATCGACGAGCAGACGGTCGCCGACAGGTTCGACGGCGTTATCGTCGACCTGATGCTGGGAGGGACGTCGACGCTCGACTTCGCCGCGCAACTGCGTGAGGCGGGCACGCCCTTCGTCTTTGCCTCCGGCTATTCGGACGCGGACGAGATCAAGGCGTCCTTTCCCGACATCCGGCTGGTGACAAAGCCTTATTCGGGCGACGATCTCATCGGGGCGCTGGCCGCAGCCTGCGGCCGCGCGCCTGTCTGAAACGCTCATCGATTCAGGATTTGAAGCAACCGGAGCCCACAAACGGGCCCCACTGTCAGGCAGCGTTTGAACCCGTCACCTGGGACGAGATCGCATCCGGCCCGTATTCGTCTTCGCCGGAGATTTTCAGAATCTCCTGCAACCGCGTGCGCGCCCGGCTGACCCGGCTCTTGATCGTTCCGACCGCGCAGCCGCAGATCTCGGCCGCTTCCTCATAGGAAAAGCCGGACGCGCCGATGAGGATGATGGCTTCGCGCTGGTCCTCGGGCAATTGCTCGAGAGCGCTGCGGAAATCCTTCAGGTCGAGCTGACCATGCTGGGCCGGATGAACGGCGAGCCTGGCCGTCATGATGCCGTCGCTGTCCTGTACCTCACGGCCGCGCTTGCGCATCTGCGAATAAAACTCATTGCGCAGGATGGTGAACAGCCATGCCTTGAGATTGGTGCCCGGCTGGAAGCTCTCATGCTTGTCCCAGGCCTTGACCAGCGTTTCCTGCACCAGGTCGTCGGCCTTGTCGGCATTCTGCGTCAGCGACACGGCAAAGGCCCGCAGGCTCGGGATCGAGCCGAGCAGATCGGTCTTGAAGCCTTGTGAGACAGCTGCCATGCCTCAGTCCTTCTTCTGTGCGGGTTCAGCCTGTTCCAGTTGGCTGAGCAACTGGGCAAAGCGATCCGGCACATTGTCGGAGACCAGCTCGTCATAATATTGTTTGAGTTTGCGGCCGATTTCCGAATTCGCCCCGAGCGGGTCACCGGAATTGGCCCGGCGCCTGTCAGCGGCGCCAGCCAGTGGATCTTTATTCATGTCCTTCATTTCGCCCTTAAATTCCAGCGCCCGAGCCGCCCTATTACACAACACAAAGCGGCCCCCTCGTCTGGTTGCCCATCGCCCCACAAACGTCGCCAACACTGTTTCGTTCCACAAGCCTCGGAACTTTTTCGCAAAACCCGCGTTTGTTTGCCGGGGCTTGCAATCAGCTTGACCTGGAATCTATGCAATCACGTCATCTGAGGGAGACGTCTATGATGAGCCTTTCCGCAACCATTGCTCCGCACCTGCCGTTCCTGCGCCGCTTCTCGCGCGCCGTATCCGGATCGCAGGAGAGTGGCGATGCGCTGGTCGCCGCGATGCTCGAAGCCATCATCGCCGACGTTGACATCTTCCCCGAAGCGTCGAACGACCGCATCGCGATCTACAAGGTTTTCGCCAAACTGTTCACCTCCATCGCCATCCGCGTTCCGCAGGAGCACGCGCAATCCGCATGGGAGCAGCGCGCCGCCGCCAATCTGAACGCCATCGCACCACGGCCACGCCAGGCCTTCCTGCTGGTCGCGGTCGAAGGCTTTAGCGAGGACGAGGCCGCTGAAATTCTCGATGTCGACGCCAGGGAATTCTCCGACCTGCTTGCCCAGGCGAGCAACGAGATTTCCCGCCAGGTGGCGACCGACGTGCTGATCATCGAGGACGAGCCGCTGATCGCCATGGACATCGAGGAAATGGTCGAGAGCCTCGGCCATCGTGTCGTCGGCACCGCCCGTACCCATTCCGAGGCGGTGGCGATGTTCGGCAAGACAAGGCCGAAGATGGTGCTGGCCGACATCCAGCTTGCCGATGGCAGCTCGGGCATCGATGCGGTCAACGAGATCCTGTCGTCGACCTCGGTGCCGGTGATCTTCATTACTGCCTTCCCCGAGCGTCTGCTGACCGGCGAGCGGCCCGAGCCCGCTTTCCTGGTCACCAAGCCGTTCAATCCTGACATGGTCAAAGCGCTGATCAGCCAGGCGCTGTTCTTCGACCGGCAGGCCAAGGCCGCCGCCTAGCACAACATTCGCCGCATCGCGCGGCGTTGCCAGCACTGGCGATCGTCAACCTGGCGATCGCCAGTTGCCGGTCGCGCTCGCGTGCTTGAAATCAATTCGCGCCCAGGCCCTTCCAAAGGCCGTCTTTTTCGGCAAAGGGTGGAACAAACACCAACCACCCACGTTCTTATCCCAGCATCGGAAGGAGACGGATCATGCTCTACTGGGCGCTCGTATTTCTGGTCGTGGCGATCATCGCCGGCGCGCTTGGTTTCGGCGGTATCGCCGGCACCTCCGCCGGCATCGCGCAAATCCTGTTCTTCATCTTTCTCGCCTTCCTCGTCATCTCGCTTCTGGCCGGCCTGTTCAGGCGGGCGTCGTAAGACCGGATAGCGAGCCAAACACTGGAAGCCGCACCCCTCAAACGGTTTCCAGCCACCGCCGGGCGGTGTCCTTCAACGGGACGCCGTCCGGCGGACCTGTTTCAGGGCTTATTTCAGGAACTCATTTCAGAGTGAATCGTTCAGCTTGGGTGGGCGGACAGGTGACTGATGCGTTCCAGAGGCGGAGAGACAGGCGACAACGGGCGGAGTGACGAAGTCATCGCCCTGCATCCCGCTGAAAGCGGCATGCAACTCGGTCGTGCCTTGCTCCACGCTCTGCACAATGCCGGTATCTCCGTTCTGTACCAGGACCGCGAGATGAAGACCGTGTGGGCGCGCAACATGCGTGAGCCATGGGCTTCCGACTCCGCGGACAGCAGCGGCATACTGCCGGCGGCGCAGGTCGAGCACATCGATACCGCCAAACGCCGTGTCATGGCCTCCGGAAATCCCGAGCACGTCGAGCTCAGTGTGCCCGCCACCGACGGTATCCGCTGGTTCCAGGTGTGGGTCGACGCCGATCATGGGGACCGCGGCGATGTGCAGGGCGTCGTCACCACGATGGTGGAGACCACCGAGCAGAAACGCCGCGAGCAGACGCTGAAGACGCTGTTGCGCGAGGTCAGCCACCGCTCCAAGAACCTGTTGGCCATTATCCAGAGCATTGCCACCCAGACCGGCCGCTATTCCGAGACATCGGACGATTTCCTCACGCGCTTTCGCGGCCGGCTGCAGTCACTGGCCTCCTCCCAGGATCTGGTGACGTCGTCGAACTGGCGGGGTGCCGCACTGCGCGAGCTTGTCCGTGGCCAGGTCGTACGCTATGGCGCCGATCCCATACAGAGCCTGCGCTTCAATGGCGTCAACCCCTACCTCAATCCCAATGCCGCGCTTCATATCGGCCTGGCCATGCACGAGCTCGCCGTCAATTCATTCAGCTACGGCGCCCTGGCGCGGCCGGATGGCTTCGTCGAGGTAACCGCCAATCTGTCGAGCGTCACCGAGGCCGCTGATAAGCCGGCTTTGTCGCTGACCTGGGTCGAGGCCATCGTTGCCAATGACAACAGACGCACCGAGAAGCGCTTCGGCAGCGTTGCCCTCGAACGTGTCGTGCCGGCATCGTTGAACGGCACGGCGACATTGGAGATCACCGGCGACCGGCTCGAGTATCGGCTTGTCGTTCCGCACGGCAATTTCGAAACCGAGTGAGCGGCCGGCTTTGCCTCAGAGCGTTCCTAATTGTGTCAAACAGAGAGCCCAGAGCGCCGGATTCCTTAACCGGCCGTTCACCATAAAGTCCGATGCTGAGGCTCCCAGAGATTGCCGGCTCCTGGCCGATTCAACCGACGCTTCGGCCGTGGCCTGCAACGCAAGTATGGGAGGAATGATCTTTGACGGTTGCCGATATGAACAGGCTGGAGCAGGCCGCCCGCGTCTCCATGAGCGGCTTTCAGGATCCTGATGCTTCCGCCTCACCTGCGCCGCACGCCTGGCATCCCTTGCTTCGTTTCGCCGCTGTCGCGCTCGTCGCCGCCATCGTGCTGATTGTGGCGTCGCAGCTGGGCTGAGCCAGGATCGCTCGGGTCCACATTGCTCCCAAATCAGGCTGAGCTCAGAGGCTGGTCTGGCTCCTGGCCAGCCAATTGCTAACGTCCCCACCTTTTCGTCACAGGAACTTTGACGGCTGTCGACCGTTCTTATGGCGAGAGGATTTTTCGCCGTGGAACACATCGCCGCTTTGCTTCTGGTTATCGGCTGTTCGAACAGCATGACCGAATGCCGCGAACTGTCGGTGCCCGTCAGCGTGTTCGAGACCGCGGAGGCGTGCACCGCCGAGCGGCCTTTCGCCATGGGTGATGTGCAAGGTCAGGCCGAGCATGTCGTCGCCAAATGTCTTGCCGTCGATCCTGCCCTGGAAGAGGATTACGACCAGATCGTCTGGAACGTGCGCCCGGACGGTTCGCTCGACGCATCCTTGCAGATTTCAAACGTCGCGGTTGCGTCGAATGTGACACGCCCCGAAAAAGACTATCTTCGCCAACAATAAGATCGAGCGGGCAAAGGCCGTCATTTCGTGCTAAATGGCGGCTGGAGCTTACTAAAGTGAGGACGAAAGTGAGGAGAGACTCAATGCGGAAATTGATTATTGCCATGGTTGCCGTGGTCGCCGTCAGCGGCTGCAGCACGACCGAGCAGGACGTGGGTGTCGGAACGTTGGTTGGCGCCGGCGTCGGCGGCCTGGTTGGCGGCGGCAAGGGTGCGCTCATCGGCGCAGCCGTCGGTGCCGGTTCCGGTCTGCTGGTGCGCAACCTGCGCAATGGCTATTGCCAGTATCGCGACAATCGCGGCCGGCTCTACACCGCTCGCTGCTGATCCGCTTCAAAGGCGTCAAACAATCAAGACGGAGACCGGTCAGCCGGTCTCCGTTTGTTTGCCTGCATCAGGCGGTGGAATCCTGATTTCCACCGTGAGCCCGTCGGCGCGAAAATCTCTGGCGATCGTGCCGCGCAACTCGCGCGTGACATTGAGATCGATCAGCTTGGTGCCGAAGCCGGTCGTGGCCGGTGCTTCGAGTTGCTTCTGCCCCGCCTCGCGCCAGTTCAGGACCAGCATCCTGTCGGATCCGCGCCCTTCAAACGACCAGTCCACTTTCAGCGCGCCGACGGAATTGCCGGCCTCGCCATATTTCAGCGCATTCGTCGCCAGTTCGTGAAACGTAAGGCCAAGCGCCTGCGTCGTCGTCTCGTCGAGCAGCACCTGAGGCCCTGACAATATCCCGTCCGGAAGCTCCTTGCCAAACACCTGGCCAAGCTCGATGCGCAACAGGTCGCCAAGGTCGGCCTTCTGCCAGCGCGAGCGCGTCAGCATGTCCTGTGAGGCCGCCATTGCCTGCAGGCGGGCCGAGAAGGAGGAGGAGAACTCCTTTACGTCGGTGGCGTGCGCCGCCGTCTGGCGCGCGATCGCCAGCACCCGCGTGATCGAATTCTTGATGCGATGCTTCATTTCCTGCAGCATCAGATCCTTTTCGAGCAGGCTCTTTTCCGTCGTCTCGTGCAACAGCGACTTGGCGTCATAGGCGCGCTCCTGGTAGCGCGCCACCAGAGCGATGGCGCCGGCCAAAAGCAGGCCGAACAGTCCGAGCATCACCGGAATGGCGCGCGAGGACGGCTGCGAGAAAGCGCTGGTCGGCCGAAACAGCACCGTCCACGGCCGGCCGGCGACGATGATCTTGCGCGTCACCAAGAGCCTGTCGCCAAAGCTCGCAACCGGCGGCGTTTCCGACTGGAACAGAAGATTATCGGCGTCGATCTTGCCGTCATAGACCTCTGTGTTGACCGGCAGCAAAGGCGTGCGGCTGAGCGCCGTCTGGAACAGGTCGCGAGCGCGGAAGGCCGCGTAGAGAAAGCCTGAAGTCGACGACCTGGACGCGTTGATGCCATCCGGCGCGGTTTCCACATTGAGCCTGACGAAGACTAGGAAGCCGGTAAAAGTCTGCGCCGCGCCCGTGTCCTGGCCGAGTTGAACCAGACCGCTTGCATGCTGTGCGTCATCGGCCATCGCCTTTTCGATCGCTTCGCGCCGCACCAGTTCGGTGAACATGTCGTAGCCGATGGTCGACTCGTTGGAAGGATCGAGCGGCTCGAACAGCACGACGGGCGTGCGCCATGGCTGTGTCGTGTCCGGATAGACAGCGTGGGGCACGCCACGGTCGCGCAACATGTCACGCTCGACCGCCGCTTCATCGCCGGCTTTGGCCAGCCTGAGATAACCGATGCCGCGCAGGCCGGCGAAGTTGGTGTCGGCGTCGAGCGCGCTGAAGAAGGCCTTGAATTCGCGCCGCGAAATCTCGCCATTGCGGGCGTCGAACAGCGCCTGCGTTGAGCGCAGCAACGAAAGGTGCAGGTCGATGCGGCTTTCGATGCGGTTGAGCGCGTCGTCGGCCGTCGCCTCGAATTTGATCCGCGCCGCCTCCTGGGTGGCGAAGTAGGCAAAACCCGCCATCGTCAGGCTGATCAGCGCGACGGCAATGAAGGCGAGGATCGGGAAAAACTTCTTCAACGCAGGCCCATGAACGGTTCGGGAACCTTTATGGGCAAGTCGCCGCGGCAACACAATGGCGCGGCCAAACCATCACGACGGGTGGCACATCAAGTTCCAGACATTTAGCCGGCTTACCATGAGAGGATGGCGGTCACCCGATGAGAGTGCGTGTCTCAGGCGGCGATCTTCAGCGCGCCCGGCCCAGGAATGGCGCCGGGCGGACACTTGCCGAGGATGATCATGCCGAGCACCTCGTCCTGGGTGACGTCGGTGGTGCGCGCGGTGCCGACGACCTGGCCGTTCTTCATCACGCAGACACGGTCAGCAAGTTCGAACACATCATGGATGTCATGGCTGATCAGGAAGATGCCGATGCCGTCCGACTTCAGCTGCTTGACCAGTTCGCCGACCTGCGCCGTTTCCTGCGGACCAAGCGCGGCCGTCGGTTCATCCATGATCAGGATGCGGGCGTTGAACAGGATGGCGCGTGCGATCGCCACCGATTGCCGCTGGCCGCCCGACAGCTTGATTACCGGGTCCTTGAAGCGCTGGAAGCGCGGATTGAGCCGGCCCATCACCTTGCGCGCCTCGGCCTCCATGGCGACATCGTCGAGCGTGCCCCAGGCAGTCATGATTTCACGGCCGAGGAACAGATTGGCGGCGGCGTCGACATTATCGGCCAGCGCCAGCGTCTGGTAGATGGTCTCAATGCCGTATTTCTTGGCATCGCGCGGATTGGAGATCGAAGCTTCCTGCCCGTTGACGAAGATATGGCCGGCATCGCGCTTGTAGGCGCCGGACAGGATCTTGATGAGTGTCGACTTGCCGGCGCCGTTATGGCCGAGCAGCGCCACGACCTCGCCCGGGAAAAGATCGATGGACGCATCGTCGACGGCGCGGATGCCACCAAAGGCGATCGAGATGTTGCGCATGTCGATCAGCGGCATGCCGGGGGGTGCAGCGGAGGGAGCGGTTTTGTCAGCCATGATCGTATCCCCTAAACGCGCTTGCGATAGACGGTGTCGAGAAACACCGCGATGACCAGCACGGCGCCGACCACGATGCTCTGCAGCGGCGAGTCGACGCCGAGCAGCACCATGCCCGACTGCAGCGACTGCATCAAAAGCGCACCGAGCATGGCGCCGATGATCGTTCCCGAACCGCCGGCGAGCGAGGTGCCGCCGATGACGGCGGCGGCGATGACCAGCAGCTCGTCCAGCGTTCCCAGCACGTTGGTCGACGAATTCTGGCGGGCCGACGAGATCGCCGCGGCGATCGTTGCCAGCACGCCCATGATCATGAACACCTTCATGGTGATCCAGCGCGTGTTGATGCCGGCGAGGTTGGCGGCTTCCGGATTGCCGCCGATGGCGAAGACATAGCGGCCGAAACGCGTGCGCTTGGTGATAAAGGTCATGATGATGCCGACAGTCACCGCCATCAGCACCGGGATGGCGATGCCATGCGCGATGAACAGCCCGCCTTCGGGCACAGTGATGTTGTTGGCGGCGGCATACCGGTTCACGATGCCGATCGGCCACGGATAGGAATTGGCCAGCCACACCGCGCCCATGATGACGGCGCAGGTGACCGTGCCGAGCAGCGTCTCGGCCCAGATCGGACGCAGCGGGAAGCGGAAGCGCTTGCGCTGCACCCGCCCGTTGAACATCGCGAACACCACGGCAAGGCAGGCGACGATGCCGACGACCCAGCTCCAGGTCGCGCCGATCGATCCGGCCGGACCGCCACCCATCAGCTGGAAGGTGGCGTCGAGCGGCGCCACCGTCTGGCCGCTGGTCACCCACCAGGCAGCACCACGCCAGACCAGAAGGCCGCCCAGCGTGACGATGAAGGCCGGCACTTCGAGATAGGCGATGACAAAACCCTGGAACGCGCCGATCAGAAGACCGAGTGCCAGGCCGATGACCAGCGCCAGAACCCAGATCCACGGATTGCCAAGCTCGAGCCCGACAAAGCGCACCAGGAAATGCACCTGGGCAAAACCCATCACCATGCCGATCAGGCCCTCGGCCGAACCGACGGAGAGGTCGATGTTGCGCATGACGATGACCAGCACCATGCCTGAGGCCATGATGGCGACGGCGGACGTTTGCACCGACAGGTTCCAGAGGTTGCGTGGCGTCAGGAAGGTGCGGCTGTCGAAATCGAGCGGATTGACCCCGAGGCGGAAGCTGGAAATGACATGCAGGCCGATCCAGATCAGAAGCAGCGCGCCGATCATGCCGAGCATGCGGGTGTCGATCTCGGTCGCTTTCAGGAACCGGGCGACCGCGCCGAGTTCCGACGCACGCGCGGTGTCGGCCTGCGAAGTCGAGGTCGTGTCGGTCATGATGTCCTCCCAGCGGCTTGCCGTCTGACGCGGATGCCGGACCACAGCCTAGAAGTTAGCCGCCTATGGCGGAAACACAAATCTTGTTGAGAAAACGCCGCGGCTTTGGGCCGCGGCGTCGTTATCGAATGGAAACAGGCCAAGCTTAGTTGCAGGCCGCGACGCTGCCGGCGGCGACGCCCGTGCAGACTTCGTCCTTCTTGATCCAGCCGGCGTCGATGACGACGTTGAGGTTGTCCTTGGTGATCGCGACCGGGGTCAGGAACAACGACTTGACGGTGTTGCCGCCAGGCGTGGTGAAGTCCTTGGCGCCAGCGATGTCGCTCGTCTTCTTGCCGTCGGCGAGTTGCGAGGCGATCTCGGCGGCATTCTTGCCTAGCTCGCGTGCATCCTTCCACACCGACACGGTCTGCGTGCCGAGCGCGATGCGGTTCAGAGCGGCATGGTCGCCGTCCTGGCCCGAGACCGGAACCGTTCCGGCAAGGCCCTGCGCCGTCAGCGCCGCGACGACGCCGCCGGCGGTGCCGTCATTGGCCGCGACCACCGCATCGACCTTGTTGTCGTTGGCGGTCAGGAACTGTTCCATGTTCTTCTGGGCATTGGCGGGCAGCCAGCCATCGGTATAGGCCTCGCCGACATTCTTGATCTTGCCCGAGTCGATGGCTTCCTTGAGCACCTCCATCGAGCCCGAGAACAGGAAATCGGCATTCGGGTCGGAGCCCGAGCCCTTGATGAAGACATAGTTGCCTTCCGGCTTGGCCTTGAACACTTCGCGGGCCTGCATACGGCCGACTTCCTTGTTGTCGAAGGTCAGATAGAAGACGTCCTTGTTCTCGATCAGGCGGTCATAGCCGACGACCGGAATGCCTTCGTCCAGCGCCTTCTGCACCGCCGGGCCGATGGCCGAGGCGTCCTGCGCGAGGATGATCAGCGAGTTGGCGCCCTGCGAGATCAGGCTCTCGACGTCGGTCAGCTGCTTGCCGGGATTGGACTGCGCGTCAGCGGAAATATACTTGTCGCCGGCCGCCTCGATCGCTGCCTTCATCGCCGCTTCGTCGGTCTTCCAGCGCTCTTCCTGGAAGTTCGACCACGACACGCCGATGACCTTGTCCTTCGCCTGCGCGACCGACACCAGCGTCAGCGACATGGCGACACCCGCCAGCATGGCGGCTGCAAATCTGTTCATGATAATCCTCCCTGCGCCGCGCGCGGCGCGACAAAACTGGCCCGAGGGCCGGCACACAGAGGCTCTATTTTTTCGAGCCTCGAAAAAATACTGGTCCAACGGCGAGACGCTGTCAACATCGATTCTGATGGATTCTGATGGCGTCGTCGATTTTTTTCGAGACCCGCAATAAACAATGACAGCGTGACCGGCTTCTGCCAATATTTGCGTGGCGTCCCTGACCGCCTCCACTATCATGAGGCGCGGGGGACCGGGAGGAAACAAAAAAGATGTCGGTTGGTATCCGCCACGACGATCTGCGCCGTCGCAACCGTGCGATGGTGATTTCGGCCGTGCGCCGGGCCGGCCAGCCGTCGCGGACCGAGATTGCGGCAACCACCGGCCTTAGCCATTCGACCATATCGGCGATCTCTTCTGACCTGATTCAAGAAGGCATCCTGGCCGAGAGCAAGCCCGGCGAGACCGGTGCGCTGAAACGCGGACGGCCACAGGTCGGCCTTGGCCTCAATCCGGAAGCAGCCGCGGTGATGACCGTGGTGCTGTCGCTGAATTTCCTTTCCGTCACCGTCATCGACTATGCCGGCCATGTGGTCGCCGAGGAGCAGCGCCGGCTGGACACGCTGACCATGCCGCGCGACGAACTGATCGGCGAATGCACGGCAATCGTGCGGCGGCGGCTCGAGGATCCCGACCTCGATGTCCAAAGCATCGCCCGCATTGCCATGGGCATCCAGGGCATCACCGATTCGCAGGCGCGCGCCATGCTGTGGTCGCCGATCACGCCGCTGACCGACATCGCGTTCGCCGACATACTGGAAGCGGAGTTCGGCATTCCGGCCACCATGGAGAACGACTGCAACATGATGGCGGTGGCGCTGCAATGGCGCCAGCCTGAGCGCTACCGCGACGATTTCATTGCCATCCTGCTCTCGCACGGCATCGGCATGGGGTTGGTGCTGAAAGGCGAACTGTTCACCGGCACCCATTCCTCAGGCGGCGAGTTCGGCCACATGATCCACCGTCCCGGCGGCGCGCTCTGTCGCTGCGGGCGGCGTGGCTGCGTCGAGGCCTATGCCGGCAACTACGCCATCTGGCGCAATGCCATGGGGATGAGCGAGGACGCCGAACCGGTCGATGTCGGCGACGCCGACATGCGGGGGCTTGCCACACGCGCTCGCGAAACCGAAGGTCCCGAGCGGGAAGCCTACCGCAAGGCCGGGGAAGCGCTCGGCTTCGGCCTTGGCAGCCTGTTCGCCCTAATCGATCCCGCCCCCGTCGCCATGGTCGGTGTCAGCGCCGCCGCCTTCGATCTGATCGAACCGGCATTGCGCAATGCGATTGCCCAGACCGCCGGCGGCCAGCACTCGAAGTCGATTTCCTTCGACACCGAACCCAACGAACTGCCGCTGATCCGCGAAGGCTGCGCCATGCGCGCGCTCGGCTTCGTCGACCAGGAGATTTTCGCGCCGGGGATTCAGGCGAAATCTAGCAAACATGTCGCCTGAGAGGCCGGCAACGGCGCGGCGCGCCGCGCGTCAATCTTCGCGGATGGCGTAGCCTGCACCGCGGATGGTGCGGATCACGTCAGGCATGCGGCCATTGTTGACCGCCTTGCGCAAGCGCCCGACATGCACGTCGACCGTGCGCTCGTCGATATAGATCGTCTCGCCCCAGACATTGTCGAGCAGTTGGCTGCGCGAGAAGACCCGACCTGGATGGCGCATCATGAATTCGAGCAGGCGGAACTCGGTCGGCCCGAGCCGGATCTCGCTCTTCTTGCGGTAGACCCGGTGCGATTCACGGTCGAGCACGATGTCGCCGACCTTGAGCACGCTGGAGAGCACTTCCGGCTTGGCGCGGCGCAGCAGCGCTTTCACGCGCGCCATGAACTCCGGCGTCGAGAACGGCTTGACCAGATAGTCGTCGGCACCGGTGGACAAGCCACGCACGCGGTCGCTTTCTTCGCCGCGCGCGGTCAGCATGATGATCGGCAGCCGTTCGGTCTCGGGCCGCATTCTGAGCCGCCGGCACAGCTCGATGCCGGACACCGCCGGCACCATCCAGTCGAGCACCAGCAGATCGGGGACGTTTTCCTGCAGCCGGATTTCGGCCTCGTCGCCGCGCGTCACCACCTCGACCTGGTAGCCTTCGGATTCGAGGTTGTAGCGGAGCAGCACGCCCAGTGGCTCCTCATCCTCCACGACCATGATGCGTGGCGCAATCATCAGCAGTTCACCCTTGTCAGGCCGAAGTGGCCATCGCCGTCTCGTCCTGCTTCGGACGATTGGCGGGCAATTGCTGGCCGGTCAGCACATAGTACGCATTTTCAGCGATGTTGGTGACATGATCGCCGATGCGCTCCAGATTCTTGGCGCAGAACAGGAGATGCGTGCAGGCGGTGATGTTGCGCGGGTCCTCCATCATGTAGGTCAAGAGTTCGCGAAACACCGACGTGTACTTGACGTCGATGCGCTCGTCCTCATTCCTGAGTTTCGCCAGGGCTGCGGCATCCGCGGCGGCATATTCCTCGACAACGCCTTGCACCTGGATCAGCACCAGCTGCGCCATGGCGTCGATGGAATGCGACAGGTCGCGCGGCGTAACGCTGAGGCCGACAGTGCCGACGCGCTTGGCGATGTTCTTGGCGAGATCGCCGATGCGTTCGAGGTCGCCGGCCATGCGGATCGAGCCGACCACAGCGCGCAGGTCGTTGGCCATTGGCTGGCGCTTGGCGATCAGCGTGATGGCGCGGTCATCCAGCTCACGCTGGCGCGCGTCCATGATGGCGTCGTCGGAAACGACACGCTGCGCCAGCGCATTGTCGGAATTGAGCAACGCCCTGGTCGAGGCGTTGACCATCGAGCCGGCCAGATCGCCCATGTCGCGGATCAGCTTGCTGATCTGCCCCAGCTCTTCATCGAAGGAGGCGACGGTATGTTCACCCATGATCTTGGTCCTCGTGCCTGAAAATTCAACCGCCGGACGGCTCAGCCGAAGCGGCCGGTAATATAGTCCTGGGTGCGCTTGTCGTCGGGGTTGGTGAACATCTTGTCGGTGGCGCCCTCCTCGACCAGATAGCCGAGATGGAACATCGCCGTGCGCTGCGACACGCGCGCCGCCTGCTGCATCGAGTGGGTGACGATGACGATGGTGTAGTTCTGGCGCAGCTCGTCGATCAGCTCCTCGACGCGGGCGGTGGCGATCGGATCGAGCGCCGAGCAGGGCTCGTCCATCAGGATCACTTCCGGCGACACGGCGATGGCGCGCGCGATGCACAGGCGCTGCTGCTGGCCGCCGGACAGACCGGTGCCGGGCTCCTGCAGGCGGTCCTTGACCTCGTTCCAGATCGCCGCCTTCTTCAGGCTGGATTCGACGATCTGGTCCATGTCGGACTTGCGCTTGGCCAGCCCGTGGATGCGCGGGCCGTAGGCGACATTTTCGTAGATCGACTTCGGGAACGGATTGGGCTTCTGGAACACCATGCCGACGCGGGCGCGGAGTTCGACGACGTCGATGTTCTTGTCGTAGATGTCGTCCTCGTCCAGCGTGATCTTGCCGGTCACCCGCGCCGAATCGATGGTGTCGTTCATGCGGTTGAGACAGCGCAGGAAGGTCGACTTGCCGCAACCGGACGGGCCGATCAGCGCCGTCACCTGGTTCTGGCGGACGTCGAGATTGACGTCAAACAGCGCCTGCTTCTCGCCGTAGAAGACGCCGACCTTGTCGCCGCGCATCTTGATGACTTCGTTCGACTTGGCGTTCATCTTGTCGCCCACTGCGTTTTCAAGGGACTGTTCGGTCATGATGTTCATACCAAATTGCCTTTTTTCTACCAGCGCCGCTCGAACCGGCGTCGAAGCACGATCGCGGTGATGTTCATGGCCATGAGGAAGACGAGCAGGATGATGATGGCGCCGGACATGCGCTCGACAAAAGCGCGTTCGGCCTCGTTTGCCCACATGTAGATCTGCACCGGCAGCGCGGTCGCCGGATCGAAAGGCGTCTTCGGATAGTCGGCGACGAAGGCGACCATGCCGATTAGGAGCAGCGGTGCCGTCTCACCCAGCGCACGCGCCAGGCCGATGATGGTTCCGGTCAGGATGCCGGGAGCGGCAAGCGGCAGGATGTGCTGGAACACCATCTGCATCTTCGAGGCGCCAAGCCCAAGCGCTGCCGAGCGGATCGACGGCGGCACCGCGGCAAGGGCGGCGCGCGTGGCGATGATGATGGTCGGCAGCGTCATCAGGGTCAGCACCAGGCCGCCGACGAAGGCAGCGGAGCGCGGCATTCCGAGGAAGTTGATGAACACGGCAAGGCCGAGCAGGCCGAAAACGATCGACGGCACCGCCGCCAGATTGTTGATGTTGACTTCGATCAGGTCGGTGAAGCGGTTCTTTTTGGCGAATTCCTCGAGATAAATGGAGGCGGCGACGCCGATCGGCAGCGCCAAGAGCAGCACGATCACCATCATGTAGAACGAGCCGATGATGGCCACGCCCATGCCCGACGTTTCCGGGCGGCTGGAAGCGCCATAGGTGAACAGGCCGGTGTTGAAATGCTCGGCCATCACGCCGTCCGCCCTAAGCTTGTTCATCCAGTCGATCTGCTGGTTGGACACCTTGCGCCGCGCTTCATCGACGCTGAGGTCGATCTGGCCCTTGAAGGCGGAGTCGAGATTGGCGGCGGCCAGGATGTTGACGTCACGCGTCGTTCCGATCACCGCGGGATCGGCGGCGACGATGTCGCGCAGTTGGACGCGGGCGCCTTCCGACAGGAAGCCCTTGAGCTTCAGCATCATCGGCTTGTTGGCGGGATCGATACCGAGCTTGGCCACCAGCGCGTTTTCGGCGAGCTTGGGATAGTTCGCCTTGATCAGCACATTCGGATCAGTGGCGCGCTTGTTCGAGGGATCGATGACCTTCTCGTCGAAGGTGATCGGCAGCGTCACCGTCGTCTGCCAAAAGGCGGTGTAGCCCTTCGAGACGATGGTGATCAGCATGATGGCCAGGAACGCCAGGCCGACCGAGATCGCAATCACGCCGTAGATGCGGAAACGGCGTTCGGCGGCGTAACGCGCCTTCAGCCCGATGTCGCGGCGCGGACGGGCGACAGCACCCGCCATCGTGTCCAGGGGGATGTCGGTCATTCGTACTGCTCCCGGTACTTGCGCACGATGTAGAGGGCGACGATGTTCATCACCAGCGTCAGCGCGAACAGCGTCAGGCCAAGCGCGAAGGCGACCAGCGTCTGCGGCGAATTGAACTCAAGGTCGCCGGTCAGCTGGTTGACGATCTTGACGGTGATGGTGGTCATCGCTTCGAACGGGTTGATGGTGAGATTGGCGGCAACGCCGGCTGCCAGCACGACGATCATCGTCTCGCCGATGGCACGCGACGCCGTCAACAGGATGGCGCCGACGATACCGGGAAGTGCCGCCGGCAGGATCACTCGCTTGATCGTCTCGGAGCGAGTCGCACCCAGGCCAAGCGAGCCGTCACGCATGGCGCGCGGCACTGCGGTGATGATGTCGTCGGACAGCGACGACACGACCGGGATCAGCATGACGCCCATCACCAGGCCGGCGGTGAAGATGCTCTGGCCCTGGATAAAGGGCGAGCCGCCGGTGAGCGCCGCCGACAGGTCACGCAGGAACGGCCCGAGCGTGACCACGGCGAAGATGCCGTAGACGATGGTCGGGATGCCGGCCAGCAGTTCCAGCGCCGGCTTGACCACCGAGCGCACGCCGCGCGAGGCATATTCGGACATGTAGACCGCCGACATCAGCCCGACCGGCACGGCTACCACCAGGGCGACGGCAGCAATGTACAGCGTACCGGCGAGAAGCGGGATCAGACCGAACTGGCCCTGGCTGCCGCCCGAGCCGGCGGCGGCGAAACGCGGATCCCACACGGTGCCGAAGAAGAAGCTCATCGGCGACACGCTTTCGAAGAAGGTGATGGTCTGGAACAGCATCGACAGCACGATGCCGACCGTGGTCAGGATGGCGATGGTCGACGCCGCAAGCAGCCCCCACAGCATCAGCCTCTCGACATTGTTGCGCGCCCTGGCGCGCGGCGCGATCTGCCTCAGCGCATAGAAGGCGCCGGCGATCGACAGCGCAAGCGTAAGTACCGCGCCAAACCAGCCGAACCTGTCCTGGACCGTGTTCGCCTCGACGGCGATCGGGATCATGTAATCCTGGGTATCGCTGGCCAGCGCCACGCCCTTGGCGATGAGCAGCGGCTGCAATTCAGCGAAGGTGGCGGGAAGCGTACCGGCATCGAGCCGGCGCAGGCCCTTGGCGAGGCTCTTCACCAGGCTGACGTCGAGCGCTTCGCTGGCGACCTTGGAGTCGACAGTGCGCTCGGGCAGGGAGGCGTGGATGTGCCGGTCAAGATAGAAGGACGAGCCGATGTCCCAGACGGCAAGCAGCAGGACGGCAGGCAGAACGGCGAGCAGAAAGGCCCACCAGCCGTGATAATGGGCGCGCGAATGCGGCTTTACCTTGCCGGCATCCTGCGCCGCGGCGCGCTGGCGGCCGATCACAAAGGCGACCACGCCGATGGCAATGACTATGGCGAGTACGAGCAAGGACGACATCACCCACCCCAGGGAAAGTTCAGATCGCCGCCGCCGTTGCGGCAAACGGCGAAATCAGCGCGCGGATTTGGTCCGCGCCCTGATCCAGTCAGTTGATTACATCGTCTTTCCAGCGGCGAAGGCGTCGCGCTGGCCCTGACGCTCGGCGTCGGGAGCGGAAACCAGGCCGTACTGGGCGAGCGGGCTTTCCGGGCCGATCATCTGGTCGTCAAGGAAGAACTCGACATATTCCTTGAGGCCGGGAACGACGCCGAGATGCGCCTTCTTGACGTAGAAGAACAGCGGGCGCGAAACCGGATACTTGCCGGTCGCGATCGTCTCGGTCGAAGGCACGATGCCTTCCACGGTGGCGACCTTCAGCTTGTCGGCATTGTTCTCGTAGAAGGCGAGGCCGAACACACCGACGCCGGTCTTGTTGGAGTCGATGCGGGCGAGCGTCTCGGTGTAGTCGCCGTCGATGTCGACAGCCTTGCCGTCCTTGCGGATCGCGATGCAGGTCTTGCCGATTTCCTTGTCGTCGGCGATGCCGGTGGCCTTGAGAGCGGCCTTGTCGCAGCCGGCGTCGAGCAGCCTGGTCTCGAACACTTCGCGGGTGCCGTGCTTTTCACCGGGGATGTAGGCGGCGATATCCCAGTCGGGCAGCTTCGGGTTGACCTGGTTCCACTTGGTGTTCGGATTGTCGACGAGCTTGCCGTCAACGACCAGCTTGGCGGCGAGCGCCTTGTAGACGTCGGCGGGAACCAGCGCCCAATCCGGGCCCTTGATGTCGGTGGCGAAGACGATGCCGTCATAGCCGATGCGGACTTCCTGGACTTCCTTCACGCCGGCGTCGGCGCAGGACTTCAGTTCGTCCTTCTTGATCGGACGCGAGGAGTTGGCGATGTCGATGGTGTCTTCGCCGACGCCCTTGCAGAATTCCTTGATGCCGGCGCCGCTGCCGCCGGACTCGACAACCGGGGTCTTGAAGTTGGTGAAGGTTTCGCCGAACTGCTCGGCGACGATCTTGGCGTAAGGTAGCACGGTCGACGAACCGGCGACCTGGATCTGGTCACGCGCGGCGGCGACACCCGACGATGCGGCGAACGCTACCGCCACGGCCGATGCCGTAACGAGGAATTTCTTCATGTGGCCTGCTCCTGTTCGGAATATGGTCTCTCGGCGCCCTCTTCAGCCGGCGCCCGCTGAGGCCATAGCCTTCGATTATTACAGTCGCATGACAGTTTCGTGTCAGCCCGGTAACGTCGGATGGACGCACTGAAAACCGCAGCCGGCCGGCCTCTCCTGGAGAGCCGCAGTTTGCCGCTGGAATCATAAGCTTGCGGGATTTTGCGCCGGCATTTGTCCCGGCGGATCGCGGGTCGCGATGCCGAGAAAGAAAAACCGGACGGGAGCGCGTTGCCCGAGGCCAGAGCGTATCTTGGCCGAGCCATCGCCAAAAACAGGTCCGTTGGGGTAGATTTCGACGCTGTTTCTTTGTCGGCGGTCGCTTGCTCCCGCCCGTAACTGAATGAGCGGTTTCGTTGCCGCCATTTTCCCGACTGGGCGCAAGCTTTGATATGGTGCGATCGCACCATATCCCTGGACCTCGCGGCGCCGCCGAATCCCGGCGCTGATATCAGCTAGCCGGCGTCTCGTTGGGCCTCGCCTGATATGCCGACCCAACGTTCGACCTTTTCGAGCAGTGCCTTGGGGCTGATCGGCTTGGGCAGATAGTCGTCCATGCCGGCTTCCAGGCAACGCTCGCGATCGCCCTTCAAGGCATGCGCGGTGACGCCGACGATCGGGATATGCGTGCCGCTCTCTTCCTCCAGCCGGCGAATCGCGGCCGTGGCTTCGAGCCCGTTCATCTCCGGCATCGAGACGTCCATCAGGATCATGCGCGGATTGAGCCGGCCGAAAGCGTCGAGCGCCTTGCGGCCGTTGCCGACGATCTCGAAGCTATAGCCGGTTTCACCAAGGATCTGGGTGAACACCATCTGGTTCACCTCATTGTCCTCGGCAACGAGGATGTCGAGCCCGCGTTCGTTGCCGCCTGCCCGGGCGCGGGCGCGCACCGGCGGCGGATGCAGCTGGGCCCGCTCGGATGCGGCCCGTGCCGGCGGCGCCGACACCGGCTGCACCGTCGCCTGGCCGGAGCTGTCGCTTGCCGCGTGTTCCCCATCGCCACCTGCCGTGCCGTGGCGATGGCGCTGGATGGTCGCGACCAACGTCTCCAGCAACACCGAGGAGCGCGCCGGCTTGATCAGCTGTGCGTCGATGCCGAGGTCGCGGTAGCTGGTGTTGGCGAGCGACTGGTCGACCGAGGTCAGCATGATGATCGGCGTGTCGGCCAGCCCTGCGGTGTTGCGCACGATGCGCGCCATTTCGGCGCCGCTCATGCCCGGCATCTGGTAGTCGAGCACGAGGCAGTCGACAGGCACGCCATAGGCAGCCGCGGCGACCAGCACCTTCAGCCCTTCCGCACCGCTTTCGGCGGCGCAGGAATCGAACGTCCACGACACCATCTGCTCGGTCAGGATCGAGCGGTTGACGGCGTTGTCGTCGACGATCAGCACCCGCGCGCCGGTGACGTCGACCGGCATGATCCGGCGTCCGCCCTGCTGGCCGGCCCTGGGCAGTGTAACGGTGAACCAGAAGGTCGAGCCCTTGCCCTCGGCACTTTCGACGCCGATCTCACCTTCCATCAGCTCGACCAGCCGCGAAGTGATGGCAAGGCCGAGGCCGGTGCCTTCATGGCGCCTGGTCGACGAGGTATCGACCTGGTTGAACTTTTCGAAGACGGCCTTCAGCTTCTCCTCCGGAATACCGATGCCGGTGTCGGTAACCGAGATGGTGAGCCTGGTTCCGGCCGCAACCCTTGTCCCCGTGACATCGACCAGCACATGGCCTTCGTCGGTAAACTTCACCGCATTGCCGAGCAGATTGGTGACGATCTGCCTGAAGCGGCCGACATCGCCGATGAACAGGCTTTCCAGGCCCGGCTCGACGCGCACGATCAGTTCGAGATCCTTCTCCTTGGCGCGTGTCGACACCAGCGTCGCCACATCCTCGATCGCCTCGGGCAGGTTGAAGGGCGCCGGGTCGAGCACGAGCTGGCCGGCATCGATCTTGGAGAAATCCAATATGTCGTTGATGATGGTCAAAAGCGCGTTGCCCGATTTGACGATGATGTCGGTGAACGTCTTCTGCTTGGGGTCGAGGTCGGATTTGGCGAGCAGCTCGGCCATGCCGAGCACGCCGTTCATCGGGGTGCGGATTTCGTGGCTCATATTGGCCAGGAATTCCGACTTGGCGCGGTCGGCGAGGACGGCGCGCTGGCGCGCCTCACGCAGCTCGGCCTCACGCATCTTCAATTCGGTGATGTCGGTGGTCGATCCGATTAGATAGAGCGAACCGTCGGAGGCGATCATCGCGCCCTTGCGCGCGAACTGGTGGCGCACATTGCCGTCGGCAAGCGTCACCGTCTCTTCGATCTCCTGGGTCTCTCCGGTGCGCAGCACGGCCATATCACCGGCGACGAAGGCCTCACCGTCCGCGCCGAAGATCTCGACGTCGGTCTTGCCGATCGCCTCCTCCTTGCTGAGGCCGGTAAGGTCGCACCAGCCCTTGTTGACGTAGAACTGGCGCAGGTCCGAGCGCTTGGCGTAGATCGACACCGGCACGTTGTCGATGAGATTGCGGAACACCTCGTTCTCGCGCATGCTTTCTTCCAGCGCCTGCTCACGCGCCTTGACCTCGGTGATGTCGGTGCTGGAGCCGACCAGATGCACCGACCCGTCGAGCGCCACCAGCCGGCTCTTGCGCGTCATCAATTGCCGCACGGTGCCGTCGCGGTGGGTGACGGGTTCCTCGATCTCCTTGACGCTGCCGGTGACAACGACCTCGGTGTCGTCATGGCTGTAGCTCTCGGCATCGTCGGCGCCGAACAGCTGGCGGTCGGTGCGGCCGATGACATCTTCCTTGGCGATGCCGGTCATCGCGCACCAGGCCTTGTTGACGAATTCGATGCTGAGATCCTGCGCCTTGATGAAGGCGGCGACCGGCAACTCGTCCATGACGTGGCGGAACAGGTCGATCTGGCGCATCGAATCCTGCAGCGCCTTTTCGCGGCTCTTGATGTCGGAAATGTCGACGCGCACGCCGATGAAAGTGCCGTCCTCGGTGCGCATATCGTAGACCTGGTACCAGCGGCCGTCCGGATTGCGCCGTTCATAGGAGGAGTTCGGCAAGTGGTAGCGGGCGAGGATGGCGTTGAGCCAGACGTCGCGGTCGCCATCATAGAGTCTGTCGATCTCCGGATCGCCGCTCGATCGGAAATAGCCGACCGAATGCCCCAGTTCCAGCGCATCGCGGAAGCTGCTGCCGGGCTGCCATGCCGGAACCAGCGCCGGCAGCGTGTCCTGCAGCTTGCGGTTGGCGAAGACGAACTTGTCGTCGCGGTCGTAGATGATGACGGCGGCGGGCAGCGATTCCAGCACCGTGGCGAGGTTCTTGCGGGCGTCCTCGGCTTCCGTCTCGCGGCGCTTCATGTCGGAGATGTCGAACAGGAACCCGGCGACATAGTTGCGGCCGCTTGGCATGCCGACGCGGTTCTTGCGCACGATGCGCGAGCGCCTGGCGCCCTCGACCTCGAAATTCTCCTCCACCTCGTAAGGCGTGCCGGTCGCCAGCACGGCGCGTTCGCTGTCTTCGAACAGCGCGGCGTCCTTCCCCGGCATGAAGTCGCCGCCGGGCCGGCCCAGCATCGCTTGCGGCGTCTGTCCGAACAGCGCCGAGAATGCCTCGTTGACGAAGACGAAGCGCAGATTGTCGTCCTTGACGAAGATCGGGTCCTCGACGGCGTTGATCACCGCCTCGGCCAGCCGTGATTTCTCGAGCGCCTCGGCGAGCTCGGCCTCGCGGTCCTTCATGTCGGTTACATCGACATAGGAGATCAGCCTTTTGCCGCCGGCGAGCGGCGCCGTGGAGCAGATCAGGGTGCGGCCGTCATTGCGCGGCAACTGCCGCGATCCGGCAATGCCGGCGCGGATCTCCGCCTCGCGCTCGGCAATGTGCTGTTGCCAGGCCGCTTCGTCCTGCCCAAACGAATCGACGCCACGGCTGGCCTCCATCAGCGCGTGGAAGCTGCAGCCGATGCCGGCCTGCCTGGCATCGATCTGCCAGAAATCGTAGAAGGCGCGATTGATCACTTCGGCGCGCAATTCCTGATCGACGACGACGACGCCGATCGGCATCTGGTCGACCATGGTGCGCAGATTGGCGAAGGTCTCGGCGGTCCTGGCGTTGGCGCTTTCGATCGCGGCGTCGCGAAGCGTCAGCTCGGTGACGTCGTAATAGGTCAACAGCCGCTTGCCGCCGGACAGCGCCGTCACCGAGAACATCATCGTGCGGCCGTTGGCGTGGGTGAACTCGCGCGGCGCAACCGAGCCGGCGCGGATCTCCTCGATGCGGGTGGCGAGGTAATGCTGCCACTGCTGTTCTTCGAGATCGCCATAGATGCCGTTGCGGCGGTTGAGCTCCATCAGCAGGCTGAACGGCGCGCCGATGGTGACGGCGCCGTCGGGAATCCTCGATAGGTCGCGATAGGCCTTGTTGACAATAAGCGTGTCGAGCTTGGCGTCGAGCAGCACGACGCCCATATGCATGGCATCCATGGTCCGCTCGAGGTCGGCGAGATGCTGCGTGCTCTCGCCTGCGGCCGGCGCCACCTGCCGAAGGTCGTCCAGCGTACCGGCCAGCGCCGTGACATTGCGGCCAATGCCGCGGTAGCCGGTAAACTCGCCCTCGCCGTCGAAACGTGGGGAGCCGGTGATCGAAACCCAGCGGCAGCCGGGGCGGCCACCTTTCAATTCATAGACGAAGTCACGAAACGGCCGATGCGCCTGCAGATCCTCCAGATGCGCGGCGGCGTGCCGATTGCCATGCACCATCTGCTTGAGGAAATCGAAGCGGAAGCGGCCAAGAATGCTGGCGGGATCGACGCCGGTGGCGGCTTGGTAATGTTCCGAAAGCCAGGAAAAGCGCAGTTCGGCGTCGGTCTCCCAGACCCAGTCAGCACCGGCCTCGACCAGTTGGCGCAGCGCTTCGGGTGAAGCCCCGACGGACGTATCCTCGCCGTTCACAGCCCCTTTTCGGGAACCGCGTCCGCCGCGTGTTCCAACAGTCCCGTCAGCCATCCCGTTCCCACCCCGAAAGCCAAGGCCGAACCCCCTCAGCGGCTCGCCGGCGGAATGTGCCCGAGAAGCATTAATGATCCGCTAACCATAACGCATCCAGACTGCGGCCAGAGCCCACATTGCCCTGCGGTATTCCGCCGGTTGTCGGCGGAACCCCGGCCGGGCTATAAGTCGGCAGGGGGTGTTGCTGATGACTGGTTGGATCGTGCCTTGTTTCCTGTGCCTGGCGCTGCTTGCGAGCAGCGGCTGCGCGCGCAGCTATGACGGCACGGTGGTGATCCCGAGGCCGCTCGATATCAGGCGAGTCTGGGATCGCGATCCGTCGCAGACCGAGGCCAGCCGGATGCAGGCGGCAGCAGGCGTGTTTCCGACACCGCCGCCGCAGGAGCCGTACCGGCCAGCGGCACGCAGGCAGACGACAAAGATTGCTGCGCCAAGAAGGCACGTCAGGTCCAGCCCGCCCAGCATGGCTTCCGAACCGGCCAACCCGCTCACCTGCAAGAATGTCAGCGAACCCGGCAAACGCTACAAGATGGTCTGCGAATAGCTGGCACTAGGCGCAGGTTACTCCAACGGGAAGAAAGCCGGCCCGACCATCCTGACTGGCCGCTCGCCGGCCAACGACTCGACCGACTGCTGCTGGGCAGCGCCGCTGGCCTCCGGGGCATCGGCGTCGGTCCGGGGGATTTGCGCAACGGTACCGAGATCCGGCTTTGCGGACGGCAGGGGAATGATGGCGTTGCTCATATTGGCCGGGGTCACCGTGCGCGCTCTCAGCTCGGCGACACGCCTGGAGTAGCGCTTGACGTCACATGCCCGGAAAGTCGCATCGTCGCGGTATTTGAAGGCCGCTGGCAGATCCTTGTAGGGTTTGCGCGTACCGAGCGCGACCATCTCTTCGGTTTCAAGGCTTGGGTCGCCGAGCGTGTACAGGTCGACGCCGGCATCGTCGCAGATGTAGCGGCACTGATCGACCATCTCCTTGACATCGTCGCCTTGCACGAACTGCGACTTCGGCGCCGGGAAGAAATAACCGTCGGACAGGCGAACGCAAAACAGCATCGAATTGTTGCCGATCATGGTGCCCGCCGGACGCTGTTTCTGTTGCTCGGCGGCGGGCGCGCAGCCGAGCGCGACGAGCCTGGCCTGCAGCCCGGACGTATCCCGGCCCGAAATCGCGGCGCCGGCGATCTGGCGTTGCACCTGGGTGCGGCTTTTGGCGAGGTCGGCGCAAGCGTTGAAGAAGCCGCCCGTCGCGCTTTGCGCCGTGCAGCGGCGTTGCCTCTCCAGGCCCTGGATCGCCGCGAGCTGGCGGCGCAGCTGCGCAAGTTCGGGGCTGATCCCGCCGCTGCGGCCGGACGATGCCATCTGGCTCCTGAGCGCGGCACATGGATCGGCAAGGGAAGCCGAAATCCCCACGGCACTTGCCGTCATCGACACCAGGGCGAAGATCACGACTAGCCACAAACGCATCATCGGCGCCCCTGGTCCTTGTACCCTGTGGAGCCGATAGCCGCTCCAGCCGATTGAGCCTCAATACATGAGGCAAGTCTAATTAAGAGGAAGCCAGCAACGGCCATGTATTTACGCCAAGTGTATTATGCCGAATGCTGTAAACTCGCTATTACACTTTTGTTTCAAGATTGAGACGAAGCCGGGCGTCGGCGATGGCTGGGCCGCAGCCCGATCAATCCCGCGTTATCGGCCCTTGCGGTTGAAACCTTTCTCCGCTGTCTCGCGTTGTGTCGGACAAAGGAGACCGAAGATGTCTATTCACTTCACTGTCTCTGGCCTGACCAGGAACCTGTTCCACTCGCTGGGGCTGGACCATGAACGGGCGCCAAGGGCGCTCGATCCCGAGCAGAGCCTGCTGCTGGAATGCTATCTCGCGGGCCAGATTCCCGAATCGGCGTGGGCCGACTACGTCTTCGAGACACCAGACCTGCAACGGCATGTCGACATAAGGCGCCGGCACAACTGATCAGAGCAATTCCAGGAAAAGTGTGAGCGGTTTTTCGTCCGGAATTGCGTCAAAACAACGAGAGAGCGGGTCGCCGTTTCTGTGAAACGGTGAAACGCTCTACCGCTCGCTTATTGCTTCGGCGAGGCGAACTGCATGGTGAAGATATTGCCAGCTACGCCTTGTGCGAGCTTGGGCGAGAAGGTCAGCGGCAGACATTTCTGCAGAGCCGTGGCCGCGGCGTCGACGAACGACTTCTTGGCATTGGCGTCGCCATCGACCTTGATCGCCGTCGGTTTCGGCGGGCCGATCAGCGTGCCGTCGCGCTTGAAGCTGAAGCTCAAGGTGACGCTTCCATTTCCAGCATCGGCCGGCGGCGTCCAGCACGCCTGGATCGCATTGCCGACCTCGCCCATGGTATCGAGCGGGGCGGCATTGGACGGGTAGCCTCCGGTCAACACAACGCCGGCAACCGCAAACAATCTCGCCACACCTTTCATCGCAAAACTCCTCGTACCTCGGCCGCCAAGCATGATGGTAGGGTCGAAGCCGGCAATGGCAATATGCCTGATGTCAGACTTTATGGCAGAGGGCGGGGACGCGTCTTATGGCGCATCGGCAAAAGCAAAAAAGGCCGGCATTGCGCCGACCTTTCCTTCCACTTCGGCGCCAGTACATCCGTGGTCGCGGGGTGGATTGCCCTCAATAGACAGGGCTTTGGTTAACGAATCCTTAGCTTTGCGCGCTGGCCTGTGATTTCACATAGGCGATGTAGCCTCTGACATCACCGGCCGGCTCGGCATAGGCCTTGCCGAGCTTCTTTTCGATCGCCGCCATGTACTCCTTGGCCCATTTGGGCAGCGCGTAGTCGATGACGGCCAGGAATTCGAGTGTCGATGCCAGGCGGATGTCGGCGATCGACGGGTGCTTGCCGCCGATGAACGGCTTGCCGTCCCTGAAGAAGGAGTGGAACACCTCCAGCGGCTCGGCAATTGCCGCCATCGCCGCCTTCTGCGCCTCGGACTTCTTGTCCGGATGGGCGTCGCTGTGGCCAACCTCGCCGGCATAGTGCGGGAAACCCAGCGCCGGATAGGTGGCGCGCGCCACATAGGGGTAGAGCGTGCCGATCAGGTAGAACATGGCGCTGTCGACCATCGCCCGCTTGGCCGGCGCCTTGGGATAGAATTTCTCCAGCCCATGCTTGTTGGCGAGATACTGCATGATGGCGCAGCTCTCCCACAGCACGCCTCTGGGGAGACCTTTGTCCTCGATCATCGGTGTCAGATGCGCCGGATTGCGCGCCATGTATTCGGGCGATCGCGTGTGGCCCCAGGCATCGGTCTCGGCGGCGTCGAAGCCGGCCGCACGGGCAAACACCCGAACGGTCATGTTGTTGACGCTCGGCTTCAGCATGCTGAGCTTCAGCGCCGGCTTCTTCGTCGCCTTGGCCTTCGGCGCCGACTTTTTGGCTGCCGGCTTTGCCGCTGCTTTCGCGGCCGGCTTTGCGGCTGCCTTGGGTGAGGCCTTTGCGGATGCCTTCGCCGCAGGCTTGGCGGCGGCTTTTGCCGCCGGCTTCTTCGCACTCTTCACTGTCTTTGCCATTGTGGTCCTCCCCTTTTTGTGGCCGTCAGTATGGATTCTTCGGTGCCCGGTCGTCCGACAAGGTCGCGCGGGAACTCTCCACCAACGCCTGGATCGCGTCGGCAAGGTGCACTTCGGCAATGTTGTAGTCGCCGCGCGCGACGCGCAGCTTATGCGCCTGCATCAGCACATCGGCATGGGTGAACCCCGCCGGCGGCTCGAAGCGGTAAGACGCGAGCTCGATCAACAGGCCGAGCGGATCCTCGAAATAGATCGAGTCCATGAAGCCGCGATCCTTGACGCCGCTGTGCTTGATGCCTCGCTCGTCGAGCCGGGCGACTGCCTGCAGGAAGGTGACGCGCGACACCGAAAAGGCGATGTGATGCACACAGCCCATATCGGTCGGCGTGCGCCGCTTCACCGGCGTGCGGCTCTCATCGGTAAAGATGGTGATCAGCCTTCCGTCGCCGGGATCGAAATAGAGATGGCTTTCGCTCGCCTTGTCCAGATTGGGCTGCTCGAAGATGAACGGCATGCCGAGCACGCCTTCCCAGAAATCGATCGAGGTCTGGCGACCGGCACCAACGAGCGTGACGTGATGGACGCCCTGCGATTGCAGTTTCTGCATCGGTCTCTCCTCGCCGACCCATCGCCTTCCAGGGCGAGCTTGGATCCTGCCAAATCATACCATCGCCGCACGCCATGCGCGCGGCGGATGTGCATGCCTGGCGGCTTTTCCCTATCTGCTCCCCGGCGTTCTGCGCGCCGTAACGAGCCCTTGGCAAGGCTTCGCACAATGATGCTAGTGCAATTGGCAGCGACGCGCCAGAAGCTCGCAGAGCCTGCGGGCGCTCGATGGTGAAAAAGGCTTAAGGTTGCAGGATATTCGCTAAGCGACAGCTCTGAACTCAGCCTGCGCCAATGTGCCGAGGCCCGCGCATTCGGCGCATGCCATGGTCTGCCCCGGGCAGCCGGACCGATGCGTCCCTTGCGGGCAGCAATGTCCTTTTGACGCATGCCATCTGGAGCAATCGAAAACCTTCCCGCTGCCGTGGCAGTGCGGGCATGTCATTGTCACCGAGCTCATTACCTGCTTTACCCGACCCAAATCCGCGTTGCCGCAGATGCTGCCCCCGCACCGCAAGTAACAGAGATTGCTACGCTTTCAAGCGTCGCGGCCTGACTTAAATTGGGTGTATTCGGGTGCACGGACTAGCCGGTTTCGCCGATGACGCCGACCGTCGCGGTCGAACGCGATCCGCGTGGCAGCTTGTCTGAAATTGTGGAGGGAAGAAACGGCCCAGCCGTTGTTTGGTACGCCCAAGGGGAATCGAACCCCTGTTCCCGCCGTGAGAGGGCGGTGTCCTGACCGCTAGACGATGGGCGCGTTCAAGAACCGGCGATATAGGCTGACGCTTGGGAAAAAGCAACCGGCCTTTGAGCGGTTTGGACGAACGGCTGAATTGGCCGCTCAGACCTGACGTTTCGGCTGGATCAGGTCCCACAGATTGCCATACAAATCGGCGAACACCGCCACCGTGCCGTAAGGCTCGAAGCGCGGCGCTTCGCGAAAGTCGACGCCCTTTTCCAGCATTGCCTTGTGGTCGCGGGCAAAATCGTCGGTTTCGAGGAACAGGAAGACGCGGCCGCCGGTCTGGTTGCCGATGCTCTTCTGTTGCGTCTCGCCGTCAGCTTCGGCGAGAAGCAGCCTCACGCCCTGCCCGTTGGCCGGCGTCACCGTCACCCAGCGCTTGCCGTCGCCGAGATCGATGTCGTCGCAGAGCGCAAAGCCAAGCTTGCCGACGTACCAGGCAATCGCCTCGTCATAATCGGCGACGACCAGCGTGACGGTGGCAATGCGACGGCTTTCGGCAAACCCGGTCATTTGTTGCGGCCCACTCATTTATTACGAATCGCAAAGCGGCCGATGATACGGCGCTCGGCGATGTCGTAGATGAAAATGGCACGACTGCCGTCGCTGAGCTCGGCGTCGATTGAAATGCGATTGCCCGACAGCGCCTGGCTGATCACCTTGGCTCCCACCGGCAGCACGATGTCGGCCGTGAGCGCCTCGCCGGGCGGTACTGGAATGTCGTTGGCCAGCGGCGGGTTCATGGGCGGCGCTTTGCGCGATTTGTAGACAATGGCCGCGATCACCACCATAAGGGCCAGCAAAAGCAGGCCGAGATTGATGGCCATGAAGCGGATGAGCCTGCCGCGCACCTTTTCGATCTCGGGATCGAGCGGCTTTTCTTCTTCATCGGCAACGGGCCGGGCCATGGCAGAACTTTCCGGAACTTTTTTCGATGAGCGCTCATAACGAAGAGACCAGACAATTCATAGAGGCGCCGCCAACCGTGCTCGAAGCCGGCGCGGAAGCGGCCGGCCAGCGCCTCGACCAGTGGCTGGCGGCCGCCCTTGGCCCCGATATGTCGCGCAGCCGGGTGCAGATGCTGATCCGGCAAGGTGCCGTTTCTATCGATGGCAAGCCGATCGACGAGACCAAGCGCAAGATGGTCGCGGGCGAGCGTGTAGCGGTTCTAATGCCCGAACCGGAGCCGGCCGAGCCGCAAGGCGAGAACATCACGCTCGACGTGCTCTACGAGGACGACGAGTTGATCGTCATCAACAAACCGGCCGGCCTCGTCGTCCATCCCGGCGCCGGCAACTGGACCGGCACGCTGGTCAACGCGCTGATCCATCATTGCGGCGACAGTCTTTCGGGCATTGGCGGCGTCAGGCGGCCGGGCATCGTCCATCGCCTCGACAAGGAAACCAGCGGCGTCATGGTGGTGGCCAAGACCGACCGCGCCCACAAGGCGCTGTCGGAGGCCTTTGCCGACCATGGCCGCACCGGCGAGCTCGAACGCGCCTATCTGGCGCTGGTCTGGGGCATCCCGCCGCGGCCGACGGGAACGGTCGACGCGCCGCTTGGCCGCGCCGCCGACCGCGTGCGCCGCGCCGTGGTGCCGGAAGGCCGCGACGACGCCCGTCACGCCGTCACTCATTTTGCCGTCAAGGAGCGTTTTGGCGAGGACCAGCAGGCGTTCGCCGCCGCCAGTCTGGTCGAATGCCGGTTGGAAACCGGCCGCACCCACCAGATTCGCGTCCATATGGCCCATATCGGCCATCCCGTCGTCGGCGACCCCGACTATGGCCAGGCCTTCCGCACCAAGGCCAACCGGCTGCCGGAACCGTTGAAAGGTCAGGTCAAGGCATTTTCCCGCCAGGCTTTGCATGCCTGGCTCCTTGCATTTCGACACCCGACTACCCATTTACCGATGAGGTTCGAGGCGCCGATACCGGGGGACATGGAGGAACTCGTCGGCGGCTTTCGCAAGCTCTGAACCGGCCAGCTAAAACCTGAGCGGCATTGTTCACTTTGGCGTGACACACTGTTTCGTGTTGAACAAATGCCTGTCTTTTCTGGTTTTGTTCCTGTATAAATCAGCTGTCGCGGGCGAGCCTTTGGTGCTCGCGTCACATGCCTGCCGCGTTTCGGGGGCATCACTCCAATAGAGAGGGGGCGCTATCATGGCCCAGTCATTACCCAGTATCGTTTCCGGCGAAGGCGGCCTCAGCCGCTACCTGGAAGAAATCCGCCGCTTTCCCATGCTTCAGCCGCAGGAAGAGTACATGCTCGCCAAGCGTTACGCCGAGCATGAAGACACTTCCGCCGCGCACAAGCTCGTCACCAGCCATCTTCGGCTCGTCGCCAAGATCGCCATGGGCTATCGCGGCTACGGCCTGCCGATCGGCGAAGTGATCTCGGAAGGCAATGTCGGCCTGATGCAGGCCGTCAAGAAATTCGAACCCGAGCGTGGCTTCCGCCTCGCGACATACGCCATGTGGTGGATCAAGGCCTCGATCCAGGAATACATCCTGCGCTCGTGGAGCCTGGTCAAGATGGGCACGACCGCCAATCAGAAGCGCCTGTTCTTCAACCTGCGCAAGGTGAAGGGCAAGATCCAGGCGCTCGACGATGGCGACCTCAAGCCCGATCAGATCGCCGAGATCGCCACTAGGCTGAACGTCTCCGAAGCCGAAGTCGTGTCGATGAACCGCCGCCTGTCGGGCGACGCTTCGCTCAACGCGCCGATCCGCGCCAGCGAAGGTGAATCCGGCGAATGGCAGGACTGGCTGGTCGACGACCACGAAAGCCAGGAAGAGATGCTGATCGAGCAGGACGAGCTGGAAAACCGGCGCGGCATGCTGTCGGGCGCTCTTGCCGTGCTCAACGATCGTGAACGGCGCATCTTCGAGGCCCGTCGCCTCGCCGAAGAGCCGCTGACCCTGGAAGAGCTGTCGGCCGAGTTCGACATCAGCCGCGAGCGCGTGCGCCAGATCGAGGTGCGCGCCTTCGAAAAGGTGCAGGACGCGGTCAAGGCCGCCGCCAAGCGCCAGATGCAGGCCCTGCGCACGATTGAGGCGCAGCCCGCGGCTTAAAAGTCAGGTTCGGTTACGAAACAAAGGCGGCGCCAGGAAACTGGCGCCGCCTTTTTTGTGCCAGAAGCTGGCGAAACCGAAGAGACAGCCTCTTTCTCCCCGTCACTATACGGGGAGAAATGTCCGGCAGGACAATGAGGGGCAGCGCCGAGACGGCGAGTTTGCCGGCGCGGCAATCATCGGCGTGATCACCACGAAAACGTCGGCGCTGCCCCTCATCCGGCTGCCGGTGTCCAGCCGATAGATGGGTAACACTTTGAACCGGATACATAGGTAACACTTCTCCCCCTATGCGTCCGTCGCAGCGCCAAGCGGTTTGATTGGCGCGGCGCTGCGGCGGACAAGCTTCATACGCCTTGTGTCGATGATGCC
>NZ_JBFUEY010000005.1:0-258262 GCF_056403715.1 Mesorhizobium sp. P2_F5 | reverse complement strand
AGGCCGGAAACAGCTGCGGCTGATCGATCAGCCAGGGGCGAAACGTCTTGCTCATGCCCCAAAGAATCACGCCGTAATCCAGCTGTCTAGGCGCAGCCCGCCGCCGACCGCTCATTCCACACCCAAATACGGGGACAGGCTCCTAGGCGGGGCAGAAAGCGCGGTGCCAAGATGGCGACAATGACTGCTGCCGCCACCTGACATGAGCCGGGGCGGACTCGGTTCTCGGCCGGCCATTTTCGGCACACTACCGTGCGACCTTCGCATGGCATGCCGCGCCGCTACGCCAGTGCGCTTCACGCCAAATGCATGATCGATGTCGGCCGTTTCCCACCTGACGCCGGCTGTTGACGAAGGCTAAAAATCGACTTCGCGAAAAAGCACGAAGAAAATTCGAACCACGCATGAACCTTTGTTCTGGGAGCCGCACTAACCCGGCATGGACGCCAAGAAGGCGATCCCCAACCCAGAAGGACGCCATGACGGCGATCCTCAATCCAGAGAAGGAAATGCTCAAATGACCAACTTCAAGCGCATCACGCTGGCCGCGGCTTTCGTCGTCTCGGCTTTCGGTTCGGCCTCGGTTTCGACCACGGCTTTCGCCGGTACGCTTCCGAGCAATGACGGCCCGGTCTGCAAGGGCCACGGTGCCTGTATGGTCCTGCAGCTGGACTGCAAGGGCAAATATGTTGACGGCACCGATTCCAACGGCACCGTCTAAGGCAAATGCCGCACGACCGCTCAGGTCGACCCCAAGAGCAAGATCAAGCTCGCCAAGTAAATCGGTCGCCGATGACGGAAATGGCGGCCGCCCTCGGGACGGCCGCCATTTTCTCGGAATATATCAGGATGTGCCTAGCGCCGGCTGAGCAGCAGACTGGCGACGAGACCGACCACCACCAGGCCCACGGCAGCCGCCGTTGCCGGATGATCGCGCGCCGTCCTTTCGATAGCCCTGCCCTGCTTCCTAATTGCGGGCATAGCATCACTGAGGCGGTCGGCAAGCTGCGCATAGTAGTCGGAGGCAGCATCGCGCCCGTCCTCGTAGTAAGCGCCGCCGCGTTTAGCCACGACTTTGCGCAAGGCGGCAAGCTCCTTGGAAAGGGTCGCGACCTGCTTTTCGAGATCGACATCGGAGAGGGTCGAAAACGATACCATGATTGTTTTCCTTCTTCTCAGAGAAGGCCAAACGCATGGCCGCAGAACCGGTTCCGATTTTGCTCGACCATAGGCAGTTGCCTAGAGGTCTAGCGCACCTGGTCGAGCAGGCGCTTGCACTCCAAGAGGTCGAACAGCGCCTCCTGCAGCAAGGCGCGGTTGTCGCGCGACAGTTTCGACGCGCCGGGCTGGACCGGACCTTCCTCCTCGGTTTTGCCCAGGCCGAAAAAGCGGCGGCTGGGTTTCACCTTGGGCTGGCCGACAAGCATCTCGTCGTCCATGCCGCGCGGTTGCGCCGCCGGCGTCAGAGGCACCTGATCGGCCTGCTTGCGCTGCGAGATCGCTTCGACGGCCGCCATGTCGCCATTGCCGATGGCGACCAGGAAGTGGTTGCCGTTCTCGCGGAGCAGTTTCTGCACGCCTTTGATCGTGTAACCCTGGTCGTAGAGCATGTGGCGGATGCCCTTGATCAGTTCGACATCCTGCGGCCGGTAGTAGCGGCGGCCGCCGCCGCGCTTCATCGGCTTGATCTGGTTAAAACGGGTTTCCCAGAAGCGCAGCACGTGCTGCGGCAGATCGAGATCCTCCGCAACCTCGCTGATGGTGCGGAAAGCGTCGGGGCTCTTGTCCATGGGCGAAATCCTCACGCTGGACTGCGATCCAGCCTAGTCTGCCGAATCGAGTATTATTTCAGCGGTTTATGGAACAACATTCAAGCCCGGCGTCAAACCGGCCCGGCGTTTTCAACCGAAGCCTGCGACAGAAACCTATTTGCCGACCTTGGCCTTGCTGTTCTGATGCGAGCGCAGGATGCGGCTCTTCAGCACGTTCGACGACTTGAAGGTCATCACCCGGCGCGGCAAGATCGGCACTTCCTCGCCGGTCTTGGGATTGCGGCCGATGCGTTCGTTCTTGGAACGGACATGGAAGGTGGCAAAGGACGACAGCTTCACCGTCTCGCCGCGCACGATGGCTTCGCAGATCTCGTCCAGCACTGCTTCGACGAGTTCTGCCGATTCAGTGCGCGACAGGCCGACCTTCCGGTAAACAGCTTCGGCAAGGTCGGCGCGCGTAAGTGTCTTTCCCCCCATGCGACCGTCCCATCAGCTCTAAAAACATAAATCGATACAGGTAAAGGCAGAGCCTAAGTAATTGATCCGGCAAGGTCAAGGACCGAAACCGGACCGTTCGGCACTTACCAGCGAACGAGAACCGCGCCCCAGGTGAAGCCGCCGCCCATCGCTTCCAGGAGCACGAGGTCGCCCTTCTTGATACGGCCGTCGGCGACGGCCACCGAAAGCGCCAGCGGCACGGAAGCAGCCGAGGTGTTACCGTGCAAATCGACTGTGACCACCACCTTTTGTTCGGCAATCCCGAGCTTCTTGGCCGAAGCGTCAATAATGCGTTTATTGGCCTGATGCGGCACGAACCAGTCGAGGTCGTCGGCGGTGATGCCGGCCTGCGAGAACGTCGCCTCGATGACGTCGGTGATCATGCCGACGGCATGCTTGAACACTTCGCGACCTTCCATCCTGAGATGACCGACCGTGCCGGTGGTCGAGGGGCCACCATCGACGAAAAGCTTGTCCTTGTGGGCGCCGTCGGAGCGCAGGCTCATCGCCAGCACGCCACGGTCGGCAATGCCGCCGCTCCCCTCACCCGCTTCCAGCACCAGCGCACCGGCGCCGTCGCCGAACAAGACGCAGGTCGAGCGATCACTCCAGTCGAGGATGCGCGAAAACGTCTCCGCGCCGATCACCAGCACGCGCTTCGCCAGACCGCCTCTGATGTAGAGGTCGGCGGTGGTCACCGCATAGACGAAGCCCGAGCACACCGCCTGCATGTCGAAGGCAAAGCCGTGATGCATGCCGAGCCGGTTCTGAATGTCGACGGCGGTCGCCGGAAAGGTGTTGTTGGGCGTCGAGGTCGCCAGCACGATGACGTCGATGTCGGCGGGCGTCAGGCCGGCGCTGTCGAGTGCCGCGCGCGCGGCGGCCTCGCCGAGCGATGCCGTCGTCTCGTCATCGGCGGCGATATGGCGCTGGCGGATGCCGGTGCGCTGGGCGATCCACTCGTCGGAGGTCTCGACCATGCCTTCGAAATCGCCCCCCCCCACGACTGATCTGATCAAGGTTCTTTCCTATTCCTTTGCGTCGACGGCGGCGTCGGCTTTCCTGTTTGCCTGGGCATGCGGATTGCGCGCATGGAACAGATCGAGATCGGCCTCGATGCGGTCGATCAGATTGTTGCGCACCATATCGTAGCCAAGCTCGATCGCTGCCGCAAAACCATCCGAATCGGCGCCGCCATGGCTCTTTACCACGATGCCGTTCAGACCCAGGAAGACCCCGCCATTGGAGCGGCCCGGATCCAGCTTTTCACGCAGGCGGTCAAAGGCGCCCTTGGCGAAGACATAGCCGATCCTGGCCATCAGCGTGCGGCTCATCGCGGCGCGCAGATAGCCTGAGATCTGGCGCACCGTGCCTTCCGCCGTCTTGAGCGCGATGTTGCCGGCAAAACCTTCGGTGACGACCACATCGACCGTACCCTTGCCGATGTCGTCACCCTCGACGAAGCCGTGATAATTCATCGAAGCCATATTGGCCTCGCGCAGCATGCGCCCGGCTTCCTTGACCTCTTCCTGGCCCTTGATCTCCTCGACGCCGACATTGAGCAGGCCGACTTTCGGCCGGTCGATGCCGAACACCGAACGCGCCATGCCGGTGCCGAGAATGGCGAAATCGATCAACTGGTGCGCATCGGCGCCGATCGTGGCGCCGACGTCCAGCACAACGCTCTCGCCGCGCATCGTCGGCCAGATAGCCGCGATCGCCGGGCGGTCGATGGTGGCCATGGTGCGCAAGCAGAATTTCGACATCGCCATCAACGCGCCGGTGTTGCCGGCCGAAATACAGGCTTGCGCCGTGCCTGATTTGACCGCCTCGACCGCCTTCCACATCGACGACTTCCAGCGGCCGTGGCGCAGCGCCTGGCTCGGCTTGTCGTCCATCCTGACCGCGATCTCGCAATGATGGAACTCGCTGACCTCGGCCAGTTTGGGGAATTTGGCGAGTTCGGGGCGCACCATCTCCTCGCGGCCATAGATGATGAAGCGAATGTCGGGACGCCTGACAGCGACCGTCATGAGTGCCGGGATGACCACGTTTGGCCCGTGATCGCCACCCATGGCATCGATGGAAATCCTGATCACGCGGTCTTTATCTCACTAACTTGGGCCAGGGCTCGTGGCCCGCGAAATACGAACTCGCGAAATTCGGGGGCTCGCGAAGGTTCGGCGAAAATAGCGGTTTTGGGCTGCCGCACAACCGACTTTTCTCCGATCGCGTCGTGTTTTAGGATTTTCTAAGCAAGGATCGCAGCTTTTGCTGGAATTCGTTCTCGACCGGCTCGTCCGGGCCAGCCGCCTCCAGCGAGGCGCCTGCCTTGCGTGGATAGGGATCGATCGCCAGCCCGAAGAACTGTTCGGCGAGCGCGCCGACATCGATCGTGTCGCCGGAGAATGTTTCAGGGCTGTCCGGCCCTTCGGCGTCGATCAGGATCTCGCCGCCGCCTTCGAAACCTTGCCGTCCGAGCTTGGATTGCTCCGGCAGGAACAGCGCCTCGACCTCCTCGTCGATATGGGCCGCGACCGGCTCAAGGGTGACGATGCAGGCCTGGGTGATATCGGCCTCGACGCGGCCGCTGACCTTGACGCCGTTGCGCTTCCACGGCGCCACCAGCAACTCGGCGCGGTAGTTTTCGACCGAGAGCAGCTCGTGCTCTGCGGCAAGGGCGGCGCGCTGCGCTGGGTCGGCATAGATCACCACCGGGAGGCCTTTTTGCGGCAGGCGACCGACATTGGCCTTGAATGACACCGGGCTCGGCGTGTCCGCATGTTTCATCTCAGCCTCCCTCTTGATTTCCTTCATTGCGCCTTGCCGTCATTGTATCTTGGCGACGGGAAACGCTACCGTGCCGGAGAGGATCGATTCGGACGGCTGTGCCTCAAGCTGCCTTGCGGCATCGATCACATAGGACGCCAGCGGCAGGGCCTGCGGCCAGGCGCCGGCGTCGGGCCTGACATTGCGCGCCAGGGCGGCAGCAAGCGCATCGCCATCACGGCGTTCCAGCGCGTCGTCATAGGCGGCGGTACGGCCGTAGAACATTTTCGCCAGCCTCTTCATGCGCTTCGGCACGCCGACGTCGCCAACGCCCAGCTCCCGCAGCGAATGCTCGACATCGAGAAAGAACTCGTCGATCAGCACCTGCGCGACCTCTTGCGCGACGCCCTCTTCGCCGCGCAGCCGATGTTGAAACAGGAACATGTGCAGCGACAGCATCTCGAAACGGCCGAGCGGAGTGTCCGGCACATTCCAGTCGGAATAAAACACAGTCTGCCGCGCCGCTGCCACGATTTGTGCGTAAAGCGCCTCGGTGATAGCGCGGTTGGCGTTGCGTTCGCGGCCAAAAAGGCGCTGGAACATTGAGGGTGGTCTCCTGGGGACCTTTTGTTTGAATTGGCCTTGTTGCATCGGCAAGCAAGCTGGTTTACCGGTTTTGCCGCCCAGCGCAAGTTGCGGTCAGCTAATGGAGTTGTTGTTGCGCGCGCTGAAATTCAAGTCGACTTTGCTGCCCGGGGCTACCGCGGCGGTTTCGCTGGTGTTGGTGGCTTCCGCGCTGTCAGGCTGCAATTCGTCCAAAATGTTCGGCGACCTTACCCCGGGCGAGACGCTGACGCAGGGCTATGTCATCGACCAGCAAGCTGTTGACTCGGTGCCGGTAGGCTCCAGCCGCGAACAGGTGCTTCTGGCGCTCGGCACGCCGTCGACGACGGCAACTTTCGACAATGAAGCCTTCTATTACATCTCGCAGACGCGCAAGCGCTATGTCGCCTTCGACAAGCCGCACCTGGTCGACCAGAAAGTGCTGGCAGTCTATTTCGGCGAAGACGGGCGCGTCACCCAGATCGCCAATTACGGCCTGAAGGACGGCAAGATCTTCGACTTCGTCTCGCGCACCACGCCGACCGGCGGCAAGGACCAGAACTTCCTCAGCCAGATCATCAACGGCGCCAGCAAGCTCGCGCCCGGCATCCCCGGTGGTGGCGGCGCCTAAGAAGAAGCGGCCGCTTCCTCAAGATTTTCTCGCTTTTTGCTTCCCTCGAAGCAACATCATCTCAGGCGACCAAAAGCCCGCGGGAGCGATCCTGCGGGCTTTTGTTGTGAGGTCACGTCGCCGCCTCGCCCCTCGCGCTTTGCCGCGCGTGGCCGGTTCGGCCGCCGGGCTCCAGCGAGGCGTGTTGCACAGCCGCGCTCTGCCGCGCTTCCGACGGTGTCGTGCCGAATTGCCGGCGAAAGGCGTGATTGAAGGTCGACAGATCACCGAAGCCGGCATCGAAGGCGATGGCGCCAATGGTGCGATGGGCAAGGCGCGGATCGGCCAGCTTCCGGCAAACCAGGGCCAGCCGGCGGCCAAGCACGAATTGCGAAAGCGATGTGCCCTCACCCTCGAACAGCTTTCTGATATAGCGCGGGCTGACGCGGTGGCGCGCGGCCAGCGCGTCGGAGCCGACGTCGCCGGAAGCCAGATTGCTTTCGATGTCGGCTTTGATGGTGCGCAGCCGCGCGGCACGTATACCGCGCCCTGCGGCGACCTCGGTGGCTTCCTGCGTTGCCCCGATGGTGACCGCAACGAGGTCCTGTATGTGATTGGCGGCAAGCCAGCACAGTTCGGATGTGGCAAGGTCCGGCTCCTGCATCAGCAGGCGCACATAGCTGGCCAGCAACCCGAACTTCTCGCCCACGCACGACATCGGCGTCATCAGGACGGCATCTGCGTTCGCAGCCATGGGCCCGAGGGCCGCCTTCGGAATCGTGATGAAGAGATGACGCGACATTGCCCTCTCGATCACATGCGGGTCGGAAGAGGACAGAAGGATGGCCTGGCCGGCCTCGATGCTGGCCTCGCGGCCTAGATGCGAGAAACTGGCAGCACCCTCGAGACACATGAAGAAAATGTAATCATCCGTCCCCTTGCCCATTGCCCGGGAACGGGTGGTGCAGAAGGCGGTAGTCCTGGAATCGGCGACGCCGACCCCCGGCAGCCGCAGGATGGTCGCGTCGACGGAGAGTTTTTCCTCGGTGACGTTGAAATCCATGTCGGTCACCATCCGACGCAACAGGTCGCAATAGACACCACGCCATTCAGTTCGCGGCCACATGGCCGTTGAAAAGCGTGCATAAGCAAACTCAGGTGGTCGAATGGTCATGGGTACTCCCAAGCGATTGTCATCGTTTCACAGTCGTTCGTGGTCGAGGCTCGTTGCATGAACGGCCTCTCATTCCGACGGCGGCAATCGGGGGGCAGTGGATGGCTACAGTGATTTGCGCATCTGGACAAAAGACTTTTTACGACGCTATGAATGAGGAACGTTCATCCATACTAATGGAGTGGATGGACGGATCGGTAGCGCCAAATGACGAAACGACTTCCACAGCTGGAATCCATTCGGGCTTTCGAGGTCATCGCCCGGCTGGGCAGCTTCAAACGCGCCAGCGAGGAGTTGAATGTCACGGCGAGTGCGCTCAGCCATCGGATTGCCGACCTTGAGGCCGATCTCGGCGTGCTCCTGTTCACCCGCCATGTCCGCCGCGTCGAGCTGACGCTTGAAGGCGAAAGACTGGCGGCGGGGGTGCGGCGGGCTCTGCTCGAGATCCAGAGCACGATCGCCAGTGTGGCGCGCAGTGAACGAACGCGGTTGCGGGTCACCGCCATCCCCTCTCACGCCGTGCGCTGGCTGGCGCCGCGCCTGCACAGGTTTCGCAAAAAGCATCCCGAAACAGAGATCGACATCAACGCCGATCTTGCAGTTGTCGACCTTTCGCAGCGAACCGTCGACATCGCCTTGCGCTTCGGCGGTGGACACTATCCGGCCGTCGAGACCGAATGGCTGATGGGCGACGCGATCTTTCCAGTCGTCAGTCCCGACTATCTCGCCGCCAACGGCCCTGTCAGAGACCAGCACGATGTGCTGCCACTGTTTCGCATCCTCGACACAACAGCCGAAAATGACGAGAGCGGCGCCAATTGGCGCCACTGGTTCGAGAGAAACAATCTGCCGCTGGATACGGTTGGCGACGGCATGAATCTCAACGGCACTTTGCTGGCCGTCGAAGCGGCGGCAAGCGGACTGGGCGTCGCCATCGCGAGGAAATCGCTGGTCGAGAACGATTTGCGCACCGGCCGGCTCGTCCGTCTCCTGACAACGGACATACCGACGAACTGGAACCACTATGTCGTCATCCACCCGTCCATCTCGGCCTGGGAGCCTGCCAGATCGTTCATCAACTGGCTGAAGGCGGAAGCCAGCGACAATTGATCTCAGAGACAGTTGGGAACTCTACTCTGGTGCGCATCTGAAGGTGTTTCTGAGCTTCCGGTGTTCACCGACTTATGGCGTCGGCCAGCTCATCCTTGCAGCCCCGCTGCGTCGCAGCCTTGGCCGCAAGAGCTGCCGCCATCTGGCTTTCCAACTCGCGCAGCTTGATGTTGAGTGTCGCCATGCCGCCCCAGCCGAATGTCGTGCGGTAGAGCGGTGCGATCTCGGGCGTCAGGAATTCGACAAGGGTTTCGTCCTCGACCCAGACCTTGAGCACCTTGAACAGGCGCGCGTCGATCAGTTCACTGTGCCAACCCGTGCGGGCGGCAATGCCCTGGATGGTTTCGGTCGAATTGGGCGTGCTGAGCAGCACATGCGAGCCGGAGCGCAGGCGCATGTGCGGATCAAAGCCAATGCCGAGCGGCGCCTTCTGGTCCAGAACCGTGCCGCAAGGCAGGATTTCGATCAGCGAGCCGAAATCATCGCCAAGGCAGACGAACCATGCGCCCTGCGGGAATGGCGGCGACGGCGCGCGAACCGCTGTGGCGACAAGCATTTCGGCAAGAACGGTGGCGACGGCCTGCGGATCGCGGGCGTTGAATGAAGCGTGGTGCAGCATGGCAATAGTCCTGTCTTTCAATACGGCCCGTCACAGCCACCTTGTCAGTGAGGTGTTTTCTGGACCGGGGATGTAACCATCGCGTGGCGCCGCGGCGGAACTGCCAGGTTACCTGGCGGCCTCAGCAACTCGATCAGCCGGTAGCTGTTGATCGGCAGCAGGATCAATTCCATAACGATAATTGGCCCGGAAGAGGTCAGAACGGCATAGACAAGAAGCGCGACGCTGCTCATCACCGCGGCCACGCGCAGCTGCAACATGCGCCGCATCGAATAGGCCATGATGGTGAAGCCGGTTCCGGCATAGCCGACCACGTCGCTCCAGCTGATGAGATCGATCCAGTTCACGGGTCTATTCGCCTCCCGCATCTGCCCGATCGATCGGCGACCGAGCTCTGTCGTTGGTTACCGCCGGTCTAGGGCCTGACCAGATTGTGCAGCTGGTGGAACGAAATCTTCGGCCTGATGCCCTTGGGCAGGTTCGGTGCGACATGGGCGGAGAAGAAAAGGGTCGCGGCCTCCTTCGACTGCCAGATCTCGACCACGCGCCAGCCCTGCTCGGTGGGGTGGGAGGCGTGCAGGACAAAACCATGCGACTGCCTGACGGCATCGCCGACCTTGACCAGCACGCTCTCGTAACCCGCCTGGGTCTGTCCTTCGATCTCGGTAACCAGCAGAACCGGCATCGTCTGTTTCTCCTTCAAAAGCGGGCACGAGCGGCCAGCGCCGGCCCATGCCGCTGCGTTTCGCAAAAACGGAATCACCGGCTGAGCGTCAGGATGACCGCGGCAAACAGGCAGGCGTACTCAGCCAGCCCGAGTACAAGGCGCAGATTGTGGTTGGCCGCCCAGCGGTCGCGCGTTTGCGCCCAATCATCGGGAATGGTCACCGGCGTCCAGCTCTGGACCTGTTTGTTGAGCGGCACCTGGCGGCTGACGGTGAAGCCAATGTCGATCACCACCAGCGCCGCGGCGACGATGGTCAGGATGCGCGGCAGGCCGGCGTCGACCGCAAACATCGCCATCGCCGCGATCAGCACCAGCGTCGTCAGCCTGACGACCGGCATCACCCGGGTAAACGTCCTGTCACGCATCTGATGCATGGCCATGTACTGGCCGGCGGTGAGATCATCGATGCGAAAGTCGTGGATTACGCCCGAGACGTAGATGCCGGCAATAATTCCAGCCAGCGCAAGCGAAGACGTCATCAAAAAAATGTCCATGTCTTTTCCCTGCCCGAAATGTCTTTTCCCTGCTCGTAGTCGCCGCGAGGGCGAGCCGGACACCGCGTCAATCGCAACGCCCTGGCCAATGGTCGGGTATTAAAGGAGGCGGATGGCTCGGGCTTGGGCAGGACGGAACGATGTTTTGGGCAATGCGGCCCTACGGTCGTGTCGGAAACGTCAAGCGCAGCGAGGTCGAAACCCGTCTGCAGACGTTGAGGCATACTTGCCAGCGACCGGTCGAATTCGTATCAGACCGTGCTGGCCAATGGCGGCATCACGCTGAATTGGGGCACCCGTGCAGGACAAAAACCAGACAAAACCGACCGGCTGGATGGCGACCGGAACGGCCGACGGCCAGGTGGTCACGCCTGACTGGATGCCCATCGAGCCGGTGGCGATTGATGGCGTGAGGGTCAAGGAGATCAGGCCGGTCGCAACCTCCACCGGCTATCTGACCGAGATTTTTCGCGAGGAGTGGGAGCTCGATGCGGAGCCGGTCGGTCAGGTCTTCCAACGCACCTTGTATCCCGGTGCGGTGACGGGCTGGCATGCCCATGCGGTAACCATCGACAGGCTTTTCTGCTGCGTCGGCAGCGTTCGCATTTCGCTGTTTGACGGACGCAAGGCCTCACCGACCTTCGGCGCCGTCTGGCACAAGATTATCGGCCCGTTGCGCCCGGCGGTGGTCATCATTCCGCCCGGCATATGGCACGGCGTTGTTTCACTTGGAGCGGAGACGGCGGTGCTGCTCAATCTCGTTGACAAGGCCTATGCCTACGATCAGCCCGATCACTGGCGCCTGCCGCCGGATACCGACCACATTCCCTACAAACTGGTGTAGCGTGGAAGCATCCGTGCAGCGCGATCAGGCCGACGGCGAACCGCTGGTCTCGGTCGTGATCGCAACCCACAACCGCCCGGCGGCACTGCGGCAGGCGCTGACGAGCCTGGTGCGCCAGTCGCTGCAGGACTGGGAAGCCCTGGTCATCGGCGATGATTGCAGGTCGGATACGGCGGCCGTCGTCGCTGAATTTCGCGATGCCCGCATCGTCTACATCGATCTTCCCGTCAATTTCGGCGAACAGTCCGGCCCTAACAATATCGGCTTTGCCAGGGCGCGTGGCCGCTTCGTCGCCTTGCTCAACCACGATGATCTGTGGTTTCCCGACCATCTGGCGGCGATGACCGGCTGGATCGACGCGACGGGCGCCGACGTGGTGCTGGCGCGCGGCGCCGTCATTCGGCCGCCGTCGGCGGCCGGCGATCCCCTCAATTCGATCTTCGGGTTCGGCACTGACGGTTACTATGACCCGGTCACGACGGAAGGATTTGGCTCGGCGCAACTGTTCCGCCGCGCTTCGTTCGGCCTGCTCGGACCCTGGCGGCCGGCCAGCCAATGCTTTTGCGAAAGTTCGCAGGACTGGCTGTTTCGGGCGTGGCGCAAGCGGGCGGTGATCGCGACGATGCCGCACCTCACAGTGATCAAGCTGCATTCCGGCATACGCAAAGGTTCCTATCTCGGCGACAGTGCGCAGGAACAGAAGGACCTTCTGGACGCCATGCAGGCGCCAGACGCCTTGCGCGTGGACATTCTTGCCCATTCGCACGAACCCGTCCGTCTGGCGGCATCGAGTTATCTCAGGCGCAGGCTGATGGCGGCTCTTGGCATCCATCCCCGCGCCCGCTCCTTCCGCCGCAAGTATAAGCGAGGCGCCTTCGTTGCCAGGCTGCGGCGCCTGCGTGGCCTGTCGCCGATGCCTGAACGCGAGCCGAGCGTGAGCGAATTGCTCGATCGCTACAAGCGCGGCGGTGCCGGCACCGAACCGGATGAGGGTTGAACCGGCCTCCAGTGTAAATCTCAAACAAAAACCCGCGGGATCGCCCCCGCGGGTTTTTCCTGAAGCAGTGGCGTTGCGTTAGCCGTGCGCGAGCACGGCCAGCAGCAACAGCGCGACGATGTTGGTGATCTTGATCGCCGGGTTGACCGCCGGACCGGCGGTGTCCTTGTAGGGATCGCCGACGGTGTCGCCGGTCACCGAAGCCTTGTGCGCCTCGGAGCCCTTGAGATGCTTGACGCCGTCCTTGTCGACAAAACCGTCCTCGAACGACTTTTTCGCGTTGTCCCAGGCGCCGCCGCCCGAGGTCATCGAGATGGCGACGAACAGGCCGTTGACGATGACGCCGAGCAGCGAGGCGCCGAGGGCTGCAAAGGCGGACGCCTTCGAGCCCGAGATGAGCAGCACGCCGAAATAGACGACGAGCGGCGCCAGCACCGGCAGCAGCGAGGGAATGATCATTTCCCGGATCGCCGCCTTGGTCAGCAGGTCGACGGCGCGGGCATAGTTCGGCTTGGAGGTGCCGGCCATGATGCCCGGATCTTCGCGGAACTGCTTGCGCACCTCCTCGACGATGGCGCCCGCCGCACGGCCGACGGCCGTCATGGCGATGCCGCCGAACAGATACGGGATGAGGCCGCCGAAGATCAGGCCGGCGACGACGTAGGGGTTGGAGAGGTCGAAGGAGACATCGCCCATGCCCTGGAAGTAGGGATATTTGTCGCCATTGGCGGCAAAGAACTTCAAATCGTTCGAATAGGCGGCAAACAGCACCAGCGCGCCGAGGCCGGCCGAACCGATGGCATAGCCCTTGGTCACCGCCTTGGTGGTGTTGCCGACCGCGTCGAGAGCGTCGGTGGAGTGGCGCACTTCCTTGGGCAGGCCGGCCATTTCGGCAATGCCGCCGGCATTGTCGGTGACCGGGCCGAAAGCGTCGAGGGCGACGATCATGCCGGCAAGGCCGAGCATGGTGGTAACCGCGATCGCCGTCCCGAACAGGCCAGCAAGCTGGTAGGTCGAGATGATGCCGCCGACGATGACGATTGCCGGCAGTGCTGTCGATTCCAGCGACACCGCAAGGCCCTGGATGACGTTGGTGCCGTGACCGGTCACCGAAGCCTGGGCGATGGAGTTCACCGGGCGCTTGCCGGTGCCGGTATAATATTCGGTGATCACCACGATGAGACCGGTCACCACGAGGCCGATCAGGCCACAGATGAACAGGTTCTTGCCGATGATGGTCATGCCGGCAACGGTGCCGACCTCGCCCCAGCCGACGGTTGCCGAGGTAGCGACACCGAGGCCGACGATCGACAACAACCCAGTGACGATCAGGCCTTTGTAGAGGGCGCCCATGATCGAGCCGTTGGAACCGAGCTTGACGAAGAAGGTGCCGACGATCGAGGTCAGGATGCAGGCGCCGCAGATGGCGAGCGGATAGAGCATCGCCGCACCCAGAGCGGCGGTGCCGCCGAAGAAGATGGCGGCCAGAACCATGGTGGCGACGACGGTCACCGCATAGGTCTCGAACAGGTCGGCGGCCATGCCGGCGCAGTCGCCGACATTGTCGCCGACATTGTCGGCGATGGTGGCCGGGTTGCGCGGATCGTCTTCGGGAATGCCGGCTTCGACCTTGCCGACGAGATCCCCGCCGACATCGGCACCCTTGGTGAATATGCCGCCGCCGAGACGGGCGAAGATCGAGATCAGCGAGGCGCCGAAGCCGAGCGAAACCAGCGAGTCGATGACGATGCGGTCATTGGGCTCGAGGCCCATGAAATGGGTCAGGATGAGGTAGTAGATCGAGACGCCGAGCAGCGCCAGGCCCGCCACCAGCATGCCGGTGATGGCGCCCGACTTGAATGCGATGTCGAGGCCGGCGGCGAGGCTGTTCGACGCTGCCTGCGCGGTGCGTACATTGGCGCGCACCGAGACGTGCATGCCGATGAAGCCGGCAGCGCCCGAAAGCACGGCGCCGATCAGGAAGCCGACCGCCGCGGTGATCGAGAGCAGCCACCAGGCGAGAACGAGCACGACCACGCCGACGATGGCGATGGTGGTGTACTGGCGCGCCAGATAGGCCTGCGCGCCTTCGCGGATGGCGGCGGAGATTTCCTGCATGCGTGCATTGCCCTGATCGGCCGCAAGAACCGATCGTGTCGCCCAGATGGCGTATAGGATTGAAAGCAAGCCGCAGGCGATGACGGCAGAAATGATGGTCATTGCCGAATTTTCCTCGATTGATGGCCCAAAAGAACCCCTCCCTGGGCCGTTGAGACGGGGAGCGGATGCCAGCATGCGGAATCCGTCCTTCGCAGCGGTGTATGCGAAACAGGGCTCGGAACGTCAAGATATTGTTCGGTTTTTGCCCGGCTTTCAGCCAAAAGGTTTAGGCCAGAACATTCCGGTCGCTGATGCCTTGCTATTAGATCGATTGAAATGACGCAGCGGCATCCGGGCTGTTGGTTTGCCACTTGGTCGGTTATCATCAGGTCAAACCGGATTTAGCTCATGAAGTTCGCAGCGATCATTCACGAGGCCGCGGAAGGTGGCTACTGGGCAGAGGTGCCGGAAATCCCCGGCTGCGCTACCCAGGGCGAAACCTTGGAGGAACTGGTCGAGAATTTGCGTGAAGCAATCGAAGGCTGCGCCTCAGTAGAGATCTGAAATCAGCGCTCGGTCTCCTGCCCCATGCGGCGCGCCGTGTAGCGCTCGATGGCCGACAGTCCGTCATAGATCAGCACCGCCAGCGCCGCGACGATCAGGCCGCCTTGCAGGACAAAGGCAAGATTGTTCGACAGCAGGCCGGCGATGATCACCTCGCCCAGCGTCTTGGCGGCAACGGTCGAGCCGATCGTGGCCGTGGCCAGGCTGATCACCACTGACAGCCTTATACCGCCCAGGATGATCGGCGCGCTCAGCGGCAATTCGACCTTTATCAGCCTTTGCCAGCCTGTCATGCCGGCACCGCGCGCGGCCTCCATGATATTGCCCGGCAGTGTCGTCAGCCCGGTCAGCGCGTTCTCGAAGATCGGCAACAGGCCGTAGAGGAACAGGGCAATCAGCGTCGGCTTCTCGCCGAAACCGACCGCAGGCACCGCCAGCGCCAGCACCGCCACCGGCGGGAAGGTCTGGCCTATGTTGACCAGGCTGCGCGACAGCGGCAGGAACTCGGCGCCCGCCGGCCGGGTGACGAGGATAGCAAGCGCGACCGCGACGATGGTGGCGGCCAGTGTGGCGATCAGCACGGTCCTGAGATGCTGCAGCGTCAGCGTCAGCAGGCTGCCCTGATTGTAGATCGCCGGCGCATTGTTTTCGGTCAGCGGCTTCAACAGCTGCTCGAACCAGCCGGGATTGGTGACGAAGGCAACGAGCAGCACCACCAGGGCCAGCCTGAGCAGCGAAGGCAGCCAGGCTTTCATGCCGGCCTCGCCGCGCGCTTCACCAGGCCGTCGACGGTGACGCGGCCGAGAGGCTTGCCGTCTTCGCTCTTCACCGGCAGCGCCGACCGGCCCGACCACAAGAGCTCGGCCAACGCATCGCGCTGGCTGGCGTCGCCGGGGATCGCCTCGCCTTCGGCGGTGCCCTTTTCCACGGCATCGCGCACGTGGCCGAGCGACAAAAGCCGGAATGGCTTTTCACTGGCGCCGACCAAGGTTTCGACGAAAGCGCTGGCTGGCCGCGCCAGGATCTCTTCCGGCTTGGCGTATTGCACCAGCTTTCCGGCATCCATGACGGCGATCTTGTCGCCCATATGCACGGCTTCTTCCATGTCGTGGGTGACAAGGATGATGGTGGTGCCGAAGCGTTTCTGGATCGCCAGCAAATCTTCCTGCGCCTTGGTGCGGATAATCGGGTCGAGCGCGCCGAATGGCTCGTCCATCAGCAGCACGTTGGGCTCGGCGGCGAGCGCTCGGGCGACGCCGACGCGCTGCTGCTGCCCCCCGGACAGTTCGTGCGGATAGCGCGGGCCAAAGGCCTCGGGGTCGAGCTGGTAGAGCGTCATCAGTTCGGCGACGCGGGATTTAATACGGGCGCTGTCCCAGCCGAGCAGCACCGGCACGGTGGCGATGTTCTGCGCCACGGTGCGGTGCGGGAACAGGCCGTGGCCCTGGATGGCGTAGCCGATGCTGCGGCGCAGTTCGTAGCCAGGCAGCGAGCGGTTGTCTTTGCCGTCGAGCTTGATCACACCGGCGGTCGGCTCCACCAGCCGGTTGATCATCCGCAGCAGCGTCGTCTTGCCGGAACCGGATGTGCCGACGATGACGCAGACCGTGCGCGGCTCGATGACCATCGACACGTCGTCGACCACCGTCGTTGCGTCATAGCGCTTGGTAATGCCTTCGATCTCGATCATGCCGTTTCAACCCTGCGCTTGGTGGCGGTCATTTCGATCACAGCGTCGAGGATGATGGCTGCGGCAAAGGCCAGTGCCACCGTCGGTACGGCGCCGAGCAGCACCAGGTCCATCGCCGTCTGGCCAACACCCTGGAACACGAACACGCCAAAGCCGCCACCGCCGATGAGCGCTGCGATTGTGGCCAGGCCGATATTCTGCACCAGAACGATGCGGATGCCGGTGAGGATGACCGGAAAGGCCAGCGGAAACTCGACGCCGAACAGGCGCTGGCGGTCGGTCATGCCCATACCGCGCGCCGCATCGTTGGCCGCGCGGGGGATACCAGCAAGCCCGACCACCGTGTTGGCCACCACAGGCAGCAGCGAATAGAGAAACAAAGCGACGAAGGCAGGCGCCGTACCGATGCCCCTGATACCGAGCGCTGCGGCACCTGGAATATGCACCGCGACCCAGCCGAGCGGCGCGATCAGCAGGCCGAACAGCGCGATCGAGGGAATGGTCTGGACGATGTTGAGCACGTTGAGCACGCCGGCGCGCAACCGTTCGACGCGATGGCACAGGATACCGAGCGGCAGGCCGACGATCACCGCCGCCGCAAGCGAACCCAGCGCCAGCGTGATGTGCTTGGAGCCTTCGGCCCAGAAACTGTCGGCGCGGTTGGCATATTCCTTGAGGATCGACAGGCTGTCCCATTGCCCCGAGATCAACAGCAGGCCGATGGCGAGCGCCGCAATGACGAGCACGCCGACCCGGGCCAGTGGTGACAGGTTGAGCCTGGTCAGCACATCCGCGAGCAGCAACGTGAAGGCAAAGATCAGCAGCCAGAAGCCGGAAGCCGGCGAGATGCGGGCGAAGGTGTTGCCCGCCGGCGTCAGGAAGGTGCCGGCAACACCGATCAGGATTGCAAGCGCTGCGAGCGCCGCAACGCTTGCGGCCAAGCGCAGGACCAGCGGGGTTTTCAGCAGGGCAATGACTGCGGCCACGACGACGATTGCCAGCAGAAGCGACCCGACAGTCGCAGGCAAGGCCTCGAGGATCGAACGCGCCTCACCGGGCACGATGCGGTTGGCGCGGAAGGTGGCGAACGAGGCAAAGAATGCCGCATAGGCAACGATCGCCGCGATGACCACGCCGAGCTTGTCGAAACGCGGGGTCACGAGGCCCACTCGTGCGGAGCGGTGTGCTCTGAACGGGATGCAGGAGGGAAAGCTCTGCGCGAGGCACCCCCCTCTGGCCTGCCGGCCATCTCCCCCTCAAGGGGGGAGATCAGATGTCGCGCCGGCTTTCGCCAATATCCAACGCCGGGAAAAGAAGCGCGACGCAGGAACTGCCAATCTCTCCCCTTGAGGGGGAGATGTCCGGCAGGACAGAGGGGGGTGTTTGGCACCAACGTCACCTTTCGGTGCGCTGACTAGTTCAAAAACCCGTTCTTCTTCAGAAAATCCTCGGCGACGCCCTTGACCGGCTCGCCGCCGACCTGGACGCGGCCGTTGAGGTCCTGCAGCGTGACGAGGTCGAGCTTGGCGAAGACCGGCTTCAACAGCGTCTCGATCTCGGGATGCTCCTTCAGCACGGCTTCGCGGATGATCGGCGCCGGCTGGTAGACCGGCTGCACGCCCTTGTCGTCGTCGAGCACGACCAGACCGGACGGGGCGATGCCGCCATCGGTGCCGTAGACCATGGCGGCGTTGGCGCCGTTGGTCTGGTTGGCGGCCGCGCCGATGGTCGCCGCGGTGTCGCCGCCCGACAGCGTGATCAACTGGTCGGGCTTCAACGTGAAGCCGTATGTGGTCTGAAAGGCCGGCAGTGCCGCCGCCGAATTGACGAACTCGGCCGAGGCGGCCAAAATCACCGTGCCGCCGCCGGCGACGTATTTGCCGAAGTCGGAGAGCGTCGCCAGCTTGTTGGTCTCGGCAACTTCCTTGCGCAGCGCGATCGCCCAGGTGTTGTTGGCCGGCGACGGCGACAGCCAGACGATCTTGTTGGCGTCATGGTCGAGCTTCTTGGCAGTCTCATAGGCCTTGGCGGCATCCTTCCAGACCGGATCGTCAGCCTTCTCGAAGAAGAAGGCGGCATTGCCAGTGTATTCGGGATAGATGTCGATCTCGCCGGCGGTGATCGCCTTGCGCACCACCGGCGTGCCGCCGAGCTGGATGCGGTCGGTGGTCTTGATGTTGTTGGCGTTCAGCACAAGCTGGATGATGTTACCGAGCACGCCACCCTCGGTGTCGATCTTCGAGGAGACGACGACCTGGGCATTGGCGGAAGCCGCGGTGATGCCAAGCGCCAATGCCGCGCTGGCCAGAACCTTGACTGAAAACATTATGAAAACCTCTTGCTTTGAACCGGAATGCGGCGGCCGCATATGAGCATGGCTTCAACGCCCCGTCGGGGCACACGGTTTCATAACAATGGGCGCAGACGCAATAATTTTGTGCGGTCGCCGCGATTTCGGCCGGCGCCATGCTGACAGGCCGTGTCAGCGATCAGGCGCGGGCTTTGCGCAATCCCGTCAACTTGAGCGCGCCCAGCGCGACGAAGCACAGAGCGACGACCGGGAAGACCAGCCAGTTCAGCATCTCCCAGCCCCAGGCATTGTAGATGGCACCCGACATCAGCGAGGCGAAGGCGACGGAGCCGAACAGGACGAAGTCGTGGAAGCCCTGCACCTTGCTCTTTTCGGACGGGTGGTAGCTGTCCGCGACCATGGCTGTGGCGCCGATAAAGGCGAAATTCCAGCCGAGACCAAGCAGGATCAGCGACGTCCAGAACTGCCACAGATGCAGGCCAGACAACGCCACCGCGGCGCAGCCGATGAGCAGGACCAGGCCGATGGCAACGATGCGTTCGGCACCGAAGCGATGGATCAGCGAACCGGTGAAGAAGCTCGGCGCAAACATCGCCATCACATGCCAGGAAATGCCAAGCGTGGCGTCGTCCGTCGACAGGCCGCAGCCGACCATGGCCAGCGGCGCGCCGGTCATGACGAAGCTCATCAGCGCATAGCTGCCGACGGCGCAGAACAGTGCGGCGACGAAACGCGGCCGGGTGACGATTTCGGACAGTGGCCGGGCGTCGCTGGACACCGCTTGCGCGTGGCTGGGGGTCTTGGCCGGGATGCGCAGCAACCAGAGGATGGCCGCGCCAACCGCCGCCAGCACAGGAATAGCCGCGAACGAACCGGCAAACATGACCGGCGCCAGCAATTCACGGGTGAAGATGACGATCTGCGGCCCGAGGACGGCGGTGATGATGCCGCCGGCAAGCACGAAAGAAATGGCGCGCGCCTTGAATTGCGGCGGCGCGTTGTCGGCGGCGGCGAAGCGGAACTGCTGGACGAACGCGCCACCGACACCAATCACCAGCAGTGCGAAAGCGAACAGCCAGAAGCTCGCCTGGAACAGTGCCAGCGTCGAGATAACGCCGCCAAGCGCGGTGACGATGGTGCCGGTCATGAAGCCGCCGCGCTGGCCAAGCCAGCGGATGATGGCGGCAGCCGGCAAAGCGCCCAGCGCCACGCCGATGTTGAAGCCGGTGATCGGCGCCGTCGCCAGCGACTTGTCGGGACCGAGCAGATATTGCCCGGCAAGCCCACCCATGGAAATGGCAATCGGCGCGGCCGAGCCGATGATCGCCTGCGACGCCGCCAGGATGATCGCCGTGCGGCGCGCTTCCCTTGCTGCGCCGGCGACCGCGTCGATCACGACGCGTCCTTGCCGCGGCCCTCACCGCGCACCCGGCGCGACACGCGATCCAGCACGGCATTGGTCAGCTTCGGCTCGTCTTCCTCGTAGAAGGCCTTGGCGATGTCGACATATTCCGAAACGATGACGGCCACTGGCACGTCGTCGCGCTTCATCAGTTCGTAGACGCCGGCGCGCAGGATGGCGCGCAGTGTCGAATCGAGCCTGGATAGCGGCCAGTCCTCGGTGAGCGCCTGGCGGATGATCGGATCGATGGTTTTCTGGTTCTCGACGACGCCAGTCAGGATGGCCCGGAACCATTGCGCGTCGGCCTCGCGGTAAAGCGCACCGTCGACTTCCTTGCCAAGCCGGAAGGCCTCGTATTCGGCGGTGATCTCGAACACGCCGCTGCCGGCCAAGTCCATCTGGTAAAGCGCCTGCACGGCGGCCAGACGGGCAGCGCCGCGCTTGTTGGCGTGACGCGGACCGGGCGAAGCGGGTTCGCTCACGATTGCGCTCCGAGTTTCTCTTTGAGCGCGATCATGGTGAGCGCGGCGCGCGCGGCAAAGCCGCCCTTGTCGCCTTCAGAGCGCTTGGCGCGCGTCCAGGCCTGCGCATCATTCTCGGTGGTCAGGATGCCGTTGCCGATCGCAATCGCCTCCTGCACCGACAGATCCATCAGCGCGCGGCTCGATTCATTGGCGACGATATCGAAATGATAGGTGTCGCCGCGGATGATGGTGCCGAGCGCGACAAAACCATCATAGTCCTTGCCGCCCTCGCCCATGCCGTCGAGCGCAAAAGTGATCACGGCGGGAATTTCCAGCGAACCGGGAACGGTGACGACGTCATAGGTCGCGCCGGCTTCGTCGAGTGCGTTTGTCGCGCCGTCGAGAAGCGCGTCGGCAAGATCGTCATGGAAACGCGCCTCGATGATCAGAAGGTGGGCCTTCTTCTTCGGGCGGATGAACGCTTTGCCGTGTTGGGATGTGCCAGCCATAAATGTCTCCGGGGGTCGCCGGTGACTTAGGCCGAAGCGGCCGCATTCGCAAGCTTTGTCCGAAGGGCCAGGCCAATTTCCGTGCCACCTCGACCCCGGGAGCGGGCATTCGCGAACTGCGCCCGGCAATGAAATAGTTCAAGACCGATGTCGACTTTTGGCAGGCTTATTCGTCTTAACGATAGGAAGCTGAAGAAATTCGCCCAAGCAGGAAACGGATAGGATGACAATCACCATCACGGCCTTTGAACGATCGCCAGATGGCGGCAAGGGACTGGCACGCGATACGCGCGTTCGCTGGGCGCTCGAAGAAGTGGGGCAGCCCTATGAGGTTCGTCTTGTGTCCTTCGCAGGGATGAAGGCGCCTGAGCATCTGGCCATCCATCCCTTCGGCCAGATCCCCACTTATGAGGACGGGTCCCTCTGCCTGTTCGAGACCGGCTCGATCGTCTTTCATCTTGCCGAGCGGCATGCGGGCCTGCTGCCTGGGGATCGCGATGCGCGGGCGCGCGCCATCACGTGGATGTTTGCCGCATTGAACACCGTCGAGCCGCCGATCCTCGAACTGACGACGGCAAGAATATTCGAAGCCGACAAACCATGGAGCGAGCAGCGCTTGCCGCTGGTAAAGGATCGTGTTCGCGCCCGGTTGGACAAGCTTTCGGCTCATTTGGGCGCTGCCGACTGGCTCGATGGTGCGTTCAGCGCGGGCGATCTGTTGATGGTATCGGTGCTGCTGCGGCTGAGAATGTCAGGCATTCTGGACGAATATCAAAACCTGGCAGCTTACGTCGCTCGCGGGGAAGCCCGGCCCGCCTATATCAGGGGTTTCGCGGCGCAACTTGCGGTGAATGCCCCATCCGCGAGCTGAAGCAGTGGCCCCCAAGGTGACGATCAATTTGCCGCCTTTGTGACGGCTGGCTACAGACCCTCTTTCGCCGCTTCGACCAGCCGCGCGGCGTAGCGGGCCATGGTGTCGATCTCGAGGTTGACGCGGTCGCCGACCTTGCGCTCGCCCCAGGTGGTGACGGTCAGCGAATGATGGATCAAAAGCACGTCGAAGCGAGTGCCTTCGACCTTGTTGACGGTGAGCGAGGTGCCGTCGAGTGCGACCGAGCCCTTGGGCGCTATGAATTTCGCCAGTTCGCGCGGTGCCTCCAGCGTGAAGCGCACGGCATCGCCTTCATCCTTGCGCTCGACGATCTCGGCCATGCCGTCGACATGGCCGGAGACAATGTGGCCGCCGAGTTCGTCGCCGATTTTCAGCGCCCGCTCAAGATTGACCTTGGTGCCTGATTTCCAGCTCGATGCCGTGGTCAGCCTGAGTGCCTCTTCCCAGGCTTCGACCTCGAACCAGCGTGCGTTGGACCCGCCGTCTGGCAGCGCCGTCACCGTCAGGCAGACCCCACCGCAGGAGATCGAGGCGCCGATGGCGATGGTCGCGGGGTCATAAGCGGTATCGATGCGCAGGCCGACGCCCTCGCTCAGCGGCCTGGCGGCCGCGACTGTGCCGATGTCGGTGACAATTCCGGTAAACATCAGAAATCCCTTATCCATTCGGCGTACCCGTCTTCGCCGAAGCGCATCTCGCGCAATTTGCGAAACCCTGCCGGGATATGGTTGGCGTCGATCGGCGATGCAATGCCGTCCTCGCCGATCGCTTCCGGCCCCTGGAACAGCACTATGCGGTCGACAAGCCCCTCGGCGAGGAAGGCGCTCGCGACCTTGGCGCCGCCCTCGACCAGAACGCTGGCCATGCCGAGCGCGCCGAGATCCTCGAGCAGTTCCGGCAAAGCCACACCGCCCTCATGGGTCTCGGTGCCGATGAAGCGCACGCCGGTGCGCTCAAGCACCGACCGCCGCAGCGGGTCGGCCTCCAGACAGGCGGCGACGTAGAGCGGCACCCTGTCGATGCCGGAGACCAGTTTCGAGGCTTCCGGCAGCCTGATCTGGCGGTCGAGCACGATGCGCGCCGGCGAGCGGTTTTCCAGCCCAGGCAGCCGCACGGTGAGCGCCGGATCATCCTCCAGCGCGGTGCCGATGCCGACCAAAATCCCGTCGGCCTCGGCCCGCATCAGATAGACTTCGCGGCGGGCGATATCTCCGGTGATCGTGACCTGGCCGGCGCCATGCCTGCCGATCTTGCCGTCGCTGGAAAGCGCAAGCTTCAGAACCACTTCCGGGCGCTTTTTCAGCGATCGAATCAGGTAGCCTGCCATCTGCTCGGCAGCCTCGGCAGCCAGCACTTTTTCGACCACCTCAACGCCGGCGGCGCGCAGGATAGCGTAGCCTTTGCCGGACACGCGCGGATCGGGATCGCTGGCGGCACCGACAACACGAGCGACACCGGCATTGACCAGCGCATTGGCGCACGGCGGGGTGCGGCCGTGATGGGCGCAAGGCTCAAGCGTGACGTAAGCCGTGGCGCCGCGCGCCAACTCGCCGGCTTCAGCCAGCGCCTCGGTCTCGGCATGCGGCCGGCCGCCGACGGCGGTGACGCCGGTGCCGACGATCATCGGGCCAGCGCCATCATCGCGCACAATGATCGTGCCGACGGAAGGGTTGGTCGAGGTGCGGCCGGCATTTCTGCGCGACAGCCGCAGCGCGGCCGCCATGAAACGGCGATCGAGGGCTTCCTGCTCGGCTTTGCCAGGCGCTGCCATGCTCAGCCGGCGTCCTCTTCGCTCTTCAGCTCGTCGCCCTTCAGCTCGTCACCTTTGAGTTCTCCCAGCACATCGTGAAAATCCTTGGCCTCGCGGAAATTGCGATAGACCGAGGCGAAGCGGACATAGGCGACGTCGTCGAGCGACTTCAGCGCCTCCATGACGAGACGGCCGACCTCGCCCGAGGCGATTTCCGTCTCGCCAGAGCTTTCGAGCTGGCGCACGATGCCGGTGACGGCGCGGTCAATGCGCTCGGGATCGACATTGCGCTTGCGCACAGCGATCTCGACCGAACGCAAGAGCTTGTCGCGGTCGAACGGCACTTTGCGGCCTGACTTCTTCACCACAACGAGGTCGCGCAGCTGGACGCGCTCGAAGGTGGTGAAGCGGCCACCGCAATCGGGGCAGACGCGCCGCCGGCGGATCGCCGCGCCATCCTCGGCGGGGCGCGAATCCTTCACCTGCGTATCTTCGGACTGGCAATAGGGACAGCGCATGGAGAGCCTTCGGGTTTGGCGAATCTGGCGGAACGAGAGGCTTAGAGGTTTTTGCCGGAACGGGCAAAGGTTCGGCAACGACCGCTCGTATCTTCAGAGATAGCGAGGCGCGAGGAAAATTGCCAGCCGCGCCAGAGACGTCAGGGCGCGACGTCCTTGGTCGGGAAGCCGCAGGACGTTCCGAGGTTGCGGTAGGCCTTGGTGAAGCCATCCATCGGAATGCTGGCGACAGTTTGCTTGCCGAACGTCACATCGAGCGAGATGACCTGGCGCATCGCACGCAGCAGCGCGAGGCTAGTCTTGGCCTGGTTGTCGACCGTCCAGGTCGGGCGCCCGGCGGCATCGTTGGAATAGACCGTCGCGGAAACCTTGACGCCGGGGTCGCCAAAGGTCGCGGCGACCTTCTTGCCGGTCGGCAGGTCCTTGTTGGCAACCGTGATCATGATGGCCGGAAAGGCATCGGGCGGCAGGGCGTCGCCGGTCGAGATCGAAAGCGTCAGCGTGCCGGCATTGCCGTTGCCGTCAAGAAAGGCCGTGGAGGCGGCGCAGGTCTTGTGCGAATCCTGGCCGGTGTCGAGCGCATCGATGATGGTGGTCCACCTGCCAAATGTGGTGGTCGCCGGAATATCCGTGCTCGGCTGCGTCTGCTCCTGGGCAACCGCGCCTGACACGGCGAAAGCGGCCAGCGAGCCGAAGAAAGCCGGAATGGCAAGACGGAAGATGCGCATCATCAAATCTCCAACAGGCCGCGCCGCCCGAACAGGAGCGGCGCAGAGCGCGGGATAAAAGACGAAGCGCCGCTGGCGGTCAACCGAGATAGGGATAGAGCGGGAAACGATCGGTCAGTGCCACGACCTTGGCCTTCACCGCCGCCTCGACTGCGGCATTGCCTTCGTCGGAATTGGCGACCTTCAGCCCGTCCAGAACTTCGGCGATCAGCTTGCCGATCTCGCGGAACTCGGCCTGGCCGAAACCGCGCGTGGTGCCGGCCGGCGTGCCGAGACGCACGCCCGAGGTGACGAAAGGCTTTTCCGGATCGAACGGGATGCCGTTCTTGTTGCAGGTGATGTTGGCGCGGCCAAGCGCTGCCTCGGCGCGCTTGCCGGTGGCGTTCTTGGGGCGAAGGTCGACCAGCATGAGATGGTTGTCGGTGCCGCCGGAGACGATATCGAGGCCGGTTTCCTTGAGGCTCGATGCCAGCGCCTTGGCGTTGGCGGCGACGCTCTCGGCATAGAGCTTGAAGCTCGGCTTCAACGCCTCGCCGAAGGCTACCGCCTTGGCGGCGATGACATGCATCAGCGGACCGCCCTGCAGGCCAGGGAAGACAGCCGAGTTCATCTTCTTGGCGATGTCCTCGTCATTGCACAGGATCATGCCGCCGCGCGGACCGCGCAGCGACTTGTGCGTGGTTGTCGTCACCACATGCGCGTGCGGCAATGGCGAGGGATGCACACCGCCGGCGACGAGGCCGGCAATATGGGCCATGTCGACCATCAGATAGGCGCCGACCGCGTCGGCGATCTCGCGAAAGCGCTTCCAGTCCCAGATGCGCGAATAGGCGGTGCCGCCGGCCAGGATCAGCTTCGGCTTGGTCTCGTGCGCGGTCTTCTCGATCGCATCCATGTCGAGCAGATGGTCTTCCTTGCGCACGCCGTAGGAGACGACCTTGAACCATTTGCCGCTCATGTTGACGGGCGAGCCATGGGTCAGGTGGCCACCGGAATTCAGGTCGAGGCCCATGAAGGTGTCGCCGGGCTGCAAGAGCGCGAGGAAGACCGCCTGGTTCATCTGGCTGCCGGAATTCGGCTGGACGTTGGCGAAGTTGCAGCCAAACAGCTTTTTGGCCCGCTCAATGGCGAGTTCTTCCGCCACATCGACGAACTGGCAGCCGCCATAGTAGCGCTTGCCCGGATAACCCTCGGCGTACTTGTTGGTCATGATCGAGCCCTGCGCCTCGAGCACGGCGCGCGAAACGATGTTTTCCGAGGCGATCAGCTCGATCTCATGGCGCTGGCGGCCGAGTTCGTTGCGGATGGCGCCGAAAATATCCGGATCGGCATCGGCAAGCGTGGTTTCGAAGAAGGATTCGAATTTGTTCGACGCTGCCGTTGCAGTTGCCATGGCCTGAAATCCTCCGGTTCGGGGCAATTTATCTATGCATATCGCTACCCCAAAACCGGCGCGCAGTTCCGGGCGACATGCATTGCCGCGCCATTAACACAGTTGTTTTAGCCTCGCCACGTTTGCGGCGCGAAATTTGCTGGCCGGTTTGCGGCAGAGCGGCCCTGAACCCGCTATTTTCCGCTCCTGCCGGCCCTGGCGCTTGTCGCCGAGGGCAAGACCGACTGGGAAATCTCGGTGATCCTCGCATCGCCAAGGCGACGGTGCGCTTCCATGTTGACAATGCACGGCGCAAGCTGGGCGCCGTCAACCGCGCCCGGGCGGTGGCGAGGCTGGTGAACCAGCGGCTCATATAGACCGAGACCAGCCAGGGCCGCGCAACAAAAAAGGCCGCCTTTCCGGCGGCCTTCGTTAATTATATCAAATACTTATAGCGATGATGTGATCTGCAGTTCGCTGGCGCCGTCGAGTGCGTAGACATCGTCGCGGAACTGCACAACGCCCGGACCCGTCGACCATGCCGACAGATAGAGGAAATGGACCGGCACCGGGTTGACGACCTGCACAGGCGTGTTCTCACCGGTTTTGATGGTCGCCTCGAAATGCTGGCGGTCCCAACCGGGGGTGTCGCGCAGGATCCAGGTGACGAGGTCGCGCACGTTCTGGACGCGCACGCAGCCCGAGGAATCGAAGCGCATCATCTTGCCGAACAGGCTCTGCTGCGGCGTGTCGTGCATGTAGACGCCGTCCGGGCTCGGGAAATTGATCTTGACCGAGGCCATGGCATTGCCGGAGCCCGGATCCTGGCGGAAGCGGTACTTTTCGGCATCGTCCGTCGACCAGTCCACATTCATCGGGTCGACTTCGCTGCCATCCGGCGCAAACAGGCGGATATGGCTGTCCTTGAGATAGTCGGGGTTCTTCCGCATCAGCGGAATGATGTCCTTGCGCACGATCGAGACCGGTGCGTTCCAGTATGGATTGACGATGATCTCGTTGATCTTGGAATTGACCACCGGAGTCTGGCGGTCGATCTTGCCGACGATTGCGGTGTGGCGCAGCACGACGCGGTCGTTCTCGACCGCCTCGATCTGTGCCGCCGGGATGTCGACCAGCACGTAGCGGCTGCCGAGCGTGCCGGCCTTTTCACGAAGACGCTGGAGATTGGTCTCCAACTGGCCAAGCCGGATCTGCGCCGAAACGTTCATCGCCGCGTAGGTGTATTTGCCCATGGCGCCGTCGGCCGGCAGGCCGTGGCGGGTCTGGAAACGCTTGACCGCGGCGTCGACATAGGAATCGAACGACGTCGAAATGCCGGCGCTCTGCGCCAGGTCGCCCGCAATCATCAGCCGCTTGCGCAGCGGCACGACATCCGGATCGTCGACGCCAAGCTGCAGCTTCTTGGTCGCCGGAACCTCGCCCCAGCCGCCCTGGGCGACAATGTTCTGATACTGCGCCACTGCCTGTTCAGTAAAGGCAACCGTCTGCAGGCTGAAGATCGGAAGCGTCGAGGCGACCTTGCCGCCCTCGCTGGCGCGGGCGTCGAACTGGTCGTCCCAATTGCCGCGGGCCGAGGATTTCAGGATATCGTCGATGACGTCCTGCGCGCTGGCGGCATTGGCGACCATGGCGACGGCGAGCGCGGAGGCTCCGGAAAGGAAAAAGCGGCGGCTGGTTCTCATCGACGTTCCAGACATTCTTCTAGCACTTGGCTTGTAGCGTTTGGCGCGTAGCGTTCGGCTACTTGCACGATCATTGGGCGATATCGCCCGCACTCTAAAGTTGGCACTGTTAACAATTAGCCAACCATGACCTGCATCACTTGGCCGTGGAAAGCGGACCGCGATGCGACATTACAGGCGCGCCGATGGCTTTCGCCGCCGCATCACCCGCATCCCTCGCTTCCACCGCGAATATGGCGGCAACGTGGCTTAGCGTCGAATTTGGATCAGCCGGTGATCTGAAAGGGAATGACCGGTGCTTTTCGGCACCCGTTCCCTGACTGTTCCCTCGAAGCCGCGCCTTTCTGGTGCTGTGGCTCAGTTCCTGGCGTTGCCTTCCAGCTCCGAACAGCGTTGCAACACCTGGTTTTCCGGGTATCGCAACAGCTTGTTGTCATCGAGCTTGAGCAACAGCGTTCGCCTTTTGTCGACGCTCTGCTCGTCGTCCGAGCAGGTCATGTCCAGAATAATGGCGTCCAGGCCTTTCAGCTTCTGGACTTTTTGGACGGTGCAAGCGACTTCCCACATGTCGGCCGATTTGTCCGTGAACGTGACGATGGAGTCATTGTTGTCGCACGGGCTTGAGCCTTCACTGGCGAAGGCGCCTTGCCACCACTCCTCGGCAAACGCCATTTGCGGCGCAACCAAGAGCATCATTGCAACCGGATAGATTTTGAAACGGCCAGCCAGACCCATTATCGCCCCCCCTTTTTTAGGGACATTAGGCATTGCGAAGGCGAAAGCCTAGCGCGCCTCAGATGCGAGACGGTCAATGGTGGTCACAGCTATGATCGCAAAAAAGGACCGACGCCCCCGGCGCCGGTCCTTCATTTGCTTTCCCCCGGCCGCGCTTCTTCTGGCGCGGCTCGCGATCTGATGTCCGGATTACATCCGGTAGGCGATGGTGTCGTTCCAGAAGCGATCGAGGCGCTGCAGCGCGCGGTTCATCTGCTTGAACTCTTCGCTGTTGATGCCGCCGACCTGCTCGATCGAGCCGACATGGCGCTCATAGAGACCAGCGACGACGTCGGCCACTTCATTGCCCTTCGGCGTCAGCGAGACGCGGACCGAACGGCGGTCGATGCGGGAGCGCTGGTGGTTGATGAAGCCGAGATCGACCAGCTTCTTCAGATTGTAGGAGACGTTCGAGCCGAGATAGTAGCCACGCGAGCGCAGTTCGCCGGCGGTCAGCTCGGAGTTGCCGATGTTGAACAGAAGCAGCGCCTGGATGGCGTTGATGTCGGAACGGCCGTTGCGGTCGAACTCGTCCTTGATCACGTCAAGCAGACGGCGATGCAGACGCTCCACCAGCTGCAGCGATTCCATGTAAAGCGAACGGATTGCCTCGCGGCGATCGTCGGATACGTTGGCGGTCTTCGCCGCCGGACGCGAATTGATCATTGTCTTTGCCTCTCGTTTGTCGCCTGGTGATTTTTTGTTTTTCACCTTGATCGCGACACTATCGAATACTCATAAAATTCGACTTAAACGCTAGGGCTAACAAGAGCTTACCGGTAATAGGTTTCGGGAGACGCTTAACGAACGGTCACCCGAGCAAGGATAATTAACCTAAAGATTTAGCCAATGGCGGCGGGGCGGCGTTTCAGGCGCGCGCGGGGCGCTTCTGCATCCAGATCACGACGCGAAAGACGATGTAAAGCAGCGCCACGGCGGCATGCGAAAACAGGATCAGCGGCCGGTGGCCGAACAGATCGGGAAAGCCGGCATACATGATGGTCTCGGTGACGGCGCAGATGAACCAGATCACCGGGCCCCAGGACGCCAGCATCCACAGGCCGGCTGCGGCGAAGGGAAAGAACACAGCCAGCATCACCGCCGCGACCTGCCAGTGCACCGGCATCAGGTCGAAGCGCCACAGCGGGCCGGGATAAAAGCCGATCAGCCGGATCCAGTACAGGATGCCGAACAACAGGCAGTAGCCCGCTATGACGCGCTGGAACCAGGCGAAGATGATTTCGACGCCCGAGGGCTGCAGCACAATGCGCCGCGACGTGACCTCGCTCACAGCTCGAGCTCCCGTTCGAGCGGAGCGAAATAGGCGTCCACGGAAGCAGCGTCGACCTCAGCCAGGCTTGCCGGCCGCCATTGTGGCGTCGAGCCCTTGTCGACGATGACGGCACGGATGCCCTCATAGAAGTCGTGACCGGCCAGCATGCGGTTGAGGATGCGGAACTCCATCTTCATGCAGGCTTCCATCGACAAGGTCAGACCGGCGCTGATCTGGCGCCAGGCGACATTGAGGCTGGTGGGCGAGCGGGTGCGGATGGTGGCCAGCGTCTTGGCGGCAAATTCGTCGGCGCCGGCCGCCCGCTCCAGGCTGGCAATGATATCGGCAAGCGAGGATTGGGCGAAATGATGGGCTATGGCTTCCAGCACCGGCTGGCCGGTCTCGCGCTTGGCCGGTGAGAAGAAGCCGCGCAGCACCGATTCCGGATCGCCATTGGCGCACAGCCGGTCGAGAAAGGCAGCCTGGTCGGCGGCCTTGATGGTGTGGGTGGCTAGGCCCGACCACAGCGCATCGCCGTAACGGATACGGTTGCCGGTGAGCGCCAGATACATGCCAAAACTGCCGCCGAGGTCCGGCAGAAGATGGCTGCCGCCGACATCGGGGAAAAAGCCGATGCCGACTTCGGGCATGGCGAACTGGGCGTTCTCGGTCAGCACGCGCTGCGAGCCGTGGAACGAGATGCCGACGCCGCCGCCCATGACGATGCCGTCGATCAGCGCGACATAGGGCTTTTTGAAACTGTTGATGCGGGCGTTGAGCCGGTACTCGTCGGCGAAGAAGTCGACCGGCGGCTTTCCGGCCCGGGCCTCATAGACATGCATGATGTCGCCGCCGGCGGAAAACGCCCTGCCCTCGGCCTTGACGACGACGACGTCGACGCTAGCATCGCGCTCAAAGGCGTCGAGCGCCTGGTCCAGCGCCTTGATCATACGATGCGTCAGCGCATTGAGCGCCTGCGGCCGCGTCAGCGTGACGACGCCTGCCTTGCCCAACCGTTCGAAGCGGATCTCGTCGCCGCCGCCAAAATCCATCGTCAGAGATTCCCTCCCCGCGCCTGCGGGACTGAAGTGCTAAAGGTGGCGCATGGGTGCGTCAACCGGCAGCGATGGTTTGGATTTTCGCAGTAAGACCCAACCACGCTTGCCCCACTCAAAAATGAGGGCAAAATTGCCGGCGAGACACCATCTCAGCAATCAGTCGGTTGTGATCCAGGGACGAACGCATGACGCTTGAAACCTCGGCACCTGGCTATGGCTGGGAGATGCCGAAAAAGTTCGACCCGGACGATGTGCTCCGCCGCCCGCTGATGGCCAATCTGGCGACCGTGACCGCGGATGGCGCGCCGCGCAACGCGCCGATGTGGTTCATCTGGGAGGACGATGCGATCTGGCTGCTCGGATCGACCGAGGCCAGCGCCGTCAAGCACCTCGAACGCGATCCGCGCTGCGCGGTGGAGATCGTGCATTTCGACAATGAGGCCGGCATTCTGCTGCATCTCGGCCTGCGCGGCGCCGCCACCGTTGAGCCGATGGATCCGGAACGGTTCAAACGGCTGCTGCACAAATATCTCGGTCCGGAGCCGAACTGGAACGGCTGGTTCATCGACACAGTGGCCGACATCGACCATCCGAACGGGCGCCTGATCCGGCTCGCACCGGAGAGCATTTTCACCAACAACGTGTCATTCTTCAAAACCGGCCCCGAGCTGGCCTGGCCGCCGAAGGCGTAGACGGCGCTGGCACAATCGTGTCGCATTGGTCAGCGGCAGAAGCTCGTGGTAAAAGCCGCCTCAAATGGCGGCGGGGCTCGTGGTAAAAGCCGCGCGATCCGGAGTTATGGCGATGAACAAATTCACCCCCGCAAAGCCCGCCGGCGCGCGCAGCGTCGACGAGATCACCGGCAGCCGCCGCTTGCGGCGCATGCGCAAGGCCGACTGGTCGCGCCGCCTGGTGCAGGAGAACCGGCTTTCGGTCGACGATCTGATCTGGCCGATCTTCATCATCGACGGCAAGAACACGCGCGAGCCGATCGCCGCCATGCCCGGCGTCTTTCGCCTCTCGCTAGACCTCGCCGTCAAGGAGGCCGAACGCGCTGCCAAGCTCGGCATTCCGGCGATCGCCACCTTTCCCAATGTCGAGCTTGCGCTGCGCGACCAGACGGGATCGCACATCCTCGACCCCGAAAACATCATCAACCGCGCAACGCGCGCCATCAAGGATGCGGTGCCGGAGATCGGCATCATCACTGATGCCGCGCTCGACCCGTTCACCTCGCACGGCCATGACGGCATCCTGCGCGACGGCATTATCGTCAATGACGAAACGGTGGAACAGGTGACCGCCGCGGCCGTCATCCAGGCGGCGGCCGGCGCCGACATCATCGCACCGTCCGACATGATGGACGGCCGCATCGGCGCCATCCGCGACGCGCTCGACGCCAACGGTTTTTCCGATGTGGCGATCATGTCCTATGCGACGAAATTCGCCTCCGCCTTCTACGGCCCCTATCGCGAAGCGGTCGGCACCGCCGGCCTGCTCAAGGGCGACAAGAAGACCTACTATCTCGACCACGCCAATTCCGACGAAGCGGTGCGCGAGGCTGAGCAGGACATCGCCGAGGGCGCCGACATGCTGATGGTCAAGCCCGGCCTGCCCTATCTCGACATCATCCGCAGGCTGAAGGACGAGCTTCAGATGCCGACCTTCGCCTACCAGGTGTCGGGCGAATATTCGATGATCAAGGCGGCGGCCGCCAATGGCTGGATCGACGGCGAGAAGGCGATGCTGGAATCGCTGCTCGCCTTTAAACGCGCCGGCTGCGACGGTATCCTTACTTACTTCGCGCCTGAAGTGGCGCAGATGCTGAAGGGATAATTGGTTCGACCAATGCGCGGCCGGTGTCGCACCAGCCGTCTCCGACTGCGCTTAGAATTCGACGTCCAGTTCGATGATATCCTCGGGTTCATTCAATGCGTCCTGCGTCCATTCCTGCATCAAGGACCAGGCAAAGACGGTTTCACAATAGGCGGCAAGTGGCGCTTCGAGCTCGACGGCATAGGTACGGAAACGGGTGCAGACCGGCGCGTACATCGCATCGGCCACGGTTGGCGACGCACCGAACAGCCAGGGACCGCCATAGGTCTTCAGGCATTCAGACCAGATTGCCTTGATCCGCTCGACATCCGGCCGCGCACCCGAAAAAATCTTGAAGCTCTTGTGCCTGGCCTTCAGGCTCATTGGCAGCGCCGAGCGCAAATTGTGAAATCCCGAATGCATCTCGCCAGACACCGCCCGGCAGTGCGCGCGCGCGACACGGTCTGCGGGCAACAGTCCCGCACCTGGCATGGTCTCGGCTAGATATTCGGCGATCGCCAGCGTGTCCCACACCGTCACCTCGTTATGGGTTAGCCGAGGCACCAACACAGATGGCGACAAAAGGAGCAACTCCTGCCTTTGCTCCGGGTCATCGATATCTATGCGCTTTTCCTCGAACTCCAGTCCGGCCATGCGGCAAAGCAACCAGCCACGCAGGGACCAAGAGGAATAGTTCTTCGACGAGATCGTCAACGTTGCCTTGTTGGTCGGGGCCTTGTTGGTCAGGGCCTTGTTGGTCAGGCCTGCTTTCGTCGCGGCGGCCTTACTCATGCGTCCTCGTCATGCCGTCGACCCTCCTTGCCCTTTGCCGGCAACAATCCTCTCGCAATGCACAAGAATTTGCACTAGTTATTTTGCACTGCCACATGGCCGCTCGGAACGGGACGCATTCGATGCTGTACCAGGCCTATCAGCTTCAGGACGACCTGATCACGCCGACGCGCTTTTTCGCCGACCTGATCCGTTCGACGATGGGTGGCATGCTTTTTGGCGACAGCGTGAAACAGCGCTTGGCCGCCGGCCTGGAAATGATCGGTCGTTTCAAGCTCACCCATGCGCGGCCGGATTTCGATATCGGTACCGTCAAGGTGGGCAATCGTGACGTGCCGGTCAGTGTCGAAACGGCGCTTGACCTGCCATTCGGCAAGCTTCTGCRCTTCGCCAAGGACATGGATACGCGCCAGCCACGGGTGATGGTGATTGCCCCGCTGTCGGGCCATTTCTCGACACTGCTGCGCGGTACAGTGGAGACGCTCCTGGCAGACCACGAAGTTTACATCACGGATTGGGCCAATGCCCGCGACGTGCCGCTCGCCGCAGGCTGCTTCGGGGTCGACGACTACGTGGACTACATCATCCGCTTCCTGGAGGCGATCGGCCCGGGCGCGCATATACTGGCGGTCTGCCAACCCTGCGTCCAGGCGCTCGCCGCGGTCGCCATCATGTCCGAGGATAGGCACCCAGCAACACCGCGCTCGATGACCCTGATGGCTGGGCCGATTGATCCTCGCGAGAGCCCGACCAAGGTCAACGAATTTGCCGTCAGCAAGTCGCTGTCCTGGTTTCAGAGTTCCGTTATTTCCCGCGTGCCGTGGCGCCACGCCGGCGGTGGGCGCCGTGTCTATCCGGGCTTTCTGCAGCTTGCCGCATTCATGGCTATGAACATGGACCGCCACACCAAGGCTCACCGAAAGCTCCATGACCATCTGGCGGCTGAAGAGACAGCCGAGGCCGAGAAAATAAAGATCTTCTACGACGAGTATCTGGCTGTGCTCGACCTCACCGAAGAATTCTATCTCGAAACCATCGACCGCGTGTTCCACAAAGCGGAAATGGCTACCGGTACTTTCACGTTCCGTGGCAGCCGGGTCGATCCCGGCGAGATCCGCAACACCGCGCTGCTCACCGTGGAAGGAGGGCGTGACGATATCTGCGCACTTGGCCAGACGTCTGCCGCTCATGAGTTATGCCGGTCGCTGCGTCCGCATCTCAAGCGCCATCACCTGCAGGCCAATGTAGGCCACTATGGCGTCTTCAACGGCAAGCGCTGGGAGCGCGAAATCTATCCCGTCGTGCGCAACCTCATCCTGTCTATGGAATAGTCTTGCCCGGCCGGGACAGGGTTTGCCTAAGGACAGCCGGAACCCGGGCATGCCGGGTTCCGGCTGTTCCTCACGCTTTGGGCAGATAAGGGATCGTTCCGGCCAGATCGGTATCGTCGATCAGCTGGAAGCGGCTGTCGCTGCCCTTCCGACGCTCCGCCACAAACGGGGCGTATTGCGGATCGTTGGTGAAGGCTTCGGCTGCCTTTGCCGACGGAAACGCCATGATGGCGATCAGGCTGGTGTCGAGCGGCTTGCCCTCCAGCGTCTTCACGTTGCCGCTGCGTGCCAGGTACTTGCCACCGTGCTTGTGCACGAGGTCATGCACCGAAGCGGCGTAAGCCGGCACCCATTTGTCGTCCTTCACCTTGATGTCTGCGATCACGTAAGCGGTCATTTGTCCTAACTCCTCATGGATCGGCACCGGACTGCCCGGCGACGTGACCGCTGCCTCGCATGACTGTGCCGGACCGCTCCAGTCACCAAACTGTACCGGGGGTGCCAGTACAGGTTCTGTACTGGCAACTTCAGTGGATTCTGATTAGGGTCCGGCAACTTCTTTTGGGGATCACCACATGACACAGGCCGGATATAAGCAGTTCTGCCCACTCTCAATGGCGGCGGAGCTGTTGTGCACACGCTGGACCATGGTGCTTTTGCGCGAACTGGTGGCGGGCTCGACCCGCTTCAACGACCTGCGCCGCGGCGTGCCGAAAATGTCGCCAACCCTTCTGTCGCAACGGCTCAAGGACCTTGAAGCCGGCGGCATTGTCGAGCGGACCGAGATCGAATCCGAGAAGGGCGTGTTCGAATACCGGCTGACCGAGGCGGGTCGGGATTTGCGCCCGGTGGTCGAGGCGATGGGGTTCTGGGGCCAGAAATGGGTCGAGGCCAGGCTCTCGCTCAAGAACCTCGATCCGTCGCTGCTGATGTGGGACATGCGGCGCAACCTGAACCCCAGTCCACTGCCGGACGGGCGCACCGTAATACAGTTTCTGTATCATGACCTGCCGGCGTCGAAACGCTCGTGGTGGCTGATCGTCGAGAAGCACGGCGATGTCGATCTGTGCTGGTACGATCCGGGCTTTGACGTCGATCTCTATGTCTCGACGGACCTCTGCACCATGACCTCGATCTGGATGGGGCTGACGACGGTTCACAAGGAACGCGACAAGATCAGCCTGACCGGCGACCTCGACGTCGCCGGCAAGATGCAGACCTGGCTTGGCCTCAGCCCGTTTGCGGTGATGCCGAAGCGCGCCGCGGCTTGAGGCCAGATTCTCGTCATAGGCGCCGCAAATTTGCTGACCTATCCCCCCAGCGCCCTATACTCGTAGGTGCTGGGGCGACGCCGCGTCGGGACCTTGTCCGTCAGGTCAACCACGCGGATCCATTTGCAGGCGTCGCCTCGCAAGGTGACCTTCCGGCCGATCACCTTTTCGGCTGCCCCAAACGGTGTACTGGCGTGGGTCTCCTCGCTCTCCTGAACGACCTCCCCGTCCATCCTCTCGACGCGATATGCCTTCATCTCGTGCGCTCCCGACTCAGGGCCTCCCGAAAGGTAACCCGGCGGCTTTTTCCGTCAAGTATTAGCATATGCTAATTCCTGGCGATTTAAAAAACCACTTGCATTCCGCAATCGGTTTGCTACAAAACAAACCACTTGCAAATCACAACCGGTTATCTCGGAGGCTTTCATGTCCAAGCTGCGTGTCAATGCATTCACCCTGTCGCTCGACGGTTTCGGCGCCGGTCCTGACCAGACCCTGCAAAATCCGCTCGGGGTCGGTGGCGAAGATTTGCACAAATGGATGATCGGCACCCGCACCTTCCGCAAGATGGTGCTCGGCGCCGATGGCGGGACGACCGATGTGGACGACCGGTTCACCGTCAGCAGCTTCGACAATGTCGGCGCCTGGATCCTCGGCCGCAACATGTTCGGACCGATCCGCGGCGAGTGGCCGGATGAAAACTGGAAAGGCTGGTGGGGCGACAACCCGCCCTACCACGTGCCGGTCTTCGTGCTGACGCACTACAAGCGCGATCCGATCGAAATGGAAGGCGGCACTACTTTCCACTTCGTTACCGGGGGCATCCATGATGCGCTCGACCAGGCGAGAGCCGCGGCCGGCGGCAAGGACGTCCGCGTCGGCGGCGGCGTCTCCACCATCCGGCAATATCTCCAGGAGAAGCTCATCGATGAACTGCATCTGGCGGTGTCGCCGCTGCTGCTCGGGAGGGGTGAGAACCTGTTTGCCGGTCTCGATATGCTGAAGCTCGGCTATCAGTGCACCGAACAGGTGGCGACGGCGCTTGCCACGCATGTGACGATCAAGCGGGGTTAGTTCTCACCAGGGGGCAGCCTTCTGCGCTGTGATCCTTCGCGCCCCCATCCGGTCCTTGGCATTCCCGTCTCAATACTTCTCCGGCACGTAAAGCTCGCGCGGCAAGACCTGGCGTTCGTACTCCGGATTGAACACCCGCTCGGGCAGCGTGATTTCTTCGTGCGGGACCTCCTCGTAGGGCATCTGCTTGAGCAAATGATCCATGCAGTTCAGCCGCGCCCGCTTCTTGTCGTTGCCTTCGACGATGTACCACGGTGCCTCGGGAATGTTGGTGCGGGCGAACGTCTCTTCCTTGGCCTTGGTGTACCGCTCCCAGCGTACGCGCGACTGCAGATCCATCGGCGACAGTTTCCACTGTTTCATCGGATCGTGGATGCGCATCATGAAGCGCATCTGCTGTTCCTCGTCGGTGATCGAGAACCAGTATTTGACCAGGGTGACGCCGGAGCGGACCAGCATGCGCTCGAACTCCGGCACGTCGTGGAAGAACTCCTCGACCTGATCGGGTCCGGCGAAGCCCATCACCCGCTCGACACCGGAGCGATTGTACCACGAGCGGTCGAACAGTACGATCTCACCGCCGGCCGGCAGATGCGGCACGTAGCGCTGGAAATACCATTGCGATTTCTCGCGCTCGGTCGGCGCCGGCAGCGCCACGACGCGGCAGATACGCGGGTTGAGGCGCTGCGTGATGCGCTTGATGACGCCGCCCTTGCCGGCGGAGTCGCGGCCCTCGAAAATCACCACCAGCTTTTTCTTGTGATAGGCGACCCAGGACTGCAGCTTGATCAGTTCCGACTGTAGGCCGATCAGGTCGCGGAAATACTGCATGCGATCGATCGATGGCGGATGCGCGTTCTTGTAGATTTTGGCGATCTCCAGCGACAGCGCCGGCTCCGACATTTCCAGCTCATAGTCCTCGTCGAGCGTGTCGGCGAGTTCGGCTTCAAGCCAATCCCTGGCCGGAGAATTCTGCTTTAACTCGGTCATTTCCGCTGCTCCGCTTGCCGGCTGACATGAAACCCTGAGCCGACTTGATATAGGCCGGCAATGACGGTTTTATTGCAAGCCGCCAGCCGGTCGATCACAGCTCAAATCGGCGAGGCATGGCCGATCCATCGCCGTGGCATGGCGACAAGCCGCTCAAATTGTCCTACAAATGGCGGACCCGTTCGGGCCTCCCCGCCCCTTCCCCACCAAGATTACGAGGATTTGACATGGAATACCGCACGCTTGGCCGTTCCGGCTTGAAAGTTTCGACGCTGACGCTGGGCACCATGACCTTCGGCGGCAGCGGGCCGTTCGCCGCCGTCGGCAATTCCGACCTCGCGGAGGCCTCCCGCATCACCGACACCTGCATCGATGCCGGCATCAACCTCATCGACACCGCCAATGTCTATTCGAACGGCCTGTCGGAAGAGATCATCGGCGAAGCGCTCGGCGGCAAGCGCAAGAACGACGTGCTGATCGCCTCCAAGGCGCGCATGCGGATCGGCAAAGGCCCGAACGACGAAGGCCTGTCGCGCCATCATCTTATCCGCGAATGCGAGAAGAGCCTGAAGCGGCTCAGGACCGATGTCATCGACATCTATTTCCTGCACGAATGGGACGGCACGACGCCGCTCGAGGAAACCATCGCCGCGCTCGACACGCTGGTTGCCCAGGGCAAGATCCGCTATGTCGGCTGCTCCAATTATTCCGGCTGGCAGGTGATGAAGGCGCTGGGGATCAGCGACAGCCATCACCAGCCGCGCTTCATCACCCAGCAGATCCACTACACGCTGGAAGCGCGCGAGGCTGAATATGAACTCTTGCCGATCTCGGTCGACCAGGGCCTTGGCGTGCTGGTGTGGAGCCCGCTTGCCGGCGGCCTGCTGTCGGGCAAATACCGTCGCGACAGTCCGACTGCGCGCCAGCTTGCCGGCTGGTCGGAACCGCCGATCCGCGACGAAGACCGGCTGTGGCGGATCGTCGATGTTCTCGTCGACATCGGTGCGGCGCGCGGCGTCTCGGCAGCGCAGGTGGCGCTAGCCTGGCTGCTTGGCCGGCCTGCCGTCAGCTCGCTGGTGATCGGCGCGCGCAACGAGACGCAGCTTAGGGATAACCTCGCCGCCGCGGCACTCACCCTCACCGCTGAGGAACGCGATCGTCTCGATGCCGTCAGCCGGCCGCCGGTGCTCTATCCCTACTGGCACCAGCAGTTCACCGCGAAGGACCGGTTCAGTCCGGCCGATCTGGTTCTCGACCGAAGCGTCATCTGAGGCCGACAGTTAGCCCGCGATAAACCGCCAGACCTCCGGATCGGGCTCGATCTGGCCGCTGAGCACGAAATATTTGTAGAGCACGAGCAGGCAGATCGCCTGCTCGGCCCGCTCGTCGGCGAATTTGCGGCAATAGGCGTTGGCCGCTGCGACGATGCGCTGGGCTTCGGCCGGGTGCTTCTCGAGATGATGCACGCGCTCGGCCAGATCGCTGAAGTCGGGCGCCAGCGGCACATAATGGACATCGGGCTCGAGTTGACCCTCGGCGAACCAGGTCTCATAGGTCGGCGGCGGCATCAGGCAGAGCGAATTCGAGCTCATGATCCATTTCAGGTTGGTCGCGACATCGTTGCCTTCGAGGGAAATGATGTAGCGGTAGCGCCGCTGCTGATCGATGGTGAGATAGGGTTTTCGATATTCCGCCGGTGCCGTCGCCCTTGGCGTGCCGACATCGCAGAAGGGCAGGTCGCGGACGGCCTCCAGCAGCAAGGTGCGGATCGGATTGTTGAGCTCGCCGCGCCAGACGACGAGCGGATGCTTGTCGGCGAAGGCGACATCGTCGGCCGGCATGTGGAAATGGCGGAACTTGTTCAGCTTGAACAGGACGCCGTTGCCGTTGTCGCCGATGATCGGCCGGTCCTTGACGATCGACGGCATCTTCGGCACTTCGATGACGTCGCCGAATTCCAGGTCGACCCTCAGACCCGGATCGAAATAACGGGTGAATTCCTTCAGATCGTAATAGTACATGCTGCGGTCCGACGGCAGCCGATTGACCGGCACAGCCTCGGGGCTGGGTGTAAAAGGCTCCCGCAGCGTGTTGTAGTAGTTGAGCCGCTGGCGGACCGATGCATCGGAAAGCCTGGCCTGATCGAGCAGACGGCCGAGCCGGCGCCGGAAAAGGACCGGCGGCGCGATGTCGCGCATGGCGTTGCGCGCATAATAGATCAGCTTCTGTGCGTTTCTTTGAAGCGTGGCCATCGGTCGTTTTGATTCGAAATCGGTCGGCGGCGGCTCCAGTGACTGTCCCGCAGCCTTTTCTAAACCATTGTGTTAGCCATCACGCAAGTCCCGAACCGCTGGCATCTGCCCTCGCGGCGCTGTTGTGTTTGCCGGCCAATGCTTCTAGGCAGGGTCAGGTACAGCGAAAGGAAACGATATGGCGCGACCACCGAACTACGGTCAGGAACGCAAGGAGCGCGACCGGCAGAAGGCCGCCAAGAAGGCGGAGAAGCTGGCCGCCAAGGTCGCAGCCAAGGAGCGCTCCAAGCCCGAGGACGAGGCCGGTTCCGAAACCGATACAGAGACCGAAGAATAGCCATAGGAATGGCAGCGATCCGGCCCGGCAAACGGGCGGCGTCGCTGCTATCAGGCCGCCTTGTCGCTGACGAAGACGTTGACTTCGCGCGCCGCGGCAATGAAGGCACGCCTTGCAATCATCGCCGGCTTGTCGCCGGCCAGCGCATCATGACAGGCCTGCAGCGCTTCGCGATGCTTGGGACTGCGCTTGCCGGGCCAGCTGTTGAGCAGGTAATCGGACGCCTCGCGGGCCGTGCGCAGGAGCTGGTTGGCTCCCCCCGCGGCTGCCTTGACGGTCACGGGTGTTTCAAATCGGTTGTTTTCCATGGCCGCTCCTTACGCCATCGGCGTCCATGAAGCGAGGCCGAAAGCGGATGGCGCCTGACATCTGTCACTTTCGTGACCGATATCAAGCGGCGACGACGGCAAATCCCCTCGCGCGCAGTCCGCGCCGGTCATTGTGCAACGACGTCACCAGGCGGTCGCGGCTGCCAACGATATGGGCGGAAAGCCGCGCCGCCGCCGCGTCGGCGTCACCGGCCCGCACCGCCGCCAGGATAGCGTGATGTTCGCTCCAGGCACGGCCGAGCGCGGCCTCGTCGCGGACCTCCAGCCAACGCGCCCGCGACAAGCGCGTCATGGCATCGCGCACCGCCCTGAACAGGAACTCGTTGCCGGAGAGCCGCGCCAGCTCGATGTGGAAATCCATGCCGACGCGGTGCCATTCCTCGCGCGGTGTGGCGGCGTCACAGGAGTCCAGCATCGCCTCGATGACATCGACGGCGCTCCTGTCGGCCAGCGCCGCGGTCAAGCGGACCGCCGCAACCTCGACCGCCTCGCGATAGACAGCGATCTGTTGCAGTTCGGCAAGGTTGATCGGCGACACCGTCCAGCCGCGCCCGTCGCGGCAGATCAGCCCTTCCGTCTCGAGCCGCAGCAGTGCTGCCCTGACCGGCGTGCGAGAGGCGCCGAAGCGGCTCTCGATCCAACGTTCCGTCAGCCGCTCGCCGGGACCGACCTCAAGGCCGAGGATCATCTCGCGAAGCGCTTTTTCGACGGTCTGCATCTGCGACATCTTTGGTTCCGTTGCTGGCGATCGGCCTCGCATTTGAGGTCTGGCCGATCACGTTTGAGAGTGCCGGATTGACACCAGCCGGACTTTGCGTCCATGAGGATACCGACTTGGTATCCCAAAATGGTATCCGCAGCAAGCGGACAGGACACGACATGCCGCAGGACAGTGCAGCGCAGGCCGCCGAACAGCCTTCCACCTACAATGTGCATTGGCGGCGCAACCTGTTCGTGTGCTTTGCCGGATCGTTCAGCACGCTTGTGGCGATGACGCTGCTGCTCCCCTTCCTGCCGCTCTATGTCGAGCAGTTGGGCGCCGTCGGCCACGCGGCGATCGTGCAATGGTCCGGCATCGCCTTCGGCGCCACCTTCTTTGCCGCGGCCCTCGTCGCGCCGCTGTGGGGACGGCTGGGCGACCGCTACGGCCGCAAGGTGATGCTGGTGCGCGCCAGCTTCGGCATGGCGATCTGCATGTCGCTGACCGGCATGGTGCAGACCGTCTGGCAATTGGTGCTGTTGCGTCTGCTGATCGGCTTTGCCGGCGGCTATTCCTCGGGTTCGACCATTTTGGTCGCCATGCAGACGCCGAAAGACCGCTCCGGCTGGGCGCTCGGCGTGCTGTCGGCCGGCATCACCGCAGGCTCCCTGGTCGGGCCGCTGCTCGGCGGCGCGCTGCCGCCGCTGATCGGCATCCGCGCCACCTTCCTCATCGCCGGCGGCGTCATTTTCCTGGCGGCATTGGCGACGACGTTCCTGATCAAGGAGATGCCTCGCCCGCCAGCACTGGCAAAACCCAAGGAGAGGCCGAAGGGCGGCTGGGCGCAGATCCCCGACAAGCGCCCTGTCGTCGCGATGCTGGCGACCGGCATGCTGTTCACCTTCGCCAACATGTCGATCGAGCCGATCATCACTGTCTATGTCCAGCAACTGGTCGCGGACGCAAGCCGGGTGACGCTGGTCTCCGGCGTCGTCATGTCGGCGGCCGCACTCGGCGCCATCCTGTCGGCGTCGCGGCTGGGCAAGCTCGCCGACCGCATCGGCCACTGGAACGTCATCGTGGCATCGCTGGCCGTTTCGGCGCTGCTGTTGATACCGCAGGCCTTCGTCACAGAGAGCTGGCAGCTCGTCGGCCTGCGTTTCCTCATGGGTCTGGTGCTGGGCGGACTGTTGCCCTGCATCACCAGCGTCATCCGCCACAATGTTCCCGATGGCGTCGGCGGCAATGTGCTTGGCCTGGCAATCTCGGCGCAATATGTCGGCCAGGTCGCAGGCCCGCTGCTTGGCGGCTTCGTCGGCGGCCATTTCGGCATGCGTGCGGTGTTTCTCGGCACGTCCGTGCTGATGGCCGGCGGTGCCGTGTACAATTGGCTGGTCCAGTCGCGCCGCACGCGCGACATGCTGGCGGTATCAGGCAAATCCTGACAGACAGGGCGCGCCTGTCGTCAATCACGGAGCCCGAGACATGAGTATCGCCGAACCCGCGCCAGCAAGCAGCGCGCGCATCCTCGTTTTCGCTGGCGGCCTGTGTGGCGCGGCAGGCGTGGCGCTGTCGGCGGCAGCGGCGCATCTCGGCGGCGCTTTCGTCGGCACCGCCGCATCCTTCCTGATCATGCATGCGCCGGTGTTTCTGGCCGTCGGCCTCGCCGGCGCAAACCGGATCCTGCGGATCGGCAGCCTGGTGCTGCTCGTCGGGCTCGTTCTGTTCTGCGGCGATCTGCTGGCGCGGGATTTCGTGGGATCGCGGCTTTTCCCGATGTCGGCGCCGATTGGCGGCACCTTGCTGATCGCAGGCTGGTTGGCGATCGCGGCCTCGGCGCTGGTGCGTCAACGTCCCTGACGGGGCAAGAACCCTGCCCCATCAGATGTTTCTCACACGAGGCTCAATCCTGCCGACGTTCCGGCAGCAGGTCGCGGCTGCGCTTCGCAAGCTTGGTCAGCCGCTGCCGTTCCGGCCGCTCCGCGGCCGGCGAGATGCCCCAGTAATTGCGGTAAATGTCTTCGAACAGATGCTTCACGGGATGCACGGTTCGTCTCCTTCTCCAGAATTGAATCGATCCAATCAACCGGCACGAAAATGCGGACCGATCAGCTCCGCTTGCGTTCCACGAGGAAATGCAGGTCGCGCTTCCACGGGCCGGTCTTGCCGCGGCGCTTGCGGGTGGCGGCATCGGAGGCGATGCCCCAGTCATTGCCGTAGATGTCTTCGAACAGATAATTCATGGGATGCATGGCACCCTCCTCTTGAACCGATCCAATGGATAGCTGGTAAATTTTTCTGGATCGATTCAAATATAGACCCTCCCCGCCCTCCGATCAAGGAAAATTTGAACCGATCCAACGAAAGTGCTAGATGGAGGCTGGTTCAGGAGACGAAGATGACGGCATTGACCTCCGGGAAGACGAGACCAGTGCGGCTGGCCGATATTGCCAAGGCGGCGGGCGTCTCGCACGGCACCGCATCTAATGTCTTCGCTCGGCCCGAGATTGTCCGCGAAGAGGTGCGCGAACGGGTAAAGGCGGCAGCCGAGGCAATGGGCTACGCCGGTCCCGACCCCAAAGGTCGACTTCTGCGCGCCGGCAAGGTCAACGCCATCGGCGTCGCGACCGCCGAGCCACTGTCCTACTTCTTCGACGATCCTTTTGCGCGCGTCATGATGGCCAGCATCTCGCAGGCCTGCGACGCGACCGGCGCCGGGATTTCGCTGGTCTCGGCCGCCAACAGCGAGCAGCTCGCCTGGAACATCCAGAGTGCGCTTGTCGACGGCTTCATCGTGTTCTGCATCGAGGGCGGTTCGCGGCTGGTCGAACTGGCGCGCGAACGCAAACTGCCTTTCGTGGCGCTCGACCTCGATTCGGAGAATGAGGCGGTCGCGGCGATCGGCATCGACAACGTCGCCGGCGCCGGCCTTGCCGCGCGCCATCTGGCCGAGCTTGGCCATCGTCGCTTTGCCGTGCTCGCCCTGGAATCTGCCGACGCCGGCTTTGGTCCGGTCACGCAAGAGCAAGTCGAGACGTCGGCCCTCTATTCCGGCACGCGCGACCGTCTGCGTGGCTATTTCGCGGAACTCTCCCGCTTCGGCATCGACGTCTCGCTTGTGCCGATCTACGAAACCCTAAACGACGAAGAGAGCGTGCGCGCCGGCCTCGAGCATATTTTCGCGCTGCCGCAGCGGCCGACGGCAATCCTGGCCATGTCGGACAGGATGGCGCTGCATGCGCTCGACTGGCTGCGCGAACACGACATCGCCGTGCCGGGCGACGTGTCCATCGTCGGCTTCGACGGCGTGCCTGAAGGCGCAGACTCCAAGCCACCGCTGACCACGGTCGCCCAGCCGATTGCCGAGATGGGCCGGCTCGCCGTCAAGGCGATCCTGGAGAACGATGGCTCGCTCAGCCGGCAGCTGCTGCCGGTCGATCTGGTGATCAGAGCCTCGTCAGGCCCCTCTCCCGCCTAAAGGCCTTCGCTTTCACCGGCTCAGCCTTGCCACTACGGGCGACATGCCGAAAGGCTGGCGAGCGGCCGGGGCTTCGGTCCGAACCGGTTTCTTGCCCGACCAGCCGATGCCGGACAGCCATTCGAGATAGAACGCAAGCGCGAACTGCATGGCGATGCCGGCCGATATCAGCAGGGCGTCATAGGCAAAGCCGCCCGGATTAATCAGCTTCATCACCTGCGCCACCATGGCGATCACCGTGCCGGCCAGGAACACCGGTAGCGAGCGCTTGCCGAGCAGAGCAAGCGGATGGTCCGGGCTGAAACGGAACAGGTTCGAGAAAGCTGGCAGGGCGACGATCAGATAGCTCACCGACAATATGTGCAGCAGCCGGGGCAGCGACAGGAACGTCTTGTCGAAGCCGCCGATCACCACGGGCAGGTCGAACCAGGTGATCTGGCCCCAGAGCGGGCTGTGCACCCAGACCGCTGCTGCCGCGACATAGGTTGCCGCGGCGCCCACCAGCCAGCGATTGACGGGAATTGTGCCGCCACGCCTGACATGCAGCATGCCGGCGAGACCAATGTTGAACAGGAACTGCCAGGACAGCGGATTGAGGAACCAGACGCCGGGCTCCGGATAGTTCGGCGGCGCGATCTGCCATATGCCGGCGACCAGCCACAGGGCGCCGGAAAAGATCAGTGCCGGCAGCGGCCTGTAGCTGACGAAAAGCAGGAAAAGCGGCGCCATCAACAGTAGCGCCGCATAGACCGGCAGGATATTGTTGTAGCCAAGCTGGTGGCCGAGCGTGACGATGCCGACAATCACCTCCGGCGTGTTCTTCATCAGCGGTTCGATGTTGATGAGTTTCAGCAGTTCAGGCCGGTGGGCGAACACCGCCGCTGCGCAAAACATCGCCATGACCACGATCGTCGTGACGATATGGGCGGTATAAAGGACGCCCGCCCGCCGCCACATCTTCAACGTCGCCAGCAGCCGGCTCCCCGGCTGGAACTTGTTGCCATAGGCGAGCGCGACCGACATGCCCGAAATCAGCACGAAAGCTTCCGCCGCGTCCGAGAATCCGAAATTCTTGTAGGTCAGCGTTTCGAAGACGGTGCCCGGCACATGGTCGATATAGATGGTCAGGAGGGCGAGCGCGCGGAACACGTCAATACGGGTGTCGCGTTCGGCGCGATCCGGCGGGAGTTGCGTAGTCATCGACAAAAGGCCTCAAAGCGAGAGCAAGCGTGCTCGTGTTGTTCATGCCGGGATGCGACCATCGGCGCACACCGCTTCGATTCCTCCCGCAGGGAGCATATCGGCGCAGAAACGGTCTGAAATGAGCCTGGTTCAATCACATTTCGCGGAGCATGAAAATATTCCGTTTTGAAGCCGGCAAATGACCAATATATCCGCGAAATCAAAGAGATATGAGCGTGTCTGAATATAGCGAAAAGAACGCCGGCCTGCACCGGGATCTGGCCTTTCCCTACCGCCTCCTCAAGCCGGAAAACGCTGGCGGGGAGTGCCTGTTTTTGCTGCACGGATCAGGTGTCGACGAAACGACGATGCTGCCGATTGCAAGGCAGATCGCCTCCAACGCCACGCTGGTCGCGGTGCGCGGCCGCATCGCCCAGGAGGACGGCTTCCGCTGGTTCGAGCGCATCACGCCGACCAGTTTCGAGCAGGCGAGCATCCGTGCCGAAACAGCAGCCTTTGCCGCCTTCGCAAGCGAGGCCGCAAAACGCCATAGGCTCGACCTCGCCCGAGCGACCTTCCTCGGCTATTCCAACGGCGCCAATCTGGTGTCCAGCCTGATGCTGCTCAACCCCGGCCTCGTCCGAAAAGCGGCGCTGCTGAGAGCTATGCCGGTGCTTGACGACGCGCCGGCAACCGACCTCACGGGGACGCGGGTTCTGATTGTCGCCGGGGCCGCCGACCAGACCTACGGGCCGTTTGCGGCGGCATTGATGACGCTGCTCCACGGACGCGGCGCCGAGGTCGACGCGCGGATCGTGCCTTCAGGTCATGAAATCGGCGACCCTGACGCCGCAATCGTCCGGCAGTGGCTGGCGGCGCCGGTTGCTACATAGCAAATCGTCACTTGCCGCGTCGTGCCGGCAATCGTGGCCATCCGTCCGAAAGTGTCAGGATAGAGAGCGCTGTCGACGTTCGCGACCGCGCCACGATCTCGGCTAAAGAAGCCGAGAACCCATTGGCCGCTGCCCGCCGGAGCGCGCTATAGCCCGGCCGTCTGCACTGGCGCGACCAAGACCCGTATCGAAGGCAATCCCGATCCTTTGCATGTCAGCACGTCGCACATCGAGCGCGCCAACCTCGCCATGCGTATGGCAAACCGCCGCTTCACGCGTCTTGCCGATGCGTTCTCAAAGAAGTTCGAAAACCATGTCCACATGGCCGCCATTTACACAGTCTGGTACAACTTCATTACGATGCACAAGACGCTGAAAATGACGCCGGCAATGGCCGCTGGCGTATCGCAAACTCTCCGGTCGATGGACGACCTTTGCGAGAAGATGGACGCAGTTGCGCCGAAGCCGGGGAAGCGCGGTTCCTATAAGAAGAAGATCGCCTAGGGCTATCTGCCCTTCACGCCGTCCTTGCCGACTATCGATAACTTCGGAGCGTAGGCATCTCGGATGATCTGGGYGGCTTCGGCTGTGGTGATGCCGCACTTACGGGCATAGTAGGCGGCTTCCGCTTCAAGCTTGCCGTCTATTGGTTCTGCTATCGCCTGTTTGGCTTTCTGCTTCGCCTTCTTCCCCATGTGTCGAATCATAGCACATTGCGGGACTTAGCTGAATGACCGCTTCGGACAGGGTTAAAATTTCAAACTTAGACAACTACCGTGGACGAGCTTCTTTGGAGCTATCTAGCGGAATGTGCTATGATTCGTGGCGCGGGCAAGAAGGCAAAGCAGAAAATCGAACCGCAGGCAGATCGCGAAATGGCGATCGAAGCCGCCTACTTTGCCCGCAAGTTCGGCCTCACCAAGGAGGAAGCGCTCAAAACCCTCCAAGAGGCCAGCGTCGTGAAACTGTTGCCTAGCAGAAATCTGGCAAAAACCCGATAAGGGCTGGTTTGGGCGACACGGTTTTGGGTGAGAAAAGCAAACGACACTTCAGGGCCAGGCTTTGCGTCATATCTGTTTGGACGCTTCATCGCCCATACTCAGATTTTGGCGCCCGTTCCGCGTCAGCCGCCCAGGCGGGTGACAAAATAGGTGAGCGCTGAAATTGCCGCCGTCGCCGGCAAGGTGACGATCCAGGCGATGACGATGTTACCGGCAATGCCCCAGCGCACGGCCGAGACGCGGCGGGCAGCGCCGACGCCGATGATGGCCCCGGTGATCGTGTGGGTGGTCGACACGGGGACGCCGAGCCAGGTGGCCGCGAACAGGGTGATGGCGCCGCCGGTCTCGGCGCAGAAGCCCTGCATCGGGTTCAGCCGGGTTATTCTCGAGCCCATTGTGTGAACGATGCGCCAGCCACCGAGCAACGTGCCCAGAGCCAGCGCCGACTGGCAGGTGAGGACGACCCATAGCGGCACGTAGAAATTGGCGCCGAGCATGCCTTGCGAATAGAGCAGTACGGCGATGATGCCCATGGTTTTCTGGGCGTCGTTGCCGCCATGTCCGAGCGAATAGAGCGAGGCCGAAAAGAACTGCATGACGCGGAAGGTGCTGTCGACGGCGAACGGTGTCTGGCGCACGAACAGCCACGAGACAAGAAGAACCAGGACCAGCGCGAGGACAAAGCCGGTCGCCGGTGACAGGACGATCGCGGCGACCGTCTTGCCAAGCCCCGTCCAGACGATGGCGCCGACGCCGGCCTTCGCAATACCCGCGCCAACCAACCCACCGATCAGGGCATGCGAGCTGCTCGATGGGATACCGGCAATCCAGGTGACGATGTTCCAGACAATGGCGCCGACAAGCGCCGAAAAGATCACCGCCGGCGTGACAATGGTGACGTCGACTATGCCTTTTCCCACGGTCTCGGCGACATGGAGGCCGAAGAACATGAAGGCGATGAAGTTGAAGAAGGCCGCCCATAGCACCGCATATTGAGGTCTCAGCACGCGGGTGGAGACGATTGTGGCGATGGAGTTGGCGGCGTCATGCAGGCCGTTGAGAAAATCGAAAAACAGCGCGACGGCGACAAGGCCGGCCAGCACAGGAAAGGCGATGGTGGCTTCCATTGCCTAGACGTTCTCGATGACGATGCCGCTGATCTCGTTGGCAACGTCCTCGAAGCGGTCGACCACTTTCTCCAACTGGCCATAGATCTCACTGCCGATCAGGTAGGCCATCGGATCGCTGCGGCCATGCCGCTTGAACAGGTCCTTCAATCCCTGCTCATGCAGGTCGTCGGCGCGGCTTTCGACGCGCATGACTTCTTCCGCGATGGCGTTTAGGCGCACCGTGTGCGTGCCGACTTTGCTGAGCAGCGGGATCGCTTCGGCAACCAGCCTGGAGGCGGCAACGATGACGCCACCCATTTCCTGCATCAGCGGGTCGAATTCCTTCTTTTCGAACAGCTTCACCGTCTTGACGGTCTTGTGCATCATGTCGATGGCATCATCCATCGACTGGATCAGGTCCTTGATGTCGCCGCGATCGAAGGGCGTGATGAAGGAGCGCCGCACCGCCAGCAGGACTTCGGCCGTGATATGATCGGCCTCGTCCTCGAGATCGATGATTTTCTGGCACCAGCGCTCGATGTCCTTGCCCTGCAGAAGCTGCTCCAGCGCCTCGGCGCCACCGACTACGGTACGGGAATGCCGTTCAAACAGATCGAAGAAGCGATCTTCGCGCGGCAGCAGCTTGCGGAACCAGCCCAGCATGTCGATCTCCCGTCGCGCCCGTCCACGACCCACCAACTCACATAACGCTCCAGCGAGCCACTGAAAACAGTAAGCCGGCTGAAAGATGTGGATGCGGACGATCGCAGACGCGGCTAGACGGCTCGAGGCGCTCACCAGCCCGAAACGGCATGGTTTTTCGCGGGCCGCTCGTCACCGGCGGTGCGGATACCGCGATTGCCGGCGTGCCGCCAGCGGAAATCGAGGCGGTGCTGCCGATGCCTTCGGCCGACGTCATGCTGTCGCTGCTCGCCCAGATGGAAGGCTAGCTCCAGCGCCTACCCCTGCCCCATCCGGTTCCAGGCATCGAGCCCGGCGATCTTGTAGGCTTCGGCCAGCGTCGGATAGTTGAAGGTGTTGTTGACGAAGAAGTCGACCGTGCCGCCGAGATTGATCACCGCCTGGCCGATATGGATCAGTTCGGTGGCGCCCTCACCGACGATGTGGGCGCCGAGCAGGCGACGCGTCTCGACCGAGAACAGCAGCTTCAGGAAGCCGGTGTTGACGCCCATGATGTGGCCGCGCGAGGTCTCGCGGAACCGCGCCAGGCCAACCTCATAGGCAGCACCGCTTTCGCGCACCTGTTCCTCCGACTGGCCCACGGTGGAGATTTCCGGCACGGCGTAGATGCCATAGGGAAAGGTTTCCGGCGGCGGTGGCAACTGCACGCCGAAGGCGTGGCAGGCGGCCACCCTGCCCTGCTCCATCGAGGTCGAGGCAAGGCTGGGGAAACCGATGACGTCGCCGGTGGCATAGATGTTGGGCACGCTGGTCTGGAAGGTTTGCGGATCGACCTTGATGCGGCCTCTGGAGTCGGCCTCGATGCCGACCACGTCGAGGCCGAGGCTGCCGAGATTGCCGCTGCGGCCGGCGGCATAAAGCACGATCTCGGAGCGGATGGTGCGGCCATCTGCGAGCGTCACTTCCGCATAGTCGGGCTTGGAGACAATTTCCTTGACCGTGCTGCCGAGACGAATGGTCATGCCGCGGTCGCGCATCTGGTGGATGAAGTCGTCGACGATCTCACGGTCGACGAAATCGAGGATGGTGTTGCGCGGCTCGACCAGCGTCACCGGCACGTCGAGGGCCGAAAAGATGGTCGCATATTCGACGCCGATGACGCCGGCGCCGATCACCGTCAGCGTGCGCGGCAGATGGTCGAGCTCCAGCATCTCGTCACTGTCGAAGACGCGGATCTTGTCGAAAGGCACGTCGCGCGGCCGGTGCGGCCTGGTACCGACCGCGATCAGCGCATTGGCGAAACCGACCTCCGAATAGTCGCCATTGTCGGCCGTCAGGCTGACCTTGTTGGGGCCAACGAATTTCGCCATGGCGCGCACGCTCTTGACCGCGTTGCGCATGAACTGGTGCTGCAGCACCTCGACCTCGTGGTCGAGCGTCTTGTGCAAGCGCTCAACCAGATCAGCGATGGAGATGTCCTGCTTGACCCGGTAGCCGCGGCCGTAAAAGCCGCGCTCGCGCCAGCCGGAGAGGTTGAGCACCGTTTCGCGTAGCGTCTTGGACGGGATGGTGCCGGTGTGCACGGAGACGCCGCCGAGGCGCCGACCCCTATCGACCACCAGCACCGATTTGCCGAGCTTGGCCGATTGCACGGCGGCGCGGCGGCCGGAAGGGCCGCTGCCGATGACCAGCATGTCGTAATCCATATTTCCCCGTCCCCTCGGCGTCTTGTTGCGCCGCAGCAAGCTAAACTGGGAAGAGTGTCATGTTCAACTGCCCAGACGGCAAACTCGTGCGGTTCGGCCCAACTGTGATGAATCTTCCGGCGTAATGTGAGAAGTGCGCGAGAAAGCTTAACCCGACGGCAACGCTTGCGTGCAATGGTCGCTCTCGAGGGGACCAACGGGTGACTGATTTGACCATTTTCAAGAGTGAGCCGCTGTCTGGCGCGGAAGCGGGTCTCTGGTCCAGCCTGCGCAGCCGCGAGATCCTCATCGATCTGCGAGAGGGACTGTTCCGTTTCATAGCCCTGGCTGTCGCCGCACTCTTTGTCTATCGGGGCGTGCAGCATCTGTTCGTCGATCCAGCCCGTCTCAACCTGTTGCTGCTGATGATCTCCGACTCGTTGACTTTCATCTGGTTGCTGACGGCGCGGCGACCCTTGGTGCGCGACTGGAACCCCTTAACCGTCTTCATCGCTCTGGCAGCCGGTTTCGGCGCCGGCTTTGTCTCGATGGAGGCCGGCGTTCCCATCATCCCGCTCTATATCGCGGCGCCGATCCAGTTCATTGGGCTTTGGATTGTCATCTGGGGCAAGGTGTCGCTTGGCCGCTCCTTCGCCATCCTGCCCGCCAATCGCGGCGTCGTGACCGGCGGCGCCTACCGGTTCGTGCGGCATCCGATCTACGCCGGCTATTTGATCGGACACATTCTATTCCTGCTGTCGAGCTTCTCGATCTACAATTTCACCGTCTATGCCATCATCACGCTTTTCCAGATCCACCGCATCCTGCGGGAGGAAGCTATCCTGGAAAGGTCGCAGGAATACCGCGAGTATATGGGCAGGGTACGCTACCGCCTTTTCCGCGGCATCTTCTAGGCATGTTGCGCCGGACGCCGGGGCGTCCGTTTCTTGAATTCGCCATCGCCCTCACCATTTGAAAGGGCGACGGGCATTCCCATTGGATGCCATGGCGAGGACATGACATGAACGCGCGCGTACTTGACGGCGAAATCATCACCAGCAGGCTCGACGACGTCAGGGCCTATGACGGTGTGCGCACGCGGCGCATCCTCGCCTTCATCATCGACTATTGCATCGTGGCGCTGCTCACCATTCCGTTCGCGATCCTGGTGGCCGTGCTTGGCCTTTTGACATTCGGTCTTGGGTGGGCGCTTTATTCCATCCTCGTGCCGGCGGTCGCCATTCTCTACATCTGGAACACGCTGGGTGGCCGCAATCAGGCCACTTCAGGCATGAGGATGATGGGCATCCGGCTCGATCGTCTCGACGGCACGCGCATCGACGGGCTGACCGCTGTCGTCCATTCGGTGCTGTTTTGGGCGAGCACCGTCATCCTGACGCCGCTCATCCTCCTGGTGACGCTGTTTTCCGATCGCAAGCGCACGCTGCACGACCTGCTGCTTGGCACGGTTGTCAGCCGCAGCGACCGTTGAACCGGTGTTCAACCGACCCCAACAGGCATTTGTGCGCAAATGTGAAGGCGTCCATTCAACCCCACCTTCACAATCCTGTTGAATTTTTCGCCGGCCAAGCCAAAGGTAGAGCGATTCGCAGGAGTGTTCCCAAGGTTCGATGACGCAGCATCCAACCCAGTCGCCGCAGTTCTTCCTGACCGCGCCATCGCCGTGCCCGTATCTTGAGGGCCAGTTCGAGCGCAAGGTGTTTACGCATCTGGTCGGCGACAAGGCGCCGGAGATGAACGACCTGTTGACGCAAGGCGGCTTCCGGCGCTCGCAGAACATCGCCTACCGGCCGGCCTGCGAGACCTGCCGCGCCTGCGTCTCGGTGCGCATCCTGGCGCAGGAATTCACCGCCAGCCGCAACATGAAGCGGGTGATCCAGCGCAATTCCGATCTCATCGGCGCCATGCACGACGCGCAGCCGTCGACCGAGCAGTATTCGCTGTTCCGCGGCTATCTCGACGCCCGCCACCGCCGCGGCGGCATGTCCGACATGACGGTGCTCGACTACGCCATGATGGTCGAGGACACCCATGTCGACACCAAGGTGATCGAATATCGGCGCCGCGGCCCCGACACGTTCATCACCGGCAAGGGCCAGGGCGAGCTGATCGCGGTGGCGCTGACCGACAAGATGGCCGACGGCCTGTCGATGGTCTATTCCTACTTCAATCCCGAGTTCGAGGACCGTTCGCTCGGCACCTTCATGATCCTCGACCATATCGCCCGCGCCAGGGCCATGGGCCTGCCCCATGTCTATCTCGGCTACTGGGTCAACGGCTCGCGCAAGATGAACTATAAGATGCGCTTCATGCCGCAGGAGCATCTCGGCCCCAAGGGCTGGGAACGCTACGACCACGAAGCGGTCACGCGCTGATTTTTCTTCTTTCCCAACTCCGGGCCTAAACATTTTCAACCGGGATGATGCTGGTCTTTCCGCCGGTTGGTGGAGAGTGCGCGATTGCGCCGACCGGTCATCCTGCCTCTCGTCCATTGCGAAAGTCGTTGCATGTCATCTCACAATGCTCACACCAAAGGACTGCTGCTCACCGCGCTTGGCGGCCTGACGTTGACCGTCGACATTCCGCTGATCCGCCTCGCCCATGGCGAAGCCTGGACGATCCTTCTGCTGCGCACAGGCTGCACCTTCGTGGCGGGATTGATCGTATGGGCCGTCTGGCGCTCGTTCAGCAAGAATGCCCCGCAGCTCATACCCGGCTGGTCCGGCCTGGTCGTCGCCACCCTCTACGGGCTCGGCGCCATCGCCTTCATCACCGCCGTCTACAACACCTCGACCGCCAATCTGGTTTTCATCCTGGCCTTCTCCACCATGTTTTCGGCGCTGCTGTCGTGGCTGTTCCTGAAAGAGCAGCCGCAACCGCTGACGCTTGCGGCAATGGCGCTAATGATCGTCGGCATCGCCATCATCGTCGGCGATTCCATCGGCACGGGATATCTGTTCGGCGACGTGATGGCGCTGTGTTCGGCCTTGGCGATCGCCTGCGCCATCACCGTCTCGCGCGCCAGCGGCAAGGATATGGGTTTCACCGCGCTGACCGGCGTCCTCCTGCCTTTCGGGCTGGCGGCGCTGATGGTCTCCAAGACCGGTTTTCAGGTGGAGGCGCCATGGTGGATCATTTTCAATGGCGCCGTCATCATGCCGTTCGCCTTCTTCTGCCTCGCCAATGGGCCGAAATACATTTCAGGCCCGGAAGTGGCGATGTTTTATCTGCTCGAAACGGTGCTGGCACCGGTCTGGGTGTGGATGATCTTTGCCGAGACGCCGTCGCGCAACAGCCTGATCGGCGGCTCGATCCTGATCGTCACGCTGGTCGCGCACTCGCTGCGGCAATTGCATGACGGGCGCAAGCGGCGGGCAGCGCTCGCGGTTGCTTACCCAGCCTGACTTTTCTTGGCCGGGCCGGCGACAATCTCGATCTGTGGCGGCCCGCCTTCGATCTCGGCGACGGCATCGGGAACGGGGTCTTCGGCCAATTCCACCTCGCGCAGCCATTCGCGCCAGATCGCCACCAAGAGCGCCATCAGCACGGGGCCGATGAACAGGCCGAGAAAGCCCATCGTCTTGACGCCGCCGATCAGGCCGAAAAAGGTCGGCAGGAAAGGCAGCTTGATCGGTCCGCCGACCAGTTTCGGGCGCAAGGTCTTGTCGACGATGAACAGCTCCACGGCGCCCCAGATGAACAGGGCCAGCCCCGCCATCGGCGAACCGCTGGCGGCGAGGTAGATCGACACCAGCGTGAACGACAGCGGCGCGCCGCCAGGGATCAGCGCCATCACGCCGGTGAGCGCGCCAAGCGTCACTGGTGACGGTACGCCGGCCAGCCAGTAGGCGACGCCCAGCACCAGCCCCTCGCCGATGGCGATCACGGTCATGCCGGTGACGGTCGAGGAAATGGTTGCCGGCACGACGCGCGAAATCCGCTCCCAGCGTGTCGGCAGGATGCGTTCGCCGAGGCGGTCGATCTGGCCGGCAAAGTGCTCGCCGTCGCGATAGGCGAAGAACAGCGCGATCATCATGAACAGCAGCGTCAGCAACAGGCCGAAGGCGCTGCCGCCGGCCGCCAGCACGCCGCGATAGATGCTGCCGATATTGGCGCCGCTGACCAGCTGGATCAGTTCGCCGATGCCGCCAGGATGGCCGAAATTGTCCGCCCACTGCTCGTTCAACCACTCGCCGACGACAGGCAGCGTCGTGATCCACTGCGGTGTGGCCGCGCCGTGCCGGTTGGTCTCGATCGCCCAGCCGACCCATTCGCGGACCTCGTTGATGGCATAGGTGCCGGCGAGCGCGATCGGCACCACCAGGAAGGTGAGGATGAACAGGATGGCGAGCGTCGCGGCGATGGTGCGATTGCCGCCGACGCCGGCAAGCAGCCTGCGGTAGAGCGGCCAGCTGGCGAAGGCGATGACGAGCGCTGCCAGCACCGGAAACAGGAAGCCGTGGAAGAAATAGACACCGGCGGCGACGATCAGCACCAAGAGCCAGCGCGCCGCCGACAGCGGCGGTATGACGGCGGCTCTCAGCGGCGTCGACAGGCCGAACAGGCGCTGCTGACGTTCCGGCTTCTGGATCTTGGATTCCTTCAAACGCCCATCTCTCCCCGGCCTACCCAGCGTTTGTGCACTGTTATAGTGCCGCAATCGTGACGATAGTCCAAATGGTTGGTGAAGCTGCTAATCTCCCCCCTCGTGGGGGAGATGTCCGGCAGGACAGAGGGGGGCGCGAAGGATCGCCAGCGTGGGGTTCGACATTGAGGACCCAAGAGTTGGGACAGGTATAGCGAGCCATGACCTTTTGATAAGCTGGCGGGACAGCGCCCCCCCTCTGGCCTGCCGGCCATCTCCCCCACAAGGGGGGAGATCGGCAGCTTCAGCCAAATTTCCCCGTCCGCGGGAATCCCTTCGGCACCATCCGCCCGGCCGAGGCCCTGGCGCCGATCCACTCGGCCAGCTCCTCGCGCGAGCGTGTAAATGTGCGGTCGGCCGAATCCTGCCAGGACAGGCCGCTCGCCAGCGTGAAGGGTTTCAGGTCGAGCAGGCCACCATCCTTGTATTTCTGCAGGCGAACACCCTTGCCGCGGCCCATTTCGGGTATCTCGGACAGCGCAAACACCAGCATCTTGCGGTTCTCGCCGACGATGGCGAGGTGATCGCCTGAAAGCGGGACACAGGCCTTGGCCTCGTCGGGCGCCTTGACGTTCATCACCTGCTTGCCCTTGCGGGTGTTAGCGATGACCTCTTCCTCCGGCACGATGAAACCGTTGGCGTCGTAGGAAACCAGTAGCAGCTTGCGCTTCGGGTCATGGACGAAAGCGGTGACGATATCCTGGTCGTTGTCCATGTCGACGATGATGCGGATCGGCTCGCCATGGCCGCGGCCCCCCGGCAGCCGGTCGGCGCCGATGGTGTAGAATTTGCCGCCGGTGGTGAAGACCAGGATCTTGTCGGTGGTCTGGGCATGGAAGGCAAGCTTGAGGCTGTCGCCTTCCTTGAAGGTCAGCGTGGAATGGTCAGCCAGATGGCCTTTCATGGCCCGCAGCCAGCCCTTTTCCGACACCACCACGGTGACCGGCTCGCGCTCGATCATGGCATGGGCAATGTCGGTCAAATCGTGCTCGGGCGCGTCGGCGAACTGGGTGCGGCGTTTGCCGAGTTCGGTCTCGGGGCCGAACTTGTCGCGGATGCTGGCGACTTCCCACTTGATCGTCGACCATTGCTTGGCGTTGGATGCCAGCAGCGCCTCGATCTGCTTCTTCTCGGTGGTGAGGCCGTCGAACTCCTTGCGGATCTCGAACTCTTCCAGCTTGCGCAGAGCGCGCAGCCGCATGTTGAGGATGGCTTCGGCCTGGGTGTCGGTGAGCGACCAGCGGGCCATCATCACCTGCTTGGGCTCGTCCTCCTCGCGGATGATCCTGATCACCTCGTCGATGTTGAGATAGGCGATCAAATAGCCGGCGAGAATTTCGAGACGCCTCTCGATCTCGCCAAGGCGATGCTTCGAGCGGCGGATCAGCACATCGCGCCGGTGCTCCAGCCACTCCTGCAGTACGCCTTTCAGCGACAGGACGTTGGGCACCTTGCCGCGCGACAAGACGTTCATGTTGAGCGGGAATCGGCTTTCGAGCTCGGTCAGCTTGAACAGCGATTCCATCAGGATGCCGGGATCGACCGAACGGCTCTTCGGCACTAGTACGACGCGGATGTCCTCGGCGCTTTCGTCCCTGATATCTTCGAGCAGCGGCAATTTGCGCGCGATCAGAAGCTCGGCGATCTTCTCGATCAGCCGCGCCTTCTGCACGCCATAGGGGATTTCGGTGACGACGATGCTCCAGGTGCCCCTGCCCTGGTCCTCCTGGCCCCATTTGGCGCGGACGCGGAAGCCGCCGCGGCCCGTTTCGTAAGCTTCGAGAATCGAGGCGCGGCTGTCGACGATGATGCCGCCGGTCGGAAAATCCGGCCCCTGGACGAAGTCCATCAGCTTCGCCACCGGCGCGCTCGGATCCTCGATCAGGTGAAGCGCTGCGTCACAAAGCTCGGCGGCATTGTGCGGCGGGATCGACGTCGCCATGCCGACCGCAATGCCGGATGAGCCGTTGGCAAGCAGGTTCGGGAAGGCGCCGGGCAGCACGACCGGCTCCTCATCCTCCTCATTGTAGGTGGGCCGATAGTCGACCGCGTCCTCGGTGATGCCGGAAAGCAGTTCCGTCGCCACGTCGGTCATGCGCGCTTCGGTGTAGCGCATGGCGGCGGCGTTATCGCCGTCGATATTGCCGAAATTGCCCTGCCCGTCGACCAGGGGGTAGCGCATGGAAAAGTCCTGCGCCAGGCGCACCAGCGCATCATAGATCGACTGGTCGCCATGCGGGTGGAACTTGCCCATCACCTCGCCGACGATGCGGGCGCATTTGGCAAAGCCCTGGTCGGGGTTGAGCCGAAGCAGCCGCATGGCATGCATGATGCGGCGATGCACGGGCTTAAGCCCGTCGCGCACATCCGGCAGCGCCCGGTGCATGATGGTCGAGAGCGCGTATGCCAGATAGCGCTCTTCGAGCGCCTTCTTCAGATCGACCGGTTCGATGTGGTCACCGCCGCCATCTTCAGGCGGCAAAAGCCTTTTTCCCATGCGGCTGGACTAGCCGAGCGGATGATTCGCGGCAAGGCGGGGCTGCGGAAATCCGCAATTTGCGGCCTCCGGGCTGTGAAGGCGGCTCAGGATCCGACAATGGATGTGACGGACTTCATGTTCCAACGTGCCGCCCCTGTGCAACAGCACCGATAGCAGTGCTGTTGCCAACCAACATCAATCTGTTACACGCCCTCTCTAAGGCAGGAGACGGTACGCAGGGGAGCCGGACCTTCATGACATATTCACCGCATCGAGCGAAGGCTCCCGCTCCGGTTTGCCTTTCGCCGTGATTTTCGACAAATCTGCGGGAAAGCGCCTTTTTCCCGTCCAGTTCGTCACGGAATGGTGATGGCGCAGAATTGAGAAAACAGTTTTTCAGGACTCTCTCAGGGAACTCGCGATGACAATCCAACGCTCGACACTCAAGACACTCGCTTTCTCGACCTTTTTGCTGACCCTGCCGCTGAATGCCGCCTTTGCGCAGGACACGGCGGTTGCCGACCGGCTGAAGGCCGCACTTACCGCCCAGGGCGTCGATATCACCTGGACCGGGGTCTCCGGTGACAATTCCAGCATGGTGCTGCAGGGCGTGTCGGTTAAACCGGCGGCCGAAAAGGAAGCGCTGCCGATCGGCGACATCAAGCTTGAAGGCGTGACCGAAGCCAATGGCGGCTTTGATGTAGCGACCATCACGACTTCGGCCTTCGAGCACAGCAAGGACGGCGTCACGCTCAACCTCACCCCCTTCGTCATCCATGACGCGAACATCCCGGCCGAGGGCGCTACAGGCCCGCTCGGCTCGATGATGATGTACAAGTCCGCCGAACTCGAAAACCTGACGGTCAAGGTTGCCGACAAGACCGCCTTCTCGATGGACGGCCTTGCTGTCCAGATCACCCCGCCGGCCGATGGCAAGGCGATGGAATTTTCCGCCACGACGGAAAAGTTCAACGCCGATCTGACGCTGGTCGACGATGCGAAGTCGAAGGAAGCTATCGAGGCCCTCGGCTACCAGAACATCTCGGGTAACATCGAAATCGGCGGCACCTGGCAGCCGAGCGATGGCAAGATGGACCTGTCGAAATACGACATCTCGGTCGAGAATGCCGGCACGCTCGGCATGACCTTCGGCCTCGGCGGCTACACGATCGACTTCGTCAAGTCGATGCAGGAGATGCAGAAGAAGCTGGCGGCGCAGCCCGAAGGCGCCGACAATTCGGCGCAGGGCATGGCCATGCTCGGCCTGTTGCAGCAGCTTTCCTTCAACAGCGCCTCGGTCCGCTTCGACGACGATTCGCTGACCGGCAAGGTGCTTGAGTATGTCGGCAAGCAGCAGGGCATGTCGGGCAAGGACATCGCCAACCAGGCCAAGGCGATCGTGCCGTTCGGCATGGCGCAGCTCAACAATCCTGAACTGACGGCCGAAGTGACGGCCGCGGTGAGCAAATACCTCGACGATCCGAAGAGCCTCGAGATTTCGGCGGAGCCGCCGGCAGCAGTGCCGTTCGCGCTGATCATGGCGGGTGCGATGTCCAACCCGCTCGACCTGCCGAAGACGCTCGGCGTCCACGTCAAGGCCAACGAAGACTGATCGAGCGAAACGCTCAAAAGCAAAAAGCCCGGCAGCGATGCCGGGCTTTTTTGTTGGATTGTCTATCCGAAAGAATCGGTTCCGGCGGTTTGTTAAAGAACCGCCGGAACGTCGCGATCAGGCGTCCTTCTTCACCGCCGCGACGCGCAGCGACAGCTCGCGCAGCTGCTGCGGACTGGCTTCCGAAGGCGCACTCATCAACAGGTCGTAAGCCTGCTGGTTCATCGGGAACATGGTGATTTCGCGCAGGTTCTTGGCCCCGACCAGAAGCATCACGACACGGTCGACACCGGCCGCCATGCCGCCATGCGGCGGGGCGCCATACTGGAAGGCGCGGTAGAGGCCGCCAAAGCGCTCCTCGACCGTGGCGCGATCCAGCCCGACCGTCTCGAACGCCTTGACCATGGTCTCGGGCAGATGGTTGCGGATACCGCCCGAGGCGATCTCGAAGCCGTTGCAGACCATGTCGTACTGGAAGGCCTTGATGCCGAGCAGGTCGTCGCCCCCGAGCGCCTCGATACCACCCTGCGGCATCGAGAACGGGTTGTGGGCGAAATCGATCTTCTTCTCCTCCTCGTTCCACTCGAAGAACGGGAAGTCGACGATCCAGCAGAGCTCGAAGCGCTCACGGTCGACAAGGTTCAGCTCTTCGCCGGCGCGCGTGCGCGCGGCACCCGCGAAGGTGACGAATTTCTTGGGGTCGCCGGCAACGAAGAAGGCGGCGTCGCCATCGGCAAGGCCAAGCTGCTGGCGGATCGCCTCGGTGCGCTCCTCGCCAATGTTCTTGGCCAGCGGACCGGCGCCTTCGAGCTTGTCGCCTTCCTTGCGCCAGAAGATGTAGCCCAGCCCGGGCTGGCCTTCGCCCTGCGCCCAGGAGTTCATGCGGTCGCAGAAGGCGCGGCTGCCGCCGGTCTTTGCCGGAATGCCCCACACTTGGGCCTTCGGATCGTTGGCCAGGATGTTGGCGAAGACCTTGAAGCCGGAATCGCGGAAATGATCGGAGACGGCCTGCATCTCGATCGGGTTGCGCAGATCCGGCTTGTCGGAACCGTATTTGCGCATCGCGATATCATAAGGAATGCGCTGGAATTTCTGCGTCACCGGCTTGCCGTTGGCGAAAGTCTCGAAGACGCCGCGCATCACCGGTTCCATCGTCGACAGCACGTCGTCCTGCTCGACGAAGCTCATTTCGAGGTCGAGCTGGTAGAATTCGCCGGGCAGACGGTCGGCGCGCGGATCCTCGTCGCGGAAACAGGGCGCGATCTGGAAATAGCGGTCGAAGCCGGAGACCATGATCAGCTGCTTGTACTGTTGCGGCGCCTGCGGCAGCGCGTAGAAGGTGCCGGGATGGATGCGCGACGGCACCAGGAAGTCGCGCGCGCCTTCCGGCGACGAGGCCGTCAGGATCGGCGTCGAGAATTCGGTAAAGCCGACATCGGTCATGCGCTTGCGCATCTCGGCGATGATTTTGGTGCGCGCCACGATGTTCCTGTGCAGCGTCTCACGGCGCAGGTCGAGGAAGCGGTACTTCAGGCGGATGTCCTCGGGATAGTCCGGCTCGCCGAACACCGGCAGCGGCAATTCCTTGGCCGCCGACAGCACCTCGATCTCGCGGGCAAATATCTCGATCTCGCCGGTGGGCAGGTTGGCATTTGTGGTGTCAGGCAGGCGCGCCTTGACCTCGCCGTCGACGCGGATCACCCATTCGCCACGCAGCGTCTCGGCGACCTTGAAGGCGGGCGAATCCGGATCGGCGACGATCTGGGTCAGGCCGTAATGGTCGCGCAGATCGATGAACAGCAGGCCGCCATGGTCGCGCACGCGATGCACCCAGCCCGACAGGCGAACCGAAGAGCCGACGTCGCTCTTTCTCAACTGGGCACAGGTATGGCTGCGGTAACGATGCATTGTCATGTCAAAATTCCGGGGTGTTCTGGTTGCGAGCCGGGCATCAAGCCCGGTCCAAAATTTGCGCGAAAAGCGCATGGGAGGCCGGATTTGTCAAGGCAAGCCGGGGGATCGGGCGAAGGCCCGCTGTTCAAGCAAAGTGGATTTCGGCGCCTTGACGCTCGAAGTCGGCGAGGATCGCGGCCGGCGCGGTCTTTTCGACCACAAGGTGGCGGATCGCCTCGGGCCTGGCGACCCGGTAGGGTGCGGCGGTGGCCAGCTTGTCATTGGTGACAGCGATGACGATACCTGCGCTGTTCTTGGCCATGGCCCGCTTCACCTCGGCCTCCGCCGAATCGAAGGCCGTCACGCCGCGTGAGGCATCGAGACCGCAGGAGCCGAGAACAAACAGGTCCGCGCCAAGCTGCGCGACGGCGGCAAGCGTGTCGGCGCCGACGCAGGCGCCGAGGTGGCGGTCGAACCGGCCCCCCAGCACAATCAGCTCGATCGAAGCGTGGTCTGACAGGACAGAGGCAATTTCGAGCGAATTGGTGGCGACGGTCAGATCGAGGTCGCGCGGGATGGCCCTGGCGATCGCGGCATTGGTCGAGCCGCTGTCGATGAACAGGGTCTGTCCGGGCGTGAGCAATGCCACGGTCGCGCGGGCCAGCCGTGTCTTCTCCTCGACCGCATGGCTGGCGCGCAGACCCACCGGCGTTGCGGCGAAAGGTGCGGGCGCGACCGCGCCGCCATAGACGCGGCGGCATTGCCCGGCCTTGGCGAGCTCCCTGAGGTCGCGGCGGACCGTGTCTTCTGAAACGCCGAAGCGGCTCGCCAGCTCGCCGGCCAGCACCCTGCCCTCGACGGCCAGGCGATCGCGAATGATTTGATGCCGCTCATCGGTCAGCATTGCATGATCCTGTTTTCTTCATGCGCGTTCTTGCACGATTTGCATGTTTGTGCAAGATACAGGGCATACCAGGCGGCGACAACCGCCAGCTCTCTTCCTTGAAAGCATCGTCATGACCTTCGGCCTCAGCCTCGCTCCGCAACACCGGGTCTATGCCGGGTTTGCGATCTACTCGTTCGGCATGGGCAACATCTTTCCGCGGCTGCCCGACATCAAGCATGCCATGGGCATTGCGGACGGCACGCTCGGCCTCAGCCTGATCGGGACGCCGATCGGAACGTTGACCGCGCTGACGCTCGCGGCGCCGATCCTGGAACGCGTCGGCTTCCGCCGCGCCTTGCTCGGGCTGGTTCCGCTTTTGTCGGTAGCCTATGCCATTGCCGTGCACGCGCCTGGGCCGCTTGCGCTGTTCCTGATGCTGATTCCGGTCGGCCTGATGATCGGCAGCGTCGAGATCATCCTCAATGTCGAGGCCGACAGAACCGAATTCCTGCTCAAGCGCCGGATCATGAACCGGGCGCATTCGTTCTGGAGCATCGGCTTTTTCGGCGCCGGCCTGTTTGGCGCGGCACTTGCGCATCTCGGCATATCGCCGCAACTGCACCTGGCCATCGTCGTACCGATGGTGGCGATAGGAATAGCGCTGTTTCTCGGCGGCTACGAACCGGCGCCGAGCCGCTTCGCCGGCACTGACGAGACGGCGCCAAAGCTGGCGCGGCCGACGCTGCCGATCCTCGTCCTCGTCGCGGTAACACTGTCTGCGATGCTGATGGAAGGCGCCAGCATCGACTGGTCGGCGATCTACATGCGCACCGTGTTCGATGCAGGCCCGTTCGTCGCCGGCTTCACGGTGGCGCTGTTTGCATTCTCGCAAGCGAGCACCCGCTTCTTTGCCGACAGCTTTGTCGAGCGCCACTCGCCGAGCGGCGTGGCGCGGGTGCTGCTGGCGACGATGGCGGTAGGCGTGCTGCTCGTCTTCTTCTCGCCTGCCCCGCTCTTATCGATGCTGGGCTTTGCCCTGCTCGGCATCGGCAGCAGCGCGATCTTTCCGCTGGCGATCTCGGCGGCGGCCCAGCGGACGGACCGCTCCGCGGCAATCAATGTCGCGGCGTTGTCGCAGATCTCCTTCGTCGCCTTCCTGCTCGGTCCGCCGCTGCTCGGCTTCGTCTCGGACCATTGGGGCATCCGTTCGGCCTTCGGCATCGGCATCCCGTTCATCATCGTCAGCCTGCTGACCGCCGGCTCACTTGGCCGAAGGGCGGCCAGCCCTGTCGCGCTGTCGGCGGGCGAAGCGTTGGCGAGGGCTCACGAAGCTTGAACGGCAATCTTGTAGGGCACGCGCCTGTTGGCTAGCAGAATTGCTGCTGGCATTGGCTGATATGATGGTTCAAGAAGGAAGCTGACCAAGCGATTTCCTTCATGTCCTCCATCCGCCCGCTGATCCCTCTCCTCATCGCCGCCGGCATCCTGCTTGGCGGCAACGGGCTGCAGGGCACGCTGATCGCGTTGCGCGGCGCGCAGGAAGGGTTTTCGGCCTCCGACATCGGCCTTATGGGCACGTTCTATTTCGCCGGCTTCCTGCTGGGATGCCTCGCCGTAACCCGCATCCTGAAGGCGGTCGGCCATGTCCGGACGTTTTCGGCATTGGCGGCCACCGCCTCGGCCGGCACACTGCTCCTGGTGCTGGTGATCGACCCGGTGATGTGGTGCGCGGTGCGCTTTGCCGGCGGCTTCTGCTTTGCCGGCCTGTTCACCGTCATGGAAGCCTGGCTGAATTCCGGCGTCGAAAACAAGGATCGCGCGCGGGTGCTGGCCATCTACCGCATGGTCGATATCGGCTCGGTGACCGGCGCGCAGTTCCTGATCCCGATCTTCGGCCCCGGCGGCTTTGCCATCTTCGCCATCATGTCGATGATGATCACGCTGTCTCTGGTGCCGGTGTCGCTTGGCGACCGCTCCAACCCGACGCCGCCGGAAGACGTCAAGCTGGATCTCGCGCGCGTCTGGCGGATCTCGCCGCTCGGTTGCTTCGGCTGCATCTGCGTCGGCGTCACCAACAGCGCCTTCCGCACGCTATCGCCGGTCTATGCCGAACAGATCGGCATGTCGGTCGCCGATGTCGTCACCTTCGTCAGTGTCGGCATTTTCGGCGGCGCCCTCATCCAGTATCCGGTGGGCTATCTCTCCGACCGCTGGGACCGGCGCGCGGTGCTTTTGGCAACGACATGCGGCGCCCTGCTGGCGGCGCTGGCGCTGGCCTTCATCGCCGGCTCCAATCCGACCCTCAACCTGATCATCGTCTTCATCTTCGGCAGCTTCGCCATGCCGCTTTATTCGCTGTCGGCGGCGCATTCCAACGACCGCGCCGACAAGGGCGAGTTCGTGCTGATAAATGCCGCCTTGATGCTGTTCTATTCCTTTGGCGCCATCGGCGGCCCCTTCGCGGCGTCGACGGTGATGCAGTATTTCGGACCGGGCGCCCTGTTTGTCTTCAGTGCTGTGGTCTACGCCATCCTCATCGCCGTCATTCTCTACCGCATGCAGGTGCGCGGCAGCGTGCCGGCGGGCAAGCGCAGCCGCTTCACGGCGCTGCTGCGCACATCGACGGTGTTCGCACGGCTGGCGCGCAGGAATGGCGATTCCGACGGATCGACGGATACTTGACCGAAGGGCGGCTTGACGAAAGCGCCCACGGCTGAAATTGAAAGAGAACCTTACCCGTTACTAAAAAGCGATTTGATGCACGTCATCACCACCCAAAATGAGCTCGAGTCCGTTCTCGCCGCTTTCGAAAAGTCGGATTTCGTCACCGTCGACACCGAATTCATCCGCGAAACGACGTTCTGGCCGATCCTGTGCCTGATCCAGATGGCGGCGCCCGGCGTCACCGCGCTGATCGACCCGCTGGCCCCCGACATCAATCTCGCCCCGTTCTTCCGGCTGATGGCCAATGAAGCGGTGGTCAAGGTCTTCCACGCAGCCCGCCAGGACATCGAAATCATCGTCCATCTCGGCGATCTGGTGCCGCATCCGGTGTTCGACACCCAGGTCGCGGCCATGGTCTGCGGCTTTGGCGACAGCGTCTCCTATGATCAGCTGGTGCAGCGCATCACGGGCGCCCGGCTCGACAAGTCATCGCGTTTCACCGACTGGCGCCACCGGCCGCTGTCCGACAAGCAGCTCGATTATGCGCTGGCCGACGTCACCCATCTGATCGATGTCTACAAGCACCTCAGCGCCGAACTGGAGCGGGAAAACCGCGCCCATTGGCTGAACGAGGAGATGGAGGTGCTGACCTCGCGCGAGACCTACGATCCGCACCCCGAAGATGCCTGGAAGCGGCTGAAGATGCGGCTGCGCAAGCCGCAGGAGCTGGCGATCGTGCAGACGGTGGCAGCCTGGCGCGAGCGCGAGGCGCGGGAACGCGACGTGCCGCGCGGCAGGGTGCTCAAGGACGACGCCATCTACGAGGTCGCCCAGCAGGCGCCGCGCGATGCGGCCGCGTTGGGCAAGCTGCGCACGACGCCGAAAGGCTGGGAACGTTCATCGACGGCAACGGCACTGCTTGGCGCGGTCAATACCGCGCTCGCTTTGCCCCGGGAAGAGATGCCGAAGCTGCCCAAGAGCTTTCAGCCGCCCGAGGGTTCGAGCGCGGCTGCCGAGCTGTTGAAGGTGCTTCTGCGGATCGTCGCCGAGAAGGAAGGCGTCGCCTCGAAAGTGCTGGCGTCCAGCGACGACATCGACCGCATCGCCGGCGAAGGTGAAGCCGCCGACGTGCCGGCGCTGCAGGGATGGCGGCGCGCCGTATTCGGCGAGGCCGCGTTGAAGCTGGTGCGCGGCGAAATCGGCATCAAGTTCGACAAGCGCAAGATCGCGGTGTTCGATTTGTAGAGACTTGCTGGTCTGCTCAAACCAGGCCGCGCAGGTGCAGCGCGAACCAGATCCACGCCAGCAAGAGAATGATCGCGCCCATGTAGAAGGCGCGGCTGCGAAACCGCAGATTGTTGCTGGTGAGGTGAACCCAGGCGTGACCATAGCGGGAAATCACGAAAATCCACATCAAAGCCAAGGTCAGATAATTGACGCCATTGGTCGCGTGCAGCGCCAGGCACAGCACGTAGAAAAGCACCGGCAGTTCGAACTGATTGATGAGATTGTTGGCGACCGTGACGCTCGACGCAGGTTCGGTCGTGCGCATCTTGTATTGGCCAACCTTGGCCTCGCCTGATTTGACCGCACCGTAGCGGCGCCGGCCCATCACCACGTAGACGATATAAACCAGCAGCACCTGCGCCAGCATTGGCCAGAAGATCGCCGTCTGGCTCATGGCGTCGCCCCTGTTTTGTTGTTCATGCCTGTGGACGCCGCTGGGCGACGAGGATCAAAACCGCGATGACAGCGACAGGTATCGCCAGCATCGCGAATTTGGTGACGATCAGCGACGAGGCGAAGGACAGCGAATCCGGATTGGCCGACAGGAAATCGGACAAAAGCCGCGCCACCGAAATGTTCTGGGCGTAGTCGGCCAGTGTGTAGGGCAGCACCACGACCAGCGCGAACAGCGATTGAAGCTGCACCGGCATGGCGCGAAAATTCTTCAGCCGCCGCCCGGTGGCCAGGATCAGGCTGACCATGGTGAGTGACAGCAGCGCCGGGAACAGAAGGTCGAAGGTCAGGTAGTGCCAGACGAGAATGATCTCGCTGCCGCGCCGGCCGAGCGCCGTCAGCCAGGCCATGCCCTCATCCGGCGTAAACCCTTCAAAGCGCACATCGAGCGACGACAGGCCGCCGCTCAACTGGCGGAAATAGAAGAATTCCAGCAACGTCATGGCGATGAAAACCGCCGCGGACGCAAAACACAGCGCGCCCACATGGCGCGCCAGCCGCAGCACGATCGTCGCCTGATTGCGCCACAGCACGTTCCGGTCTGGCTGCTGGTCAGGCTCCGCCAGGATAATTCGGGCTTTCGCGGGTAATCGTGACGTCATGGGCGTGGCTTTCACGAAGTCCGGCGTTGGATATGCGCACAAAGGTGGCGCGCTCGCGGAAATCGGCAAGATCGCGGCCACCGACATAACCCATAGCGGCTTTTAGCCCGCCTGCAAGCTGGTGCAGCACGCCAGACACAGGTCCTTTGTAGGGCACCTGCCCTTCAATGCCTTCCGGGACCAGTTTGAGCGTGTCGCGCACCTCGGCCTGGAAGTAGCGATCGGCCGAGCCGCGCGCCATCGCGCCCACCGAACCCATGCCGCGGTAAGCCTTGAAGGAGCGGCCCTGGTGCAGATAGACCTCGCCCGGGCTTTCATCGGTGCCGGCGAGCAGCGAGCCGATCATCGCCGCGCTGGCGCCGGCGGCAAGCGCCTTGGCGAGATCGCCCGAATATTTGATGCCGCCGTCAGCGATCACCGACACACCGGATTTGTGCGCCGTCTCGACCGCCGACATGATCGCCGACAGCTGCGGCACGCCGACGCCGGCGACGATGCGGGTGGTGCAGATCGAACCCGGTCCGATGCCGACCTTGACGGCATCGGCGCCGGCATCGATCAGCGCCTGCGTGCCCTCAGCCGTCGCGACATTGCCGGCCAGGATGCGCACGGAATTCGAAAGCTTCTTGGCCCGCGTCACCGCATCGAGCACGCGCTGCGAATGGCCATGCGCGGTGTCGATGACCAGCAGGTCGACGCCGGCATCGATCAGCCGCTCGGCGCGCTCGAAGCCGTCATCGCCGACGCTGGTGGCGGCGGCCGCCCGCAGGCGGCCCTGCGCATCCTTGGTGGCGTGCGGGTTGAGCTGCGACTTCTCGATGTCCTTGACGGTAATCAGGCCAACGCAATTGCCTTGCTTGTCGACGACGACGAGCTTTTCGATGCGGTGCTGGTGCAGCAGCCGCTTGGCTTCGTCCTGGTCGACATTCTCCTTCACCGTGATCAGGTTCTCACGGGTCATCAACTCATAGACCTTCTGCGAAGGGTCCGAGGCGAAACGCACGTCGCGGTTGGTCAGGATGCCGACCAGGCGGCCGATCTTCTGGCCGCCGGTGCCGCCATTCTCGACCACCGGAATGCCCGAGATGGAATAGGTGCGCATCAGCGCCAGCGCATCAGCGAGCGTTGCGTCGGGGCCGATGGTGACCGGGTTGATGACCATGCCCGATTCGAATTTCTTGACCTGGCGCACCTGCTCGGCCTGTTCGGCCGGCGAGAAATTGCGGTGGATGACGCCGATGCCGCCAGCCTGCGCCATGGCGATGGCAAGCCTCGCCTCGGTGACTGTGTCCATGGCGGCCGACAGGATTGGCACGTTGAGGTCGATGTCGGTGGCGATGCGGGTGCGGATGTCGGTCTCGCCGGGCATGACCTCGGAATGACCGGGCTGCAACAGCACGTCGTCAAAGGTCAGCGCCAAAGCGCCGGTGGACGTTTCGATGATTTTTGCCATGGCCAGTCCCTCGAATACAAACGCGCTGGGGGGAATACAAAAAAGCGCTGGACCGCAATGGACAGCGCCGACTCATTTCTTCCCTTTCAGGATTGGCGCTGGCTGGTAACACGTCGCGATGACATTGAAAAGACGATGATTGCATGTCACCGCAAAGTGTTGGGGTCGCCCTGATAGCCGCCACCAAGGGTTGCGGTCGCACAAAAGTGACAGCAAATTAATGCGACATACGGCCTGAGGCGTGATAACCGCCCTTTCGTGTCGGCTTGCCCCGGTCGGCACGCAAATTTTGACCAGTTCGGACGCGTTCGTTGAACCGCATCATTCCGCTGATATTGGCGGTCGCTCTTTTCATGGAAAACATGGATTCGACCGTCATTGCGACATCGCTGCCGGCGATCGCCGTCGACATCCACACCAGCCCGATCGCGCTCAAGCTGGCGCTGACCGCCTATCTGGTGTCGCTGGCGATCTTCATTCCGATCAGCGGCTGGATGGCCGACCGGTTCGGCGCCAAGAACGTGTTTCGCGCCGCGATCGGCGTGTTCATCGTCGGTTCGGTCTGCTGCGCCATTTCCAATTCGCTGCCGGCCTTCGTCGTGTCGCGCTTCCTGCAAGGCATAGGCGGCGCCATGATGACGCCGGTCGGCCGCCTGGTGCTGGTGCGCGCGACCCCGAAAAGCGAGTTGGTCGCCGCCATGTCATGGCTGACCGTGCCGGCCTTGGTCGGGCCGCTTGTGGGACCACCGATCGGCGGTTTCATCACCACCTATTTCACCTGGCACTGGATTTTTCTGATCAACGTGCCGATCGGCCTGATCGGCATCTGGCTGGCGACGCGCTTCCTGCCGCAGACGGACTCAATGGAGACGCCGCCGCTCGATTTCGTCGGCTTCGTGCTGAGCGGACTGGCGGCCTCCGGCGTCGTCTTCGGCCTGTCGGTGGTCAGCCTGCCCTATCTGCCGCCGGCGATCGGCTTCGCCACCGTGGCTGTCGGGCTGATTTCGGGCGTGCTCTACCTCCTGCATGCGCGGCGCGCCAAAAATCCACTGCTGGCGCTCGACCTGTTCCGCAACCAGGTGTTCCGTTCCTCCGTGCTCGGCGGCTCGCTGTTTCGCATCGGCATAGGTGCTGTGCCATTCCTGCTGCCGCTGATGTTCCAGATCGGCTTCGGGCTGACGCCGTTCCAGTCAGGCATGATCACCTTCGTCTCGGCCATCGGCGCCATCGGCATGAAGTTCGTGACAGCGCTGATCTTCCGGCTCGCCGGCTTCCGCCGGGTGCTGATCTGGGGCTCGCTGATCGCCGCCGCATCGATCGCCATCTACGGCCTGTTCACGCCCGAAACGCCTTACGCGCTGATGCTGGCCATGTTGCTGGTCGGCGGCTTCATCCGCTCGATGTTCTTCACCGGCGTCAACGCACTCTCCTATGCCGAGGTGTCGGCCGAAGACACCAGCAAGGCGACGCCGATCACGGCGGTGTTCCAGCAGCTGTCGATCGCGCTCGGCGTGGCGCTGGCCGGCGGCATCCTGGAGGTGTCGACGTCGATCCATGGCGGCCCGCTGATGCTCGGCGATTTCCACATCGCATTCTTTATCGTGGCGGCGGTCTCGGCGGCGGCGTCAGTATCGTTCATGCGGCTGGCGCCAGACGCGGGGAATGGGGTGTCGGGCCACGGCCGGCTGACGACGCCGAAGACGCTGGAGCCGGTTGGTACTGCTGGGAAGTAGCTCCTTCTTCCTTCTCCCCTTGTGGGAGAAGGTGGATCGGCGCGATAGCGCCGAGACGGATGAGGGGTGTTCCAGGGAACGCCGWCGTCTCACTCCGCTTGAACACCCCTCATCCGTCGCCTTCGGCGACACCTTCTCCCACAAGGGGAGAAGGAAGAACGCGCCCTTTAAAATCCTTCGCCAACAAATAAAGCTCCACCGACTCATCGCGCGAGGCCGGCGGCTTCACATGGTGCACCGAGCGGAAATTCTTCTTCAGCATCGACAGCAGCTCGTTTTCCGCCCCGCCCTGAAATGTCTTGGCCAAAAAGTGCCCGCCTGGCTTCAGCACCGACAGTGCGAAATCGGCGGCCACCTCGCACAGATGCATGGTGCGGATGTGGTCGGTTCGCTTGTGGCCGGTCGTCGGCGCGGCCATGTCGGACAGCACGACATCGGGGTCACCACCCAGCGCCTCGGCCAGTTTTTGCGGCGCCTCGGGATCGAGGAAATCCATGAGCAGCACCGGCGCGCCCGGCACCGCATCCATTTCGAGATAGTCGATGCCGATGACGTGCGGGTTTTCGGCAGTGGATTTCGTCCTCGCGGCCGCCACCTGGCACCAGCCGCCGGGGGCCGCACCGAGGTCGATCACCTTCATGCCGGGCTTGAGCAGATGATGCTTGTCGTCGATCTCGATCAACTTGTAGGCCGCGCGCGAGCGATAGCCGTCGGCTTTTGACCTCTGGACGTAGGGGTCGTTGATGTGGCGCTGCAGCCAGCGGCGCGACGATTCCTTCAGGCCGCTCTTCTTCTTGATCCGCGTCTTCAGCACCCGAATGCTGGCAGAACCTGGTTTTTCCGGTTTCTTGATCATGACTTTATTTCTTGTTTGAGCATGATCTTTTCCGAAAACCGCTCAGCACTTTTCGGGATCATGCTCGGCCACGCCCACTGTTGCGCCAGACGCCGTCATCGGCCATCAGCTCGCTCAAAATGCCCTCGCGCAGGCCGCGGTCGGCGACACGCAGACGCTCCGACGGCCACACCGCGCGGATCGCTTCGAGGATAGCACAGCCGGCCAGCACCAAGTCGGCGCGATCGGCGCCGATGCAAGGGTTGGCGCAGCGCTGCTGGAAATCCCAGCCGACCAGCTTTTCAACCATGCGGTCGACGCTGTCGCGATCCATCCACAATCCGTCGACGCGGCGGCGGTCGTAGCGCTCGAGGTCGAGATGGACGCCGGCCAGAGTCGTAACCGTGCCGGAGGTGCCAAGCAGATGGAACTTCGGGCTAGCAAGCACATGGCTCAGCCGGTCGCGGCCGTCGAATGACCTCAGCCGCACCGCGACGTCCTCGACCATGGCGGCAAATATTTCGCGGGTCACCGTGCGGCCGCCAAAGCGTTCGGCCAGCGACACGACGCCGACCGGCAGCGACGTCCACGACACGATGTGGTTGGCCAGCCGCGGCGAGCGCTGGCCGGTGAGGTCGATCAGCGCGATTTCGGACGAGCCGCCGCCAATGTCGAACAGCACCACCCCTTGCGTGTCGCGCTCGACCAGCGAGCCGCAGCCCGACACCGCCAGCCGCGCCTCTGTCTGGCGATCGATGATTTCCAGCTTCAGCCCCGCCTCGCGTTCGACCCGCTGCAGGAACTCGACGCCGTTATCGGCGGTGCGGCATGCCTCGGTGGCAATCAGCCGGGCCTTCTTGATCTTGCGGTTGCGCAACTTGTCGCCGCAGACTTTTAGCGCCTCGACGGCGCGGTCCATCGCCGCCTGGCTCAGGTGCCCATTGGCCGTCAGCCCCTCGCCCAGCCTGACGATGCGCGAAAAGGCGTCGATGACGCGGAACTGGCCGTGGCGCTGCGGCACCGCGACCAAAAGCCGGCAATTGTTGGTGCCGAGATCGAGCGCAGCAAACACCGGCAGCTCCTGCATCGGCGGCCGCTGCATGGGCTGCTCCGGCCTGGGCTGCGGGGGCGGAGGCGCGAGCACGGGATTTGGCGCGATGTTGACGGCAGGCGGGCCGGCCGCAACGAGATGGGCTGATACCGCCAGCTCATCGCGTGCAAAAACCTTGCGTCCGCGCCGGCGCTTGCGCCGCTTTCTCGCCTTGCCTCGCTGATGCTGGGCGTCGCCGGCCTGTCCGTTGCCGGACTGGGGGCCCGCCTGGCGGGGCCGCCCGGCGGATGGGCTCGCCTGGCCTGACGGCGGCGAAGCCCTGGACACGCCCACTTCCGGCGCGCCAGCGCCGGTGTCGTGGTCTTCCACTTCGGGTCCTTCCGGCGCCGCGCGAACCGGGAAACCGGACGCAGCAGGCACCTAAATGTTTTAAGTTGCCGCCAGAGTAGCAGTGCCGGACCCGATCACCAAGAGCAGCGGGGCAAATTTTGCCGGCATCATGCAGCGGCAATGCCTGCGGCGTTGAATAGCGGGGCCGGTCCGGTTGAATAGCCGGCTTCAATGAGGCATTTCTGAAATGAGGGGCAATGTTGGTGAATCGCGGACGTTTTCACGCCCGCCTGGGCGATGGGCAGCAACGTATGACGAGAACTCCATGAGTTGGAGGCGCTATCTGTGGCCGGTCATCGGCATCGCGGCGGTTATCTTCTCGCTGCTGTTGCTGTGGCATGAGCTGCGCGGCATTTCGATCGACGATGTCTGGGACGGCATCGTCGCCATCCCGACACGCGGCTGGGTGCTGGCGGCGCTGAGTTCGGTGGTCGCCTACGCCTCGCTCGCCGGCTACGACCACATCGCGCTGCTGCACATCGGCAAGAAGGTATCGTGGCTGTTCGTCACCTTCTGCTCCTTCACCACCTATGCGCTGTCGCACAACATTGGCGGCTCGGTGTTTTCGGGCGCCGTGATCCGCTACCGCGCCTATGGCACCAGGGGGCTGACCGGACAGGACGTCGGCATACTGGTGGCCATCTGCTGGATCACCTTCGTGCTCTCCAGCCTGCTGGTCGGCGGCCTGGTGCTGGTATTCGAGCCTTCAATCATCGACCGCTTCTCAGGCGCCCCCCATCACGGCCTGGCGATCGCCGCCGGCCTCGCTTTGCTCATTCTGGTCGGCGCCTACATCTTCGGCAGCTGGCTGCACCTGAAGCCGCTGAAAATCGCCGGCTTCCAGCTGCACTACCCGGCGCTGCCGATCGTGGCGCGGCAATTGCTGATCGGCCCGATAGAACTGCTGGCGGCGGCGGCAATCGTCTTCTTTGCCCTGCCCGTGGCCGGCAATCCCGGCTATTTCGTCATCCTCGGCGTGTTCCTGGTGTCGTTCTCGGTGGCGCAGATCTCGCACGCGCCGGGCGGGCTCGGCGTGTTCGAGGTCGTGTTCCTCGCCGGACTGTCACAGATGGATCCGGTCGGCGTGCTGGCTGCACTCCTGGTGTTCCGGCTGTTCTACCTCATCATCCCGCTGCTGATCGCGCTTGGCGTGGTGCTGTTCTTCGAGCATTCGCAATACAGCCGCGGCGAGAAGTGAACGCCCTCACCGCCGCGCACTGACGCACAAACCAAAAGCCCATGATTGAAACGCAACGCAGGCTTGACTATTTTCCGGCGGCGGCTACAAGGCACGCGCGGCTGCTTCGGCGGCCCACCAGCGCGACAGCGCCTGCTGGGGAATAGGTTAACGGTAGACCCACGGACTCTGACTCCGTTAGTCCTGGTTCGAATCCAGGTTCCCCAGCCAATTGATTTTAAAGCGATTTTCCCGTTTCATAATCAGAACATTTCGTGTCAGTCGGACGCACGGTCGGGAATTTTTGTTCCCGTTTCGAGCTTCCGGATGGCGCTTTCACCGAGCGCCGGATCGCGATTGAGGTAATTGGAATCGAGGATCGCGTTGACGTCACGCAGGCTGTGACCGGTGATTGTCGCGATCTCCGGCACGGTCGCGCCGACGATAGCCAACCTCGTGACAGCCGTTCCGCGAAGGTCGTTGAAGGTCACACCGACCACGCCGGCGGCGGCACAGGCCTTGCGCCATGACGATCGAAAGCCGTCAGCTGTCCATGCCACACCGTCGCTGTTGAGCAGGATCTGGCCGGCCTTGCCGCGCTGCGCATCGAGTGCCGCCTTTAACGGTGTGCCAACTGGGATGACCACGCGTGTTCCCGTCTTGGATTGCTGGAGGCGGATCACCTTGCCGTCATACTGCTGCCAGGTGAGCCGCAGCAGGTCGCCCTGGCGCTGGCCGGTCCATAATGCAAGCGTGAGCGGCAAGTGGAGGTGAGCCGGCGCACTCGCATAGAATGCGGCCTCGTCGGCAGCGGTCCAGACGTTCGCGGCTCGCGTGCCCCGATAGAGGCGCCCGCCCTTCTCGCAGGGATTGGCAGACACAAGGCCGCGACCTAGCGCCCAGGAGAGGATCCGGGCCAGCACCTGCCAGCCGTAGTCAGCCTGCCGTCGAGACGCCTTTGCGCGCTCGTCGCGCCACTCCATGAAGATGCCGCGCGTGCGCCTATCGCTCATGCCTGACAGCGGGAATTCGCCAAATTTCTTCTCGATCATCTTAATCAATTTGACGTAGTCGGCCTGGGTTCGTGACGCCAGGTCATCCCAATCCGAGCTAGCCTGAAATGCGTTCAAGATCGAAAACAGCACGCCTTGGCGAGGCTTGGCCTTGCGGGCGACGGCGGCGTTATAAGCCGCCATGAATTCCAGATCTCCCGGTTTGCCCGGCAGGCTCGGTCCACCCTTCCATGCCCAATAGTAAGTCACGACCCTGCCATCGGCGAGCGTCTTGGTGCGGCTATTCAGTCCCTTAAGACGAACGCGCATGATTTTTCACCCATTTGTCGACGGCATTTTCCGGCTCGGTCGTCTGTGTGGCGGCGATAACGACGATCTTGCCGGTAACCGGATCGATTTCTACCCTGCCCGGCTCCATATTGCCCCTGCGCGCGCCCTTGATGGCGCGTGCAATATCAGCAATTTTGAAGGAAACGGGCGTGCCGACCATAGTCCGTTACTCCTCCACCGAGACACTTACGCCGAGCTTGTCGAGCACATGGTCAACAATCGCGCGAACACTCAAGAATGTCGCCACACCCTTGTTGTTCTTCATTGCTTCGCCCAGCGTGGTCTGACCGGCACCTTCATAAAAATACGTTATGCGCGACGGCGGAACATCCGCTGCCGCGACGATGGTTCCGTCCCCTTCCATCAACATTACTTTTGTGTCGGCTGGGGTCTCCTCACTAAAGCTAAACCCGACGATCATTTCGCCACGGTCGTTGCCGTCGAGCATTCCGCTGAGATACAGCTTGAGGCCGAACAGCAGATCCTTGCCTTGAACGAACGCAACTGCGTCGTCGGCCCCCAGACCGTGGCGCGTCAGAACGACTACTAGCCGCACCATGCAGACGTCGAGGATCGAAAAATGGTTGACGGTCCTTCCGCCCCACAGTTCCGGGAATAAGCCATTTCGACGACGCCATGCCCGGAACGTCACATCTTTGCAGCCTGCGGCTTCGCAGACCTTGGTGGCGGGGAAGATTCGGTCGGTGGCGTGCATCACGATACATTTGTAGCACACAAGTGACGGTGCTACAAGTGTAGCGCGATTGTCGCTCGCAAATGTTTTGGCTTCGACTATTAACTGTTCCGCCAAGTTGGACATTGACGCTTCCCCTTCGGCAGAGTTAATAATCTCCTAATATAGCATTTTCTAAAACTTATGATCGGCAACCAACGAGTTAGCCGGCGCAGTTGGGGCAGGGAGACAGCGCGACGACCAATGTTGTCGCAGCATCATCATCAACATCGAGCCGCCATCCGTCTGTAATCGGCCTTGCGGAGTCAGGCTGTTCGTAAGGCGGTAACGTCGCGGTGGAGACGTCTACGAGTTTTTGACAGGGAGTGGTTTGTCTTTCAGTACGGTCGGTAAACGGATGTGGGGGCATCTGTGTATGGGTAAAGGGGGTTGGGGTGGATTCTTCTGAAATCTTAGACGCCGACGGAATGTCGACGTCGCTTCCCGATATGCCACAGGTCGGAAACGACACCTACCGTTTTGCCGAAGATACGCCTCTCCTCATTTCCCCCCCCCTGAGCAACGGTCGAACTGGAATCGCGCTTTGCTCTATCGATGATGGGTTCTCCGCCTCGACCGGTCCGAAGAAGCCCGTTGTTACCTGCGATGATTCAATAGGCATCAACCTGTGTTTGCCGGACTCGCGGGTGTGGGCGTTTGGCATTGGTACGCATGCCATTGGTCCGAATGCGAACTCGTTTGGTCCGGCGCTCTCCCAGGGTCAAGCCGTTAGTTGGCGAAGGCGAACTTGCCCTCACAGGTTCACAATTTTTGAGCGACCCAGCAGCAAGCTGCAGGGTCGATGTCGACGCTTCTTGATCGACAAGAACAACTAGCGAGATAGGGGACAGGGGTATGGCAACGACAACTACTACAAGTGGCAACGACAATCTGGTCGGCGGCAGTGGTGTGGACATACTGTCAGGGGGCGCTGGAGACGATCGCTTGAACGGCGGATCGGGTGATGACGTCCTCAATGGCGGTAGCGGTTTCGATACTGTTCTCGGCGGGTCAGGGACGGACACTCTGATCTATAAGGCCTATGAAAACCAGTACCGACTTGGCAGCACATTCACGAGTTCCACCCAGACGGTGACAGGCGGGACGCTGTATTCTGGAACAGACCAGACAGCCAGTCAGACCACCATTGGGGTTGTACCCACTCAAACGCTGTTAGGCGGACCCGCCTTTACCGGCTATGACTCATATGACGGCGGAAATGGCGCTGTGCAGCTGGGCAAGGCCGGTTCCACACCGGACGCCGACACTCTGCAGATCTGGCTCAGCACAGCTCAGCTTGGCGACGCGGCTATTACGGCAGAAATCGCTTACGTCAAAAACGTTTGGCTTCCGGCACACATCAGCGCGCAAACTGGCCAGGCTGATAGCGCTATCTACACCTTCAAGACGCTTGATCTTAAGATCACGGGTATTGAGAAAATTGCAGTTCTCAACGAGCAGGGAACAACGGCGCCGACGATCACCTCGAACGGCGGCGGAGCCACGGCTTCGACCTCGGTAGCGGAGAACACCACGGCGGTGACCACGGTCACGGCGAGCGATCCGGATGCCGGCGCAACGCAGACCTACTCGATCTCGGGCGGCGCGGACGCCGCGCTGTTCACGATCGATGCCTCGACCGGCGTGCTGTCCTTCGTCTCGGCACCGAACTTCGAGGCGCCGGCCGACGCCGGCGGCAACAATATCTACGACGTGACGGTGCAGGTCTCCGACGGCTCGCTGATCGACACGCAGGCCATCGCGGTGACGGTCACCGACGCCAACGAGGCGCCTGTGAATGGCGTGCCTACCGTACAAACAACCACCACGAATACGGCAAAGGTATTCAGCACGGCAAACGGCAACGCGATCAGCATTTCCGATCCGGACAATACCAGCCATTCAGTGACGCTGACGGCAACCAACGGCACGATGACCTTGAGCACCGTGGCCGGTCTGTCATTTGGAACCGGCGACGGCACAACCGATGGGACAATGACTTTCAGCGGCACGGATGCCGCCATCAATGCTGCACTGAACGGGCTGAGTTTCTCGCCGACGTCGGGCTTCAGCGGCTCGGCTTCCATCCAGATCGCAACCAGCGACTCCGGAGTGCTGACTGACACAGACACCATTGCAATTTCTGTGGCCAGCCCAAATCCGTTCACACTGACTACAGGCACGGACACCGTTTTCTACGCCTCCGGCACAAACACCGTGAATGGAACCAATGCAACGTTGAACACGACCGACAAGCTGACCGGAGGGTCGGGTAGCGACACGCTTAACGTCACCGACGGAACCCTGGGGCCATTTACGTTCGGCAACGGCGTCGGAAATACTCTGCTTACAAACTTTGAAACCATCAAATTGACTGACACCAACAACGGAAATCATGTCGACAATCTAACGTTCGCTTCGACTTTCCAAAACAATGGGACGCTGACTATCGACGCATCCGGTATCGGTGGCAACGGAAAGCTTAATTTGGATGCCAGCCTCGTTACGACCGGAGCCTTTGTTGTCGTCGGTGGAAACAGCGACGATATCCTCAAGACTGGCTCGGGCAACGACACGATCTCCGGAGGAAATGGCGACGACAGGATCGTGGGAAATGGTGGCGCAGACACGCTGACCGGCGGAGCCGGGAACGATACGTTCGCGTATCTCGCGACCGGTGATGCCGGCGACCACATCACAGACTTCAACACGAGCGGTGACAAACTGGAATTTACGGTTACCGCGGGTCGATTCACTATCGGTGACGTCGATACAACGGTTGAAAACGTCAGAACGGGAGGCAACGCTGCCATAAATCTGGCCAATACAGAAGTCGGCGTCAAAACAGACGCGTCCGTGACCACAGCCGCCGTTCAATCAACGATCGATGGTTATACCAACATCACCACTGGCGCACTGTTCGTATTCCTTAATTCAACCGTAGGCCACGCACAGGTCTATTACGATGCAAATCCGAGTGCAGCAGGTGGAGCGATCCTCGTTGCAGACCTTGACAACCTTACTACCCTTGCAAGCATAACTGGTACCTTCAGCGCGGCGGACTTCGCCTTTGGAACGGCACTTGCCCCAGCGGGCGTATCAGGAGAGGCCATCAATCTGGCTCTGACGACGCCGGCCGCATTCCAGGGCTTGGCCGCCACGGTCACCATCACCAATGCGCCTGCCGGCTGGGTCCTCAATGGCGGTGCGCAGCAGGCCGATGGCAGCTGGACGATCACGACAATGGATATCAGCACGCTGACGGTGACTTCGCCAGCCGAACACGTTGGCGCGTTGCATCTGGATGTGACCGTTGATTTCGCACAAGCGGATGGCTCGACCGTGGCTCTGCGGTTCGCCGACAATGTCGAAGCCTACGCCCAGGGTTCACCGATTTTTGCCTGGTCCGGCGACGACGTGCTGACCGGTTCCAGCGGCAACGATCTCTTCGTCTTCTCGCAGCCGATCGGCAATGACACGGTGCACAGCTTCGACGCGGCCGCTGACCAGATCGACCTGATCGGTTATTCCGGCTTCCAGAGCTTCGCCGACGTCCAGGCGCATATGGCCGATGACGCCAACGGCAACGCGGTGATCACGCTTGGCGACGGGCAGTCGATCCTGCTCGACGGCGTGCACTCGAGTGCGCTTGCGGACGGTAATTTCACCTTCGACCAGACGCCGGTGGTCAACAATGCCGGCACCATGACGATCGGCGACGGCGCAATGCTACCGTTGAGCGGCATTATCAACAACAGCGGCCTCATCTCGCTCGACTCTAGCGGCGGCGATACGCTGCTGCAGATCATCCAGCATGGAGTGACCCTGCAGGGTGGCGGGCAGGTCCTGCTGTCCGACAGTGCCGCCAACATCATCTCCGGCACAGGGCCGGACGTCACTCTGGTCAATGTCGACAACACGATCTCGGGCGCCGGCCAACTGGGCGGCGGTTCACTGTCCCTCAACAACCTGGGCACGATCATCGCCACCGGCTCGCAAGCGCTGGTCATCGACACCGGAGGCAGCGTCGTCGTCAATTCGGGAACGCTGGAGGCAACCGGCTCCGGCGGCCTGACGATCACTGGCGGGCTGGCGAATTCCGGCATGCTGTGGGCCAATGGCGGCAACATTGCCATCAACGGCCAGGTCACTGGCGACGGCGATGCTACGATCGGCAACCTGTCGAAGCTGGAGTTCGGCGGCGCCTCGTCCACGGACATCACCTTCGCGCAGGATGCCGCCGGCACGCTGCAGCTGGACGATTCATTCGACTTCAGCGGAAGCATCGCCGGCATCACCAATGACGACAAGGTGAACCTCGAAGATATCCTGTTCGGCACCGGAACGTCCGCTGCCTATCAGGCGGACCTCGACGGCGCCGGAGGAACGTTGACCGTCACGGACGGCACGCACAACGCCACGCTCCACCTCCTTGGCGTCTACGATGCAAACAGCTTCGCAATTGCCGACGACGGCGCCGGCAGAACGGTGGTTCACCTGACGACGAGCGACTTTGTGGTGTGAAACAAGCAAGTGAGCCGCGCGGATATGCGCGGCTCAACTGATGTGGCCGGTGCCTGATTCAGCTTACGAATTAAGGTTTACGGCAGGATTCGGAAGGGACCGCGTGGCCAGTTGGACGATCAGGAGTAGGATCGGTTCGGGGCGCGCAGTTGGACAGGGGGGCGGTTTTCCGCTGGGTATTTGAGTCTCGACAACAAATCCAAGATCGTGAAGGACGCGCTTCGGGCGTGCCGCTACTATTTCCTGGTTGCGGCGGCATTCAGCCTGGCGATCAATCTGCTCTACCTCGCATCCCCCCTCTACATGCTGCAGATCTACGACCGGGTCGTCACCAGCGGCAGCGAAACCACGCTGGTGATGCTGACCCTGGTGTTGCTGGCGGCCTTCCTTTCGCTGGCCGGCCTCGACCTGGTACGCGCCTGGATCCTGACGCGTGCCAGCGCGCGGCTCGACCGGTTGCTCTCGGCAAAAGTCCTCGCCGCGTCGGTCGAGACCCCATCGCCGGGCTCCTCGCAAAGCCAGCCGATCCGCGATTTCGACACGTTCAGGCAGGTGATCACCGGCAGCGGCATCCATGCCCTGTTCGACCTGCCATGGTCACCCATCTACATCGGCATCATCTTCCTGTTGCATCCGTGGCTCGGCTTCTTCGCACTTGGCTGCTCGCTGCTCTTGATCGCCATGGCCGTGCTCAACGAGTATCTCGTGCGTTCGCCGCTGAAACAGGCCAACGATCTGGCGACGACCAACTACAACTTTACCGAGATGAGCCTCAGAAACTCGGAAGTCGTTCGCGCCATGGGGATGATCGACGGTCTCATCCGCCGCTGGGGGCGCGACCGTAACCTGGCGCTGCGGCGCCAGGCGGAGGCGAGCGATCGCGCCGCCCTTATGTCAGGCCTGATCCGTTTCCTGCGGCTAACCATGCAGTCGCTGATCCTCGGCCTCGGCGCCTATCTGGTGATCGAGCGGCAGATCACCGGCGGCACCATGTTTGCCGCGAGCCTCTTGCTGGGCCGGGGGCTACAGCCGGTCGAGCAGATTGTCGGCCTTTGGCGCAGCCTGATCCTGGCGCGGGCGGCGTTGGCAAGGGTCGAGAAGCTGGTCGACGGGGGACCGCGGAACGAACGATCATTCAACTTGCCGAAGCCCACCGGCAAGATTTCGGTCGAGCAGGTCAGCTTTGCAATTGCCAGCCAGCAGAAAGTGCTCCTCCGGGACATATCGTTCCGGTTGGAAGCAGGCGAGGCGCTCGGAATCGTTGGCCCTTCCGGCGCCGGCAAATCGACACTGGCACGTCATCTCGCTGGCGTCATGCAACCCAGCCGCGGCACCGTCAGGCTGGATGGCGCCGACCTGTCGCAGTGGGGGCACGACGCGCTAGGCGACCACATCGGCTACCTGCCACAGGACATCGAACTCTTTGCCGATACGGTCGCCGCCAACATCGGTCGCTTCAAGACCAATGTCGACCAGGAGGTGATCGAGGCCGCGCGGCTGGCTGGCGTGCACGAGATGATTATCCGCCTGCCGCAGGGTTACGAGACCCAGATCGGCGAAGGCGGCGCAGTCCTGTCAGGGGGATATCGGCAGCGGATTGCCCTTGCCCGAGCGGTGTTCGGCACACCGAACCTGATCATTCTCGACGAGCCGAGTTCCAATCTCGACGCCGATGGCGACCGCGCGCTGAGCGACTGCGCGATTGAGCTCAAGCGCCGCGGCAGCACCGTGATCATCGTCTCGCACCGACCCTCGACCCTGGCGAATGTCGACAAGATCCTTCTGTTGCGCGATGGCGCGGTCGAGGCCTTCGGCATGAGGAACGAGATCGTGGCGCTGCTCAACCAGCGCGCTGCACCAATGGCGGTGGCAACGCAATGAGCTGTGGCCGGAGAGATCGATGAGCGACGTCGCCCTCACCTACCGGAGCCTGCCCGGCGAAACCGATATCCAGGCCCCGGATTCGATCCGCGCGCCGGCCTATATCGGCTTGCTGATCATCGTTGCCTTTTTCGGAATTTTCGGCGGCTGGGCAGCCTTTGCGCCACTGAACGGCGCTGTGCTCGCCGACGCCATCGTCAAGGTGGAAGGCAATCGAAAGAGCGTACAGCATTTCGACGGCGGAACGGTGAAGGAGATCCGCGTCAAGGATGGCGACGTCGTCAGGAAGGGCGACATCATGCTGAAGCTTGACGACACCAGAATCCGGTCCGAGTTCAATCTCTATGCCCAGCAATATGCGCTGTTGCGCGCAACCGACGCCAGGATCCGGGCCGAACTGGACGGCAGCGAGGCCGTTGCCTTTCCCAAGGACATCCTCAAGGAGCATGAAGACTATCTTAGGGATGCAATGGCAAACCAGATCGCCGATCTGGAAAGCCAGCGTGCCTCGATGGCCGGCGCCAAGCAGATCCTCGAGCGGCGCATTGCCGAGCTCGAGGAGCAGATAAAGGGCAAGCAGTCCCGGGTCGAATCCTACCGGGCACAGCTGCAATCGACGATTGACGAGAAGGCCAGCCTGTCGAAGCTGCTCAAGGCCGGATTGACGACCCGCCCTCGCATCCTGGAACTGGAGCGGTCCGCCTCGGATCTGCAGGGTCTGATCGACGAGAACCTCGGCGCAATTGGCGGCAGCCAACAGAGCAAGGCCGAACTCGAGAGCCAGATCGCGCAGTTGACCCACGAGCGCCGAGCCAAGCTGTCGGCCATGCTGATCGATACGCAATCGAACCTTGCTGACCTTGTGCCCAAGATGTTTGCCGCCCAGGCGGCCATGGACCGGGCCGAAGTGCGCGCGCCCTATGATGGCCAGGTGATGGATCTCACCGTCTTCTCGACCGGCGCGATCGTGGCGCCGGGCCAGACAATGCTCGACATCGTGCCGACCGAGAATTCGCTGATCGTCCAGGCGCAGGTTCGCGTCGAGGACATATCGAACCTGCGACCCGACATGGCCGCCGAAGTTCGTTTCACATCCTACAAGCAGCGTTCGATACCCATAATTCATGGACGCGTCACCCGCATTTCGGCGGATCGCATCACCGACAGCAAGACCGGGTTTCCCTACTACCTCGCCGACGTGGCTGTCGATCCGGTGGAATTGGCAGCGGCCCCACAGATTGCGCTTTACCCAGGCATGCCGGCGTCGGTCATGATCGTTACCGAGGAACGCACCGCACTCGACTACATTTTAGGCCCGCTGGTTGTGTCGTTCCACTCCGCCTTCCGCCAAAAATGACGGGCCTCGCGCCAACCATATTCGCGATTCCAATTTTGCGTGCCATACCGCTTCATTTCGATGATCCCCGATTCTCCAAGGCGGCCTAGCTGCGAGCGATACGTCCGCTCATGGCGCATATGCGATATCGCCGGATTCTTGAACCAACACCAACGACGCTCGCTTCCGTGAGTTTAGGGCTGCTTGTTTAGGCTAAAGTTTAGGCTTGTACTTTGCTGTCAGACTGGTGGTTTATCGGGCTTAGCCCGCCCGCATACGGTTTTGGAGCCGGAAGGACCCGCGACTTTCAGAGCACAACGGCGGGATCTGCCGCTTCGCTCGACCTCTTCGCCAACGACTACCGTTTCGCCCATTTCGCGCAACCACGCGGCCTCTCGCAGCTTCGGATCGGCAATCGAATTGATGTCTCGAGCGAGCTTGCGGTCGGCCGCCGCTTGCGCTGCCGCACTGTGGGAGCTGTCCCGTTTTGTTCTCTCCAATACATGAACGAGGTCATGCTGCGTTAGCGGGCCTGCAACCCCTTTCCACGACTTCATTCCCGATTTCAAGTCCGACCCATCAATCACGCCCGGTTCTTTCGGAAGGTTTTTTCGGAAGGTTTGTTTCGCCGTTTGGCGAACGTCGCTTTCGCCATGTGGCGAACTTAAACTTCGCCGTTTGGCGAACTTGGCAGACTCCCTCTTTGGAGGTGGCGCCAGATCTCTCATGCGGATATTCCAGTCGGCGACGATCGCCCGGAACTTGTCCCAATTGGGAATATACGAGGCTGAATGATGTCGGCCGCCGTGACTTTGCTTTTTGATCAATGCCTCGCGATCAAGTGCCGCAGTTGCCTCGTGAACCGTCGTCTTGCTGAGCCCAAGCAATGTGGCAATGCGTTCGAGGCTAGGATCGCAACGGCCTGTTTTCTTGTTGAAATGGTCGACAATAGCAGCACCGACCTGACGCGTCGTTCCTGACAGCCCCTGCGCTATGTTCAACGCAAAGTGTGCGAACAGAATATCTTGCCTTTGAAGACGAACCGCCATCAGTCGGCTCGTGCGCCGTCGGCCTCGTGAATGGCACTGACGGATTCATGAGGTGCGAGGCCAAAGCGGTGACGCAAAGCAGGAACGATTGGACGTTCGAATGTTTGGCGGGTTACCCTTAAACCAGGAGCAGCAGCCTTCATCGACGCGCATTGCAGTTGCGAAATGCCGATAGGCTTAGTCGGCAATTCGCCTATAACGCATTGATTTGACATGCGGCTTCTTCCCCAAAGTCGGGAAAAAACAGCTTAATAATCAACGGTCTAGCGGGGACTCTGACTCCGTTAGTCCTGGTTCGAATCCAGGTTCCCCAGCCAAGCCATCTCCTTGAATTTCCTGCAAAACTTCATCTGAGAAAACTCGGAAGAACAGGAACAAGCGGTGGACATCGGACGCAGAGAAACCGGCACAGCCAAGGCTACCACTTCGTCAGCTTCCTCGATGACCGCTATATCGCTGCTGCGGCGTTCATCCATTGGACACCACTGCCGCTGATAATCAGGACAGGGCGAGCGCGCTTGTTGCTTTGCCGGCATCGGCATTAGACCGGACCAAAGTCCGGCTTGTGACTGGCCTCAGGCAAGCGCAATATCGCTGAAGAATCGGACGGCTGAGGGCCTGGATCGCTATAGATAGGCGGCCCAGGCTTTTGGTTTTTTCGGGGCGATGTTTGAGGGAGCAGCGCATTGTTCGTCGATTACTACGAACTCTTGGAAATCAGCCCAAACGCCAACTCGGAGACGCTAGAGCGAATATTTCGCTATTTTGCGATGCGCTATCATCCCGACAATCAGCAAACCGGAAATGAAGCTCGCTTCAGTGAAATAATAGAAGCACACAACGTCCTGAAAGATCCGGTCAAGCGCGCCCAATACGACATCTCCTATCGAGAGCATGCCGGTCTGCACCTTCAATTGGTGGAGGAAGCAAGCGACGCCAAGGGCGTTCAGAAGGACGCCGTGGTCCAGGCCAAACTGCTTTCTCTGCTCTATGTGAAGCGCCGCCAGGATGTCAGCAACCCCGGCATTGGCGACGTCGAAATCGAACGCTTGTTAGGCTGTCCGCGAGAGCATCTCGAGTTCCATCTCTGGTACATGAAGGCGAAGGGGTGGATCGCAAGAATTGAGAACGGGACAATCGCAATCACGGTTGAAGGCGTCGACCGCGCCGATTCCGAACTGCGTCGCGATACCAGCATTCGGCTCCTGGGACCATAGAACACCGAACCGTTGACCTAGGCTACTTGCAGGTCCGGTACCGCTATGCTTCCTGAGCGGTTCCTGCACAAGGCCACGTCATGCCCACCGATAGCCAGTACATTCTCGAACGCACTAGGCAGGGATGCGTGACGCTTGCCGATGAAGAGTTCGTCATCGACAGGCTGGTTAAGTATGTCGGCAATGGCAGGATCCGGTGGCACGTCGAATTGCGTGGGCATCGCATCGAGCTGACGACAGGCCAGATCAAGAAGCAGCCGACCTTCCGCAGGAAGATACTCGAACAGGCCGGTATGCTGCCGCCGCAGCGTGCCGGGGCCAATTACAGGCGATGGGCACTCGATCTCAGGCGGAACGCCGTCGAGCTTCCCTGGCGCGACAGGCCGGTCGATGCCGGTTTCGCCATCGACAGGCTCACCAGCCACGGCGATGGGCGCTGGACAGTTGAATACCAGGGCAAGGCCATCAAGTTCACGACAACGAAACTGCGCAGGCAAATCAGCTTTCGCAAACGCATGCTGGCCAAGGCCAAGGTACTGCCCCCCGAATTGACCCCGGCTGCCTATCGAAAGTGGATGGACTGGCTCATTCAAAACGCCACAGAGGCCGCACCGCAGGCCGGCGAAGCGTCGATGACAGAGAAAAGCTGGCTTGATGACCTGCCGGAGCTGGCCGGATGGCAAGATGAAGCGCACCAAGGGACCGATTAGGGCAGCGGCAGGGTCCCAATAGAGATTTATCCGCATTTTAACTAATGTAGATAATCCTTACAGGTCAGCGTTCTACCGGATGATGGGTGAAGTGGAATGACTGACCTTTTGGATGAGGATGAGCTTCCGGCACCCAGCCGACCCAAACGCTGGCGCGCAATAGCTTTGGCGACACTCCAGATCGTCCCGCCGGTCATTTCGGTGGGATGCGCCATCATGGCCGGCTATTTCACCTATGTGGTTTCGCATTCGAACAACAAGCCGCCCGCGGATATGGCGGCGCTGGCCGTGTCGATCATGAAATCCGGCGATGCTTCTCCGGAACTGCGCGATTGGGCAGCGGACGTTCTGGGGATACAGACCGATATCGGAATGCCTGCCAAAACTGCCCAGCAATAACCGCCTGCTTGGCCTGATGTTCCTGCGGCAGGAACTTGGTCGCCGCCTAAGCCGGCGGCCGGCGCCGCTCATCAAGAGATTGCCCGAGTAGGCGCCGGCAAGGCGGGCATTGGGGTACCCGCCGTCGCTACATTAGCATTGGCGCATGGGCCTGAAATGGCGAGAACGCGGAAGGCCGGCAGCCGCGGCACTACAGCAATTTTTCCCAAGACCGGAACCCGCAACACCGCAATGGTTGTGGCGCCGATGTTCCAGCATTTTGGCGTGGCTTGCCCTGGAGACAGTCATGACGACGTTTCTCACCGCTCTCGTATCTGAAGGTCCCGCAGCCGATCAGGCGAAAGACATGGATCTCTATGGATGGCTGATTGGCAGCTGGGACATGGAGACGGTCCACCACCGCGACGACGGCACAATTCAGAAATGGGATGGTGAGTGTCACTTCGGCTGGGTGCTCGAAGGCCGCGCCATCCAGGACATCTGGATCAAGCCGAAGCGCCCTGCCCCGCCCACCATGTATGGCACGACCTTGCGCGTCTTCGATCCCGGGATCGGTGGCTGGCACATCATCTGGAGCGATCCGCTCAACCAGGATTATTCGCGCCAGATCGGGCGGGCCGAGGGCAAGGACATTGTCCAGATCGGCGCTGACTCGCGCGGCCTGCGGGCCCGGTGGCGCTTCACCGAGATCACCGCCGACAGCTTTCATTGGATCGGCGAAGAGAGACGCGCGGAGAGCGACCCGTGGCGCGTGACGTACGAACATTTCGCGCGGGCATGCCGGCCGAAGTGTTCTTCCCGACCGGCGATCGGACGATGCTTTCCTATCTGGTGAAGCCGCTGTCGGATCAGATCCAGAAGGCTTTCCGGGAAGAATGAAAGCCGCCGCAAGCGGCCTGTCTTGCCAGTCGCCGGCTTCCCCCCGGGACTGGCAGGTTGCCGGTCCCGAAGGGGTAACCCCTACTCCGCCGCCTCGTAGCCCGCGATGCCCTTGATCTCGAGAAAATCCTCCAGTCCGTATTCGGCGTATTCGCGACCGTTGCCGGATTGCTTGTAGCCGCCGAAAGGCAGGCCGGCGTCCCACTGGGGATAGTTGATGTAGACATTGCCGGTGCGCATACGGGCGGCGACTTCGCGGGCCTTCTTGATGTCCTTGGCCTGGATGTAGGAGGCCAGCCCATAGACGGTGTCGTTGGCGGTGCCGATCTGCTCGCAAACGCCTCGGCGCTCAATCGGTACGGCCATGTATATTAGCATTAAACGATATATTAATAAGTATGATCGAGCCTTTGCGTATCGGGACCAATTCCCGATCGACGATCCGGCACTATTTGTGTGCCGCGACGCTCGACCGATGCGGAGCAAAACGCATGAGTGTCGAAACCGCACTGGCGCAGCTATTGCGCATGATCTACGGCCGCGCCCTCAATCTGGCGACGTTGCCGGATGATGAAAGAGACCCGCACTACGACAACATCCGCCGGTCATGTTGCGGAGCCGCCGAACATATCGGCCAAAGTCCCGACAATGCAGCCATGACGGCAAACAGCATGGTTGAATTTACGCGGGCAATGGTTGGAATCATCGAGATAGGCCGCGGGTAGGACAAGCGGCGGTCGGTCACGGAGCAGGCGAGGACGCCCGATTGAGCCAGCAGACCATTTCGATGGCGCAGGTCCGGTCGACTACAGCAGTGTGTGTCCTGCCTCGACCAGATGCTGTCTCGCCGCATCCTGATCCGCCGCTTTCACCAGCAGGTGATCGCCATCGAAGGTGGACACCACGAAGATGCCCAGATCGTTTTCCGACAGCGGCCGGATGACCGACAACACGATGCCGGTTTCGTCGAAAGCAAAGGGCCCCTGCAATTTGAAAGCGACCCAGTCGCGGTCGTGCTTGACCGTGCCCGGAACGCGATCCTGCAGGCACGTGATCGAAAGCTCGTCGTCGGTCCTGGTAATGCTGACGAAGCCCGGCCCGTCCGCCCAGCCGGGAATGCTGTCGCCGGCCCCGAGCCGCGAAATCGCGTACGGTCCGGCAAGTTGCTTCAATTTGACCTTGGCAGCGATCGTCGTATCCATGCCTCCGATTTGCCCGCTATCGCGTCAATCTCTTGCTCATATAGACCGTCATGCCGCCCATGAACGGCTCCTCCCGGTCGATCGTATAGCTATGCCTTTTGTACAACAACACATTGGCCTCGAAGGCTCCGTTGGTCAGCAGGCGCAGTTCGGCGCGGCCGGCCTCGAGCGCCTTCTGTTCGGCCCGGTCAAGCAACAGCCGGCCGATCCCCCTGCCTTGCGCTTGCGGTGCGACGCAGACATTCTCGATCCAGAGGTGATCGTCGGCCAGCATGGTCTCGATCATACCGACAATACGGTCATCCTCGACGGCGACATCGAACGGATGCTCGGCAACCGCCTTGTCGTAGTCGGCGCTCATCGGCAGCGGCTCGCGGCCGATCACCGGCACCCATTTGGCATAGGCGGCGCGTACGATGTCCCTGATCGTGGCGGCATCAGCGCGTTCGGCCGGCCGAAACCGGATGGAAGAATTGGTCATGACAAGGCTCCAGACATGAAAACCCCGCCAGCTGATATCGCGGGCGGGGCTGGAAACGAACGAACCGGAATTTTATTGGGCCGGTCCTTGTCGTCGCGCAATCGGCTTGCCGCTCCGCACTGTGCAGGGGCGGCGTCGCTTGGCGATGGCGAGCGAGAAAACGAACATGAGGCCAAGCTGGAGCGGAAATCGCGGCCCGTCAAGACGATGCGCCATCAGGCCCACACGATCGGCCACGTCTGGCCGGTCGCAGACAAGGGGGCCATCCAAGCGCAACACTTGTCGGTTATCACTACCTGTGATTACTTCTGATCTCAAAGCGGGAGGATGAAATGAGCCGATACAGTATCTTCAAAGACAAAATAACCCGCTTAACGTTACTCGTGGTCATTGCTTCCAGCATTGTAGGTTGCGCCTCGACGGGCTCCAATTGGACTATGCCGCCAGAGATGTACAAAGCGATGCAAACAGGGCTGCGGACCAGCCCGGAGTACCGACGAAAGGCGCTCGCGATCTGTCTTCGGCACTACGACGCCACACCTCTGGATTTTCGCCAGCGGGTAGCCGCGCGCGAGCACATTCCCCTGAAGAGCGTTTCACTCATAAAATGCCGGCGACTGCTGAGCGATGTCGCGAAAAACCGCAAGACATACAACAACTACAAGAAACTTGGCACATAGGCCGAATGCCTATCACCTCGGCGTGCGAGCGTATTCGTTCGTAAAAATCGATCATTCCAAACAAAACAATTCGTTGGAAAGATTGGTTCTGGAATGGCATTCTCCTGGGGTACTTGCCTGGAGAATTGCATTGTCTTCCGCCACCCACATCGCGAACGATATTCCGAAACGCCTGATACCTGCCGATCTGGCCGCGGGCCGCAAGCGGCTCGATTCAGTGTGGAATGGCGTTATCCCCGGTGTCGTGCTGGTGGCGATGATCACCGCTGTGGCCTTCTCGGCCCACAATGTCTCCGGCTTCGCGCTGTTCAGCCCGATGATCCTCGCCGTCGTCGCCGGCATGATCTATTCCAACGTGCTCGGCACGCCTGCCCACGCCAAGGCCGGCATCGCCTTCTCGCAAAAGCGCCTGCTGCGCTTTGCCATCGTCCTGCTCGGCTTCCAGCTCACGCTCGGCCAGGTCGTCTCCATCGGCGCCGGCGGCGTCGGCATCGTGGCGCTGACACTTGGCGCCACCTTCGTCTTCACCATCACGCTCGGCCGGCTGATCGGCGTCGACCGCAAGCTGGCGCAACTGATTGCCGCCGGCACCTCGATCTGCGGCGCCTCGGCCATTGTCGCCACCAACATCGTCACCGATGCGCGCGACGAGGACGTCACCTACGCCGTCGCTTCGATCACGCTGTTCGGCACCGTCGCCATGCTCGGCTTCCCGCTGCTGGCGCCGGTGCTCGGCCTCGACCAGCATGCGTTCGGCCTGTGGGCCGGCGCCTCGATCCATGAGGTGGCGCAGGTCATCGGCGCCGGCTTCCAGAATGGCACCCAGTCCGGCGAGATCGCCACCGTCGCCAAGCTGACACGTGTCGCCATGCTGGCGCCGATGGTCATCGCGCTCGGCCTGATGGCGCGCCGCAAGACGAGCAGCGATCGCTCAAGCGATCAATCGGCGGCGCGGCCGCCCATGCCGTGGTTCGTCGCCGCTTTCGTCGCCGTCGTGGCGCTGAACAGCCTGGCCACCGTACCAGCCGAAGTGAAGTCGGCGATGGCACTCGGCACCACCATGATGCTGACCATGGGGCTCGCCGCCATGGGCCTGCAGGCCAACATTTCGCAGCTGCGCTCGCGCGGCCTGCGCCCGCTGGTGCTCGCCTTCTCGGCCTTCCTGTTCATCGGCTGCTTCAGCCTGATGCTGGTGAAGTTCGCTTAGTCCTCGAAAGAGCTTGCGGCGACATAGATCGCGGCCAGCGCCTCGATGCCGGCCTGGTCGTCCTTGTCGAAGCGGCCAGGCGTCGGGCTGTCGAGGTCGATCAGGCCGAAGACGCCGTCATTGTCCCTCAGCAGCACGACCAGTTCCGAGCGCGAGTCGGCGTCGCAGGCGATATGCCCGGCAAAGTCGTGCACGTCCTTGACCAGCATCGACATTTCAAGATCGATCGCCGTGCCGCACACGCCCTTGCCGACGGCGATGCGCACGCAGGCCGGCTTGCCCTGGAACGGCCCGAGCACCAACTCCTCGTCGGAGGCGAGGAAATAGAAGCCGGCCCAATTGAGATCGGGCACCATCTGGAAGATCAGCGCCGATGTGTTGGCGGCATTGGCGACCGAGTCGTTCTCGCCGTCCAGCAGCGCCTTCAACTGGGTGGCCAGTTCGCGGTAGAAGGCTGGCTTGTCGGTGCTGTCGATGGTCTGAGCCGCAAACATGGTTCGTCTCCGTTGCCGGCGAGCCAAAAAGCCCGCTACATCTCCTGTCTGCCACCAATGATGCGCTCGGGAAATACACAATTGTGAATACCGTCCATGCCAGCAGAAGACAGGACCGGGTGCAACCGGCGGCGAGCGAAGGTCCCCTCACCTTCGCCGTGCTGGTGTTTCCCGGATTTCCGATGATGGCTTTCAGTTCGGTGATCGAACCGCTACGCGCCGCCAATGTGCTGGCCAAACGGGAGTGTTATCGCTGGGTGATCGTCGGCGCCGACCAGGGCACGGTCGAGGCGTCCAATGGGGTTGTCATACAACCGGGATTCTCAGCCTCTGGAGCGCCAAAGGTCGACCGCATCGTCGTCTGCTCTGGCGGCAATGCCGACCTCGTCGTCGCCGACGATGCGGTTGCCTGGATGCGCAAGAGCCTGCGCGCCGGCGCCCATATCGGCGCGGTGGCCGACGCCGCCTTCTTCCTCGCCAGGGCCGGCCTGCTCGACGGCCATGCCTGCACCTTGCACTGGACCAGCCAGGCAGCCTTCACCGAAGCCTTCCCGGACATCGAGCTTCGGCGCGACCTCTACGTCATCGACCGCAAGCGTTTCACCTCGGCCGGCGGCGTCGGCAGCCTCGACATGATGCTGGAGATCATCACCAACGACTATGGTGGCGAGCTCGCGGCGGGCGTCGCCGAATGGTTCGTGCACAGCCCGTTGCGCTCGAGCGTCGACCGCAAGCTGATGCCACTGCGCCTGCGCACCGGCGTCCAGAACGAACTGGTGTTGTCGGCCATCGCCATCATGGAGGATGCGGTCGAGGAACGGCTCGGCATGACGGAGCTGGCGGCAAAGCTCGGCGTCTCCTCCGACAAGCTCGAGCGCAATTTCCGCACCGAGCTCAGCATTTCGCCCAATGGCTACTACCGGCGGCTCCGGCTGCGGCGCGCCGCTGATCTGCTCGCGCATTCGACGCTGATGGTGCGCGACGTGGCGCTGGCTTGCGGCTTTGCCTCGATGTCGAGTTTTGCGAGGGCGTTCAGGGAAGAGCATGGGCATGCACCGAAGGCCATGCGTCGGCATTAATTTTGCGAGATGCTGGCGGGACAGCGCCCCCCCTCTGTCCTGCCGGACATCTCCCCCACTTGGGGGGAGATCAGATATCGCCTCGGCTTTCGCCAATCACAGACGTTGCAGGGGTGGGCGAGGCATAGAAGCTGCTAATCTCCCTCCTTGTGGGGGAGATGTCCGGCAGGACAGAGGGGGGCGCGAAGGAACGCTGCCCTGCGGCTTTCAATTGAAGCAGCCTGCGGCATTGCGAACGACATCTGCGGAATCCCGCACAGACTTTGCCTAGCACCGAACTATGTTCAGGCCTTCAGGAGGCACTCATGAGCATCGTCGTATTCGACCCCGACAGCACCGAGGACGTGGACTTCAAAGACCGCATGCGCCACCCGGCCGCTGCTGACTCTGCCGGCGGCATGTGGCTGTCGGACACCGAGCCGTCCTTCATCGATGCCGATGCTTTGCGCAAAGGCCGGCTGGCGAAACTGCGCGGCTGGATGCGCGAGGCCGGCTATGGCGGCGTGGTTTTGTTCGACCCCTACAACCAGCGCTACGCCACCGGCTCGCGCAACATGTTCGGGTATTTCCTGCGCAACTCGACGCGCTATTTCTTCATCCCGACCGACGGGCCGATCGTGCTGTTCGAGTACCCGCAGAGCTACCATGTCTCGATGGTGCTCGATACGATCGACGAGGCACGGCCGTCGAAGCTGGTGTGGTCTTCGGTGTCCGGCCGCGACGACGAGACCGCCGGTCCCTTCGCCGACGAGATCACCGAGCTCTTGAAGAAGCACGGTGGCGGCTCGATGAAGCTCGGGCTCGACCGCTGCAGCCATCTGCAGGCGCTGGCACTGGAAAAGCGCGGCTGCGAGGTCAGGGATTGCCAGGGCGAAATCCTGGCGGTGCGTGCGGTCAAGACGCCTGAGGAGGTCAAATGCCTGCAAGTGTCGATGGCCGGCGCGGAAGCCGCCGTCTATGCCGTGCGCGAGGCGATCAAGCCCGGCGTCTCCGAAAACGACCTGTTCGCCATCATGTATGGCGAGGTCATCCGCCAGGGCGGCGAGTTCATCGAGACGCGGTTGCTCACTTCGGGCCAGCGCACCAATCCGTGGTTCAACGAGGCCAGCGGCCGCAAGATCCGGCCAGGCGAATTGCTGGCGCTCGATACCGACACGATCGGCTGCTACGGCTATTATTCCGATTTCTCCCGCACCTTCCGCTGCGGGCCGGGCAAGCCGACCGACTATCAGAAATCGCTGTACCGCATGGCGCACGACCAGGTTCAGCACAACATTTCGATCGTCAAGCCGGGCATGGCGTTTCGCGAGATCGCCGAAAAGGCGTGGAAAATCCCGGACCGTTTCGTCGACCAGCGCTATACCTCGGTCATGCACGGCGTCGGCATGCATGGCGAGACGCCGTTCATTGCCCATGCGATGGATTACGAGACCTATGGCCGCGACGGTTTTGTCGTGCCCGGCATGGTGGTGAGCGTGGAAAGCTATATCGGCGAGAAAGGAGGCCGCGAGGGCGTCAAGCTGGAGGACGAGATCCTGATCACCGACACCGGCACCGAGCTGTTGTCGCGCTTTCCCTATGAGGACGAGTTTCTTGCAGGGGCTGCCTAGATGAAGGCGCCGATCTCGATCAAACGCGGCACGGTGGCCGCTGTGTTCATCGACCTCCAGGAAGAGCATCGGCAGGACAAGCGCTATCTGGTCGAAGGCTATGGCGAGGTGCTGGCAAACGTCCAGCGCCTGCAGGCGGCGGCGCGGCGCAACTTCGTGCCGCTCTATCACTGGGCCTATATCGTCGACACCGCCAAGGCGCGGCCATTCCATCCGCTCGATGCCGACGGCAAGTCGGCCTTTTCCGACAAGAGCGATCCGCTGACCGAGATTTGTCATGAAGTGGCGCCGGCCAATAGCGAAGCCTTGCTGATCAAGGCAGAGGCCAGCGCCTTCCGTTCGGGGCCGGCGGCACGCGACCTCAAATCCGGCGGGATCGAGTGGCTGATCGTCGCCGGCGTGTGGACCGAGGCCTGCGTCGACGCCACGGTGAAGGACGCGGTGGCATCCGGCTTTCGCGTGCTGCTGGTCAAGGATGCCTGCGGCAGCGGCAGTGCCGCCATGCACCAGACCGCCATCCTCAACCTTGCCAACCGGCTTTATGGCGGCGCCGTCATCAACACGATAGACGCCTGCCGGCTGATGGCGGGCGACACTGTCGATGCATGGCAGGTCGAGGGCTCGGTGCCGCTGCGCTTCACCTTTGAAAACGCCGAGCGGCTCTACGACGGGCTCTGAGCGGCAAGATGGGCACGGTCCACAAGCTCAAGACAGCCAGACGGGGAAAATACGCCACAAGGCTGGACCCGGCGCTGTGGGATTATATCGACCTGGTCAACGACTGGTTCCCGCCCGAAATCGCCGAACTGCCGATCGCCGAGCAAAGGTCGGTCTACGACGCGATGTGCCGCGCCTTCCATCAGGGTTATCCCAAGGGGGTTTCGGCCAGCGACGGCATCATTGCCGCCGATGAAGGACACGCCATCCCGATCCGCTACTACCGGATGGCGGGCAAGCCCGTGCGCGCCATCGTCGTCTATTATCATGGCGGCGGCTTTGTGCTGGGTGGCTTGGACAGCCATGACGACATCTGCGCCGAGATCTGCGCCGGCACCGGTTTCGACGTTGTTTCCGCCGAATACCGGCTGGCGCCTGAACATCCGCACCCGGCCGCCTTCGACGACGCGCTGACCGTGTTCGAATGGGCGGCGGTGACGACGGACCTGCCGATCGTGCTCGTCGGCGAAAGCGCCGGTGGCAACCTTGCCGCCGCCGTCGCGCACGCATCGCGCCGCAACCCGCGCTGCGCGGTCGGCCAGGTGCTGATCTATCCCGGCCTCGGTGGCGACGAGAGTGCCGGCTCCTATGTCGAACATGCCAACGCGCCACTGCTGGCGCTGTGCGACATCGAATTTTACCGCAATATCCGCTCCGGCCCGGCGCAATCGCCCGATGATCCGACATTTTCGCCGCTGAGCGACAACGATTTCTCCGGCTTGCCGCCGACCGTCACCATCACCGCCGAGTGCGACCCGCTGTCATCGGACGGCGAGACCTATCGCGACCGCATCGTTGCCGCGGGCGGCCGCGCCTGGTGGTACGAGGAGCCGCGGCTGGTGCACAGTTTTCTGCGCGCCCGCAAAAGCGTGGAGCGCGCCGGCGAGGCGTTCGTATGCACGCTTGCGGCCATCGCCGCCGTCGCCGTGCTCGGCAAGAACGACGAAGCGCTGATCTCCCCCCTCGTGGGGGAGATGGCCGGCAGGCCAGAGGGGGGCGCGAAGGATCGCGGCCCTTCAATACCCTAAAATAACGCAACGATTGTCTGCGAAGACACTCCAGTCGACAAACGGGATGGCGGGACAGCGCCCCCTCTGTCCTGCCGGACATCTCCCCCACAAGGGGGGAGATCGGCTGCACTCCACTGCGGAGCAACGCACAAGAACTGCGGAAAAGCGAACATTTCCTGGTATCGGCCCGCCCTATCATCACCTGCTCAGGCAATGGCGCTCCGGCGGTCGCATCCGCCCCCAGCAGAGGCGATGCGTCGGGGCGCCCAACTAAAGAGGGAACGACGATGAAATTCATGCTGACCGATCGTAATTTGCACCCACAGGCGAAGCCCGTTGCCGACGACTTCAGAAAGGGCGGCGTCAACCGGCGCGAATATCTCGCCATCATGGCCGGCTTCGGCGTCAGTGCTGCCGGCGCGCTGGCTCTGGGTGGCCTCAGCACGTCGCCTGCCCGGGCCGAGGAGCCGAAGCGCAGCGGCACCTTGCGCGTCGCCATGAACGTCAAGGGGTTCAAGGATCCGCGCACGTTCGACGGCGTCGAGATGTCCAATGTCGCGCGCCATTGCAACGAATATCTGGTGCGCTGGAACCGCGACTTCACCTTCGAACCGTGGCTACTCGAAAGTTGGGAAACCAGCGACGACGCCAAGACAATCACTCTGCATGTGCGCAAGGGCATCGCCTGGTCGAATAGCGATGCCTTCAACGCCGACGACGTGATCCACAATCTGACGCGCTGGTGCGACGCTTCCGTCGCCGGCAATTCGGTCGCCGCGCGCATGGGCGCGCTGGTCAACGCCGACACCAAGAAGCCGGTCGATGGCGGCATCGAGAAGGTCGACGACTTCACCGTAAAGCTCAATCTGCCGAAGCCCGACATTTCGCTGATCGCCGGCATGGCCGACTATCCGGCGCTGATCATGCACCGCTCCTATGAGGGCGGCGACGACCCGATGAAGGCGTTGGCGATCACCACCGGTCCGTGCGAACTGGTCAGCTGGAATGCCGAGACCAGCGCGGAGGTCAAGCGCAAGGACAAGCCGTGGTGGAAGGGTGACTTCTACCTCGACGGCATCAAATGGGTCGACTACGGCTCCGATCCCAACGCCATGCTGTCGGCTTTCGAATCCGGCGAGATCGACACCGACCACGAAACCGCGTCCGACGCGGTCTCGCAGACCGAGCAGATGGGCCTGCTAAATTCCGAGATCGCCACCGGCTCGACCATCGTCGCCCGCTTCAATGTCGGCAATGCACCCTACGACGACGTCAAGGTGCGCCGCGCCGCCCAGCTTGCGGTCGACAATTCAGCCGTGCTGGCGCTTGGTCTCGGCGGTCGCGGCAAGCCCGCCGACAACCACCATGTCGGCCCGATGCACCCTGAGTTTGCCGACATCGGCCCAGCCAAGCGTGACGTGGAGGCGGCGAAGAAGTTGCTGGCCGAGGCCGGCAAGGCCGACCACGAATTCGAGCTGATCTCCGTCGATGTCGAATGGCAAAAAAGCACCGGCGATGCAATCGCAGCGCAAATGCGCGAGGCCGGCCTGAAGATCAAGCGCACCGTGCTGCCGGCGGCGACCTTCTGGAACGACTGGAGCAAATACCCCTTCTCCACCACCGAATGGCTGGGCCGCCCGCTTGGCGTCCAGGTGCTGGCACTCGCCTACAAATCGGGTGCTGCCTGGAACGAAAGCGCCTATGCCGACAAGGAATTCGACGAACTTCTCGACAAGGCGCTGGCGACCCCGGATGCCGCCCAGCGCAAGGAGATCATGGCCAAGATCGAACAGAATTTGCGGGATGCCGGCATCATCATCCAGCCCTATTGGCGCTCGGTCTACCGCAGCTATCGCAAAGGCGTGCAAGGCTGCGAACAACACCAGTCGCTGGAGCAGCACTTCGAGAAAGTGTGGCTGGAAAGCTGATCGTCCATTCACGTCTCCGACAAATCGCGTAGCGTGCACCGAGCGTCGACTTGGCGATGCCGGGTGGTCAGACGAGTAGGCCACCCAGCAGAGCTAAGTCACCTACTTTCCGTCCTAATTCTAGCTTTTTATGGCCACCATTGTTCTTACATAGCATCGGGAGACCGCTTCCCAATCAAATCCGTTTAACGAACGGCTCTCTTTCATACAGAGCATTGTGGCTCCCAATGACATAGTGTCGTTCTTTTTCCGCGATATACTTTTCATCTGATCAAATGCGGCGGCACCGTCTTCAACACATAATTCTATAACTCGAAATTTTTCCGGAAACCGAAACGTACAGTCCGCACGAATTTCTTTGATCACATCAAAACGATCTCGGCTAATCGAAGTCACAAATTCGGCAACCATTTTCGCGTCGGCGCTGGTTTCATCTCTTGGCGAATTGACTCGAGTTTGCACTTCAGCCGCCCCGATCCCGATGGCCAATGCGCTCAGCGCCACGACGCCGAAGTGCCACAGTTTCATCCTGCCCTCCAAGAGGCAATAAGCATGACGCAGCACCTGAGTTGGTGCAAGTCGCCCATGAAGCCACCTAGTATTTGCCATGGACCTGCATTTCGGCACAGATTGCGTGACGGACCTTCGACGCAGAATACGAGACCCAATCAGGCATGGACCATTTCGACCTCGGCACCTATCGCCGTCCCATCTCCACATCCTCGGCCGAGACACAGCGCTGGTTCGATATCGGGCTGAACTGGTGCTACGGCTTCAACCATGAGGAAGGCATAAAATGCTTCGAGAAGGCGCTGGAGACCGATCCTGATTGCGCCTTCGTGCATTGGGGCATCGCCTATGCCGCCGGGCCTTTTTATAACCTGACCTGGAAAGAGCATGGCAAGGACGAGGCCGACCGCGCCACCCGCCGCTGTTTCGACCACGTCCAGCTCGCGCGCGCCCATGCGGCGAAGGCCAGCGCGGTGGAGCAGCGGCTGATCGAGGCGCTGGCCGCCCGCTTCCAGCAGCCGCATGGCGTCGAGCCGGCGGAATTCGAACAATGGGACAATGCCTACGCCGCCGCGATGCGGCTGGTCTATCGCGACTTCCCCTACGACCATGACGTGATGGCGCTCACCGTCGAGGCGCTGATGATGCGCACCGTGCGGCGGCTGTGGGATCTGAAGACCGGCAGACCGGCGCCGAATTCGGATGTGCTGGGAGCGCTGGTGGTCTGCGAGCGCTCGATCCGGCTGTCGGACGAAGCAGGTACCGCGCCGCATCCGGCGATCCTGCATCTGCACATCCATCTCCTGGAAATGTCGACGCAGCCGGAACGCGGCATACGCTCGGCCGACCGGCTCGGCACCATGTGTCCCGATGCCGGCCACATGAACCACATGCCGGGGCATATCCACGTGCTGTGCGGCGAATACGAAAAGGCAAAGCTCGCCAGCGAAAAGGCGGTGCGGGCCAACGATCTCTACCTCGCCTATGCCGGCGAGCCGACTTACTATCTGCTCGGCTGCTGTCACGACCTGCATCTGATGATGTTCACATGCATGTTCCTAGGCCAGTACCAGCCGGCGCTGTGGGCGGCCGACAAGGTGCGCAGCCTGGTCGCGCGTGACGTGGTCGCCATCCAGGACCGGCCAAAGCTCACGCAAACAGTGGAGGGCTATCATGCGATGAAATCGCATGTGCAGGTGCGCTTCGGCCGCTGGCAGGAGATCATCGACGAGCCGATGGTGGAGGAGCCGGAACTCTATGTGCTGACATCAGCCATGCAGCACTATGCCAAGGGTGTCGCGCACGCCACGCTCAAGCAGTTTTCGGCAGCCGAGCGCGAGCGCGAGAACTTCCGCAGGCATGTAGAGAACATCCCGCCGGAGCGGCGCTTCCTCAGCAACCCGACACGGGCCTCGCTGGCTGTCGGTGCGGCCTTGCTCGATGGCGAGTTGGCCTACCACCATGGTCGGCATGACGAGGCCTACGCGCATCTGCGCCACGCCGTCGAGCTCGACGACAATCTCTCCTACACCGAGCCCTGGGCCTGGATGCACCCGCCTCGCCATGCGCTGGCGGCACTGCTGCTCGACCAGGGGAACACCGAGGAGGCCGAGCAGGTCTATCGCGACGATCTGGGCCTGAGCGGCAAGGTGCAGCGCTGCGCCCAACATCCGGACAATGTCTGGGCGCTGCACGGGCTGGTCGAATGCCTGAAGCGGCGCGGCGAGAGCGTGGAGCTGGCGGGGTTGCAGGCGAAGCTTGTTGCAGCACGAGCCAAGGCGGACGTGGCGATCACATCGTCATGCCTGTGCCGGACGAGCGTGCAATCGGAGCATAGCTGCTGTCACTGAAGCATGGCCGGCCCAGCCGACCGGAGCGGCGTCGCCTTCACGAGAAAATCTCCGCCAGTTCGTCGACGCTGGTGCCTTCCTTGACCTGGCGCAGTTCGACATACGCGACGGCAACCGTCACCGACAGCATCGTCGAGAAGATGGTCGACACAAGACTGCTGCCGATCGCTCCGACAATGATCCCGACACCTGTGATGCCGCCGGTGCTGGCGATTGCCAGCCCGAAAAACAACGAGAACACCGCCTGGTCAGGGTTCGGCTGCGCGATATCGAACCGAACACGCCAAGCCTCTCCTGAACCGCAATGGGCACGGAAACCGATACGGAAATCAGCCACATAAAAGCGGGGATCAACGCCAGGGCAAGCCCGATCAGCCACCCGATTGGGGGAACGAGCCAGGAGATGAAAACCATCACGAAAACAGCCACAACCAAGGCGACGATGACCAGAATGCCTATGCCCAGCGTGGGGAAGAAGCTGCGCAATGCTATCTGGATGCAATCGCCGATGACCGGCCGTTTGCCGTTCAAATCCTCGATCGCCGCCCTGACGAGCGCCGCTTGCACCAGCAAGGCCAGCGCAAAAATGATCAAAGAAGCGACTATCGATAGGCCCGAGTAGTCTTCCATGGCTGACGTTTCGAAAGCGGCGGCGCTCCCGGCGCTGTCCGCGTTCACCATTGTAGCGACCCGGGACAGGTTCCAGAGGTTGTACAGCAGTGCGGGCAGCGTCGAGAAAAGTCCGACAATCACAGCAAGGAAACCCAGATTGCGGCCGATGACCGCGAAGCTGTTGCTGAAAACCCTGCCTATGCGGAATTTTTCCGGTCGTTCCTGCGCCCGTGACGTCACGATGCCTCCTGCCCTGACACGCCTTGACCCCAATTGGGTCAAGGCAATGCAAAACCTCTCGGCTTACGAGAATATCTCGGCCAGTTCGTCGACGCTGGTGCCTTCCCTGACCTGGCGCAGTTCGACATAGCTGACCGCGGCGGCGACCGACAGCAGCATCGACATCACGCTTTGCACCAGCCCAGCGACGATGGCCGCGACGATGCCGTGAAACAGGTAGACAAACACGCCAGCCACCCCCTGGATGACCATGGCGATGATGATCAGGATCAGGAACAGGCCGAACAGCGACCAGCGGCTGCCCTTGGTCAGGGCGCGGCTGCGTGACATCGAACCAAACACGCCGAGCCGCTCCTGGATCAGAACCGGCACCGCAACCGACCAACCGAGCCACAGGATGATGCCGGGCACGATCAGAGCGATCATAGCCAGGCCCGCCCCCAGGGCAACGAGGAAACCTACCGCCAGGGTCGGCAGCAAAAAGCGAATGGCAATCTGCAGGCAGTCGCCAAAGGTCGGGCGCTTGCCGTTCAAATCCTCGATCGTGGCCCGCACAAGCGCCGACTGAAGCAGCAGCGCAAAAATGGAGCTTACGAAAATGGCGACAAACGAGACCCAGGAATTGCGAAACGCGAAGAGAGGGTCGGCCGCGATGCCTGGATCGACCGCCACGATGGCTTGCATGCGCGATTCGGTCCACAGCTGGAGCAGGATCGTCGGCAAACCTGAAAACAGAAATGCAAGTCCGACGCAAAGGACGACATTGCGGCCGATGACGGAGAAGATGTTGTTGAATACCCTGCCGATCTGAAATTTCTCGGGCCGAGCAAATGTTGCCGAAGTCATGATGCGCCCCCTGTTTCATCGCCGAATATTGTCCGGCGACCGCAGTAGTAAATTTGCCAAGATTGGTGAGCGGCGTCTAGCCCACTTGCAAATGTTGCGCTGCATTGTCAGTGTCGGCGCGCGAACCGCAGGTTGCATGGGGGCAAAAAGGTGACTGCTGCACAGCCGGACGCTGCGCAAGCCGAATGGCTGGCCAAACTGCACAAGCAGTTGCTGTCAGACGATTCGATCCAGTTCGACCTGCCGGCCTTCAGGCCACCGGAGACGCCCGAGTGGCTGAAGCCGCTGGGCGAATTCCTGAAATGGCTCGGCCCTTATATGATCTATCTGTTCTGGGGCGCGGTGATCACAGGTGCTGCGATCATCCTGCTGCTGATTTTCCTTGAGGTGAAAGGCGTCGCCTGGCGCCTGCCCTGGCGGCGCAAGAAGAGCGTGACCGAGGCGGAAGCGACATGGCGTCCCGATGTCAGTGCCGCGCAGATCCTGTTGTCGGAAGCCGATGCGCTGGCCGCCCGCGGCGAGTATGACGAGGCGGTGCATCTTTTGCTTCGCCGCAGCGTCGCCGACATTGCCGGCCGCCTGCCTGACTTCCTGCGCCCGTCGCTGACGGCGCGCGACATCGCCGCTGCTGCTTCGATCCCGGTGCGGGCGCGCAGCGCCTTTACCCAGATCGCACGCATTGTCGAGGCGGCGCTGTTCGCGCGCCGGCCGGTCGGACCCGAGGGCTGGCAGGAGGCGCGTGGCGCCTATGAGCGATTCGTCTTCAGGGATGCCTGGGTGTGAGCGCTTCGACCGCCGACATCGCCCAGCAGGAACCGTTCAGCCGAAGAACGCTGTTCTGGGGCATTTTTGCCAGCCTGCTCGCGGCGGCGGGTTTCTTTCTGTTGTCCACCTATGCGCCCGACTTCCGCCAGCCGAGCGTCGGCGGCGCGACGCCGCTGTCGAAGAGCGGCATTGGCTATGCAGGCTTGGCGGAATGGCTGAAGCTGACCGGCGAAGCGCCCGATATGGCGCGGTCCGACAGCGACCTTGAGACCGACACAAACCTCTTGATCGTCACCATTTCGCCCGACAGCGACCCGGATGCGCTCGCCAACATCATCAAGCTTCGCAAGGGCCTGGATACGCTGTTCGTGCTGCCCAAATGGGCGACCTTGCCGCTGTTCCAGCATGAGGGCTGGGAGATGAAGATCCAGCGGCTGCCGGACGTCGTGGTGAACGATTGGCTCGGCCGCATCGCCAAGGCGACGCTCGGCGAAGGCAACGCCACGGCAAAGCAGATCGATGTCTACGGCCTCGTCGTCAGCGCTCCCGACCAACTGCAATGGGTGGCCGACAAGAATCCGCTCATTGCTGCCGGCGACGGCAAGGCTGTTCTCACCGAGCTCAACGATGTCTACATCCTGACCGACCCCGACCTGATTAACAATGCCGCGCTGAAGGATCCCGACAAGGCGGCGGCGGCGCTCAAGCTGATCGAGTTCCTGCAGTCCGAAGAGGGTCCGGTGATGTTCGACCTGACGCTGCACGGTGTCGGGCGGAAATACGATCTCGCCAAGCTTCTGGTCGAGCCGCCTTTCCTGGCGTTGACGCTGACCATCCTGGCGGCGGCGGCACTTGCCTTCCTGCATGGCCTTGGCCGGTTCGGACCCCCACGGGCCGATCAGCGCGCCATCGCCTTCGGCAAGCGCGCGCTGGTCGACACTACGGCGATGCTGTTGCGCCGTGCCGGCCGGCTGGAGGAACTGGGCGACCGCTATGGAGCCCTGGCGCGGGTGCGCGCCGGCGCGCTGCTCGGCGCGCCGCATGGTTTGCAGGGCGAAGCGCTCGACCGCTGGCTCGATTCCCGCGATAAGGACGAACCCAGCGGATTCACGACCCGCCTGCAGGCCGCCGACGCGGCAAAGACCCTGACACAAATGCATGAGGCAGCCGAAAAGCTGCACGACTGGACGGCAAGGAGGCTCGGTGAACGTCGATGATGTGAAGGCCCTGGCGACACAGATCAGGGAAGAGGTGGCCAAGGCCATCACCGGGCAGCACGATACGGTCGATCTGATGCTGACGGCATTGTTCGCCGGCGGGCATATATTGCTCGAGGGACCACCGGGAACGGCCAAGACGATGACGGCGCGCTGCTTCGCCCAGGCGCTGGGCGTCGTCTATGGCCGCATCCAGTTCACGCCGGACCTGATGCCCGGCGACATCGTCGGCTCCAACATCTACAATTTCCAGTCCGGGCAATTCACGCTGACGCGCGGCCCGATCTTCTGCGACCTGTTGCTTGCCGACGAAATCAACCGCACGCCGCCCAAGACGCAGGCAGCCCTTCTGGAGGCGATGCAAGAGCATGCTGTCACCTTCGATGGCACCACCCATTCGCTCGGCCCGAATTTCATGGTGGTGGCGACGCAGAACCCGATCGAACACCAGGGCGTCTATCCCCTGCCCGAGGCCCAGCTCGACCGCTTCCTGTTCAAGCACCGGGTTAGCTACCCCGGCCCCGAAGAGGAAAAGGCGATCATCATCCATCACGGCGGCGGCACCGCCTCGCATGATATCAAGCAGTACGGCATCACCGCCCAGGCCGACCGCAAGACGCTGGAAAAGGCGTTGGCGATCGTCGGCGAGGTCACGCTGGTCGATGATGTCGTCGACTATATCGCAAGGCTGGTGCGGGCGACGCGCGCCAGCCCCGATCTCGAGGTCGGCGCCAGCCCGCGTGCGGGCGCCATGCTGGCCAGGGCAGCACGGGCCCGGGCAGCACTCGACGGGCGTGCCTATGTCATCCCCGACGACGTCAAGGCGCTTGCGGTGCCGGCGCTGCGCCATCGCGTGATCCTTTCGCCGGCGGCGCAGATCGATGGCCGCCTGGTCGAGCAGATCGTGACCGACCTTGTCGACCAGACGGAAGCGCCACGTTGATCTATCCGAGCGGCCGGGCAGTCTGGGCAGGTGCGGCAGGTGCAATACCGGCCTTCCTGATCGCGCTCGCGCTGCCGTCGCTGTGGTATCTCGGCCTGCTGTGGATTTGCGTGCTGCTTGCTTTCCTGGCTGTGGACGCGGCCGCCGGGCGCGGACGGGCTTCCCTGGACGCCAGCATCCATGCACCGCCGCAGGTCAGCGTCGGCGGCCAGTTCACCGTCAATGTCACTGCCAGGCTCAGTGGACGGCCGCGAGCCGTGCAGGCGCGTCTCGGCCATGATGAGCGGCTGGAGCCGCTGGGCGGCACCGGCGGCGCATTGACTGCTAAGGCCGGCAGCGCATCGCTCGACCTCAAATTTCAGGCGCTGCGGCGCGGCATTGCCAGGTTCGACCGCCTGTGGGTGCGCTGGCGCGGGCCGTTCGGGCTGGTCTGGAACCAGGTCGTGCTACCGATGGACAGCAAGGTCGCGGTGCTGCCCGATGTCAGCAGCGCCCGCGACGAAGCGATCACGCTTCTGCAGCGCCAGTCGCTGCCCGACGGCCACGCGCAACGCCGTGCCGGCCAAGGTCGCGAGTTCGAGGCACTCAAGGACTACCAGCCCGGAATGGGCCGGCGGATGATCGACTGGAAGCGCAGCGCCCGCCACGGCAGGCTTCTGGCGCGCGAGTTCCGCATCGAGGAGAACAACAATATTGTGCTCGCCATCGATAGCGGCCGGCTGATGTGCGAACCCGTCGACGGCGTGCCGAAGGTCGACCGCGCCGTCACCGCCGCCTTGCTGTCGGCGTTCATTGCGCTGAAGGGCGGCGACATGGTCAGCCTGTTCGGCTTCGATGCGCGGCCGCGCGTTTCCAGCGGCGCGGTGCGCGGCTCGGCAAGCTTCGCCATGATCCAGAAGCGGGCGGCCGAGATCGACTACTCCACCGAGGAGACCAATTTCACCCTGGCGCTGACGACGCTTGCGGCGCGGCTCGACCGGCGCTCACTGGTGATTATCTTCACCGATTTCGTCGATCCGATCAGCGCCGAACTGATGCTGCGTACCGTCGGGCGGCTCACCGAACGGCATCTGGTGCTGTTCATGATGATGAAGGATGTCGAGCTGGAGACACTGGCCGACATGCCGCCGGACACACCAGAGGATGTGGCGCGTTCGGTCGTCGCCGGCGGTCTGCTGCGCGAAAGGCAGGTCGTCATCGGCAGGCTGCGGCTGCTCGGCGCGCATGTCATTGAGGCCGACCACCAAAGGCTGGGGCCGGCGCTGGTCGAGCGCTATCTCGAGCTCAAGCGGGAGGATCTGTTGTGAACGCGCTGGTCGGCAAGGATGCCGTGCGCCAGTCACTGGCGAGCTTCCGTTCGGAGCGCGAGGCCGACTGGAAGGCGTTCGAGGCGCTGCTTGCCCGGGTCGAGAAACGTGCGCCGCGCACGCTGTCGGAAGACGAGCTTTTGTCGCTGCCGCTGCTCTACCGTTCGGCGCTGTCCTCGCTCTCGGTGGCGCGAGCGACGTCGCTCGACAATGCGCTGGTCGGCTATCTCGAAGCGCTCTGCCTGCGCGGCTATTTCTATCTCTATGGCGCACGCCGCGGCTTGCGGCAGCGCATCGGCGATTTCTTCCTGCATGACTGGCCGCATGCCATTCGCGATTTGTGGCGCGAGACCTTGCTGTCGGTCGTTCTGACCTTTGTCGGTCTCGGCGCCGGCTACTGGCTGGTGGCGAAAGACAAGGGCTGGTTCGACGCCATCATTCCGCCGAGCCTGGCCGGCGGGCGCAACCCGGACGCCTCAGCCGAAGTGCTGCGGCAGGTGCTTTATGACGGCGCCGACAGCAATTTCCTGTCGGGCTTCGCCGCCTATCTGTTCACCCACAATGTCCAGGTGGCGATCCTGGCCTTCGCGCTCGGCTTTGCCTTCGCCGTGCCGAGCGTGCTGCTGATCCTGATGAATGGCTGCCTGCTCGGCGCGTTGTTCCAGATCTACGTCGCCAAGGGGCTTGGCATCGAGCTGGGCGGATGGCTGTCCATCCACGGCACCACCGAGATGTTCGCGATCGCGCTTGCCGGCGCCGCCGGCATGCGCATCGGCACACGCATCGCCTTCCCCGGCGAACTGACCAGGATGACGGCGGCGGCCGATGCCGGACGCGTGGCCGCCACCACCATGGTCGGGGTGACGATCATGCTTTTGTGTGCCGGCCTGCTCGAAGGCATCGGCAGGCAGATGATCACCAGCGACCTTACGCGCTATGCGATCGGCGGTGGCATGCTGACGCTGTGGCTCTGCTATTTCTATTTGTTCAGGGTGGTGCGGCATGGCGACCGCTAGGCGCGCTGCCGTCTCGACGATACGGCCGCTGATCACGCCGGAAGGCGTCGATCTCCGCATCAAGCTCGCGGATGCCGGCACACGGGCCGCCGCCTTCCTGCTCGACTTTGTCATCATCATCGTCACCGCAATCGTAATCTCGATCGTCGCGCTGTTCGGGCTGGCCGGCCTCAATGGCGAAGGCGCGCAGCCGCTGTTCATCGTCTGGATCATCCTGATCTTCTTCCTCCGCAACGCCTATTTCATCGTCTTCGAGGCCGGCCGTCGCGCCTCCACGCCCGGCAAGCGGATGCTCGGCATCCGGGTGGCGTCGCGCAGCGGCGCCGGCCTTTCGGTCGATCAGGTCATCGCCCGCAATCTCATGCGCGAGATCGAGATTTTCCTGCCGCTGTCGATCATCCTCGGCCGCAGCGAGATGGGGCTGGCCGACACGCTGTCGACGATCTTCGGACTGGTCTGGGCGCTGCTGTTTGCGCTCTTCCCGCTGTTCAACCGCGACCGCATGCGGATCGGCGACCTGTTGGCCGGAACCTGGGTCGTCGAGGCGCCGAAACTGGCGCTGGTCGAGGATTTGTCGCAACGCCAGAACGCACGCGCCTTCCGCTTCACCCAGGCGCAGCTCGATGCCTATGGCATCGCCGAACTGCACAAGCTGGAAGAGGTGCTGCGCCGCGACGACTATTTCGCGCTGAAAGCCGTGGCCGAGACGATCGGGCGCAAGATCGGCATGACGATCGAGCCGGTCGATTCCAGGGCCTTCCTCACCGCCTATTATGGCGAGTTGCGGGCTCAACTCGAACGCAAGCTTTTGCTGGGAACGCGCAAGGCGGATAAGTATCAGCGGTGAGCTGTGCCTCAGATGGGAGTCGATACGTGAGACATTGCTTCCTGAACATAGTTGATAAAAGGGTGTTTGCAATTCCGATGGCTACCACCCGCGACGGCTGGGAGAAGTTCGCAGGTCCCGTCATCATGATTGGCGAGCTACCTTCGATCTCCGACCAAGAGATTGGTCTAGCAACACTGACCGCGCTTGGTGCTTATGCCAGCGATGTGCCAGACGACATCGCACACACGGTCGTTCTTGACAGATCTGCTTCGCGCTTCGGCTTCAAGTCATACAACTCACTCCTTTGGAAATCCCGTCAGATGTCGGTCGACCACGAAAGTGATGACAAATTCACGCTTACCCCCTATGCCAAAGCCAACAGAGAGAGTGCCATACCGCTGGACACGATTTTGTCCTCAACAGGTGCACCAGAGGATCTCGGACACGCTGTTCGAGAGTGCATTTCGCTTTGCCGTTAACAGCGTTAATCGGCCACCATGAACACATCTCCGTCGGAACTTGAACTTCAGGAAATGGAAGCGCGCGCTGCCGCCGCCCAACCCGGCCCATGGAAATCATGGGTCGAGGGCCGGGATTTTCTGAGCGGATCGAATTTCATTCAAACCGGTGAAGGCGCGGATCGCGGCGACGATATCGAAATGGGCGGCGCCACGGCCGAAGACCAGGATTTCATGGCCGCGGCACGGCAGGACATCCCTCGCCTGATCGCCGAGGTACGCAGATTGCGCGCACTTCTCAATCGAACGAAGTAGGGCGGCGAGAGCCGTCTACCCCACCCACTTCTCATAGTCGGACACCAGCAGGTGCACCGGCGCGACGTCCTCGTCGATGTTGGAGAAGCGGCCGATCGGCTCGCGGAAGACGTTGTCGGTGAGATCGTCATTGACGGTCGAGACCTCGCCGATCAGTACATCCTTGCCCTCGGCCCAAAAAGCGTGCCAGACCCCGGGCATCAGTGTCACGCTCTGGCCGGGATCGAGCTTCAACAGCCCGCCGGCCGGCAGCCGGTGGATGGTGCCGTCGACCGGCACCGACACCTCGGCCTTCGGATCGATGCCGCCGTCGCGGTCGTGCATGAACAGTTCGAGCACCAGCTTGCCGCCGCCGCGGTTGATGATGTCCTCGGCCTTGATGTTGTGGCGGTGCATCGGCGACAACTGGTCCTTGCGCGAGATCATGATCTTCTCGGCATAGAGCATGCCCATGCCCTTCTTCATGTCGGCATAGACGCCGTTGCGCACGGTGAACAGGAACAGGCCGAGTTCGTCGAATTTCTCCTGGCCGTAATCGGTGATGTCCCAGCCCAGCCGCGAGCTGAAAATGGCCGCGGAGTCAGCCTTGCGCGCCTTCATCTCTTCCGGGCTCCAGTAGGCGAAGGGCGGCATGATGTAGCCGAACGAGCGGATGAAGGCGTCGGCATCGCGGATGATGTCGTTGACGGTGGAGCGTTTCATGGTCGTGATCCCTTGGCGTCGCGTTCCTGCCTAAAGCGCATAGCCGAACAGCGGTGCGGTGTCGACGCAAACTGCATGCTGGCCCCATGACATCGCGGCCGATCGGGGCCATAAGTCCAGCCAAATTTCCCAAGGTGACATTCATGCAAGGCATAGACGACCTCGATACGCCGGCGATCCTGATCGACGCAGCCCGCGCCGAAGCCAACATCATCAAAGCGCAGGCGCATGCCGACCGCCACGGGCTAAAACTCAGGCCGCACATCAAGACGCACAAGCTGCCTTACTGGGCGAAGAAGCAGGTGGCGGCCGGGGCCGTCGGCATCACCTGCCAGAAGATCGGCGAGGCCGAGGTGATGGCCGATGCCGGGCTCTCCGACATTTTTCTGCCCTATAACATTTTAGGCCGCGCCAAGCTGGAGCGCCTCAAAGCGCTGCATGGTCGCATTACCCTGTCGGTGACGGCGGACAGCCGCGAAACGCTGGAGGGGCTCGCCGCCACCTTCACCGATGCCGGGCACCCCCTGCCCGTGCTCGTCGAATGCGACACCGGCATGGGCCGCTGCGGCGTACAGAACGTCGCCGAGGCTTTGGGGCTGGCGAAAGTGATCGACCAGGCCAAAGGCCTTCGCTTCGGCGGGCTGATGACCTATCCGGCCGCCGGCCGAGCAGCGGAAGCCGAGATATGGCTGGTTGGCGCCAAGCAGGCGCTTGCGGCCTCGGGTCTCGCCTGTGAACGCATCTCCAGTGGCGGCACGCCTGACATGTGGCGCTCCGGCGAGGACAGCGTCGTCACCGAATACCGGCCCGGCACCTACATCTATCTCGACCGCTACCAGGTCGCCAAAGGCGTCGGTACGCTCGACGATTGCGCGCTGACGGTGCTCGCAACCGTGGTCAGCCATCCGACACCGGCCCGCGCCATTCTTGACAGCGGCAGCAAGGCGCTGTCCAGCGACACTCTGGGATTGCCCGAGTTTGGCGAGTTGCTGGGTATGCCAGGCGCCCGCGTCACCGGCTTGAGCGAGGAGCACGGCACGGTCACGCTTGCGAATGGCGCGAGCCTTCGCATCGGCGAACGCGTACGCGTGGTGCCGGATCATTGCTGCGTGGTGACCAACCTGTTCGACCAGGTGCATCTGATCGATGACGACAAGGTGCTGGAGACGCTGCCGGTCGTGGCGCGGGGACGGATGGGCTGAAGCCAGGCGCTCGCGACGCGCGTCAGTTAGCCTGCCGTGCAGCCACCCTGCGCATGGCAATCACCCGGCGGCGGCGGATTTCGGTGCGCATCGCCGTCAGATGCAGGGCGAAGAACAGCACGGTGAAGCCGAGCGCCATCACCAGCAGCGGCCACAGCAGGCTGGGATCGATGGTCGGTCCGCCGAGCCGGAACACCGAGGCCGGCTGGTGCAGCGTGTTCCACCAGTCGACCGAGAATTTGATGATCGGGATGTTGATGAAGCCGACCAGCGTGATGATGGCGGCAGCCCAGGCGGCGCGGCTGGCGTCATCCAGCGCACGCGTCAGCGCGATGATGCCAAGATACATAAGAAAGAGCACGAACACAGACGTCAGGCGCGCATCCCACACCCACCAGGTGCCCCACATCGGCTTGCCCCAGATGGAGCCAGTGATCAGCGCAAGCGCGGTAAAAGTGGCGCCGATCGGGGCGGCCGATTTGAGCGCCACGTCGGCCAGCGGATGGCGCCAGACCAGGGTGCCGAGCGCGGCGACCGCCATCACCGTGTAGCACATCATGGCGAGCCAGGCGAAAGGCACGTGGATGTACATGATGCGCACCGTGATGCCCTGCTGGAAATCCTCAGGCGCGGCAAAGCTCATATAGAGCCCGACGGCGAGCAGGATCGCGGCAATGGACGCCAGCCACGGCACCAGCCTGTCGGCCAGCCCGACAAAGCGCGTCGGGTTGGCGAGGTCGGTCCAGCCGGTGAGGCGTGAAGAGGTGTCGCTCATGTCGACCTAAATAGACCGGCGGCGTCTTTGGGGCAATCGAGGGGAATGTCGCAGCCTTTGCCTTCTCCCCTTGTGGGAGAAGGTGGATCGGCGCGATAGCGCCGAGACGGATGAGGGGTGTTCCAGCGGAGTGAGGCGTTGGCGTTCCCTGGAACACCCCTCATCCGGCCGCTATGCGGCCACCTTCTCCCACAAGGGGAGAAGGGAAAGCGTCGCGCCTTACGCCGCTTCGATCGTCACCGTGCGGCTGAGGCGGCGGACTTCCTCGTCGTTGAGCAGGCCGCCGGCGCGCAGCAGGCTGGCGAAACGGCCGTTGCGCAGCGACAGTTCGGCAAAGCCGCCCATCTCGACCACCTTGCCCTTGTCCATGAACACGACCAGATCGGCGTCGCGCACAGTTGTCAGGCGGTGGGCGATGATGAAAGTGGTGCGGTTGCGCCTCAGTTCGTCGATCGCTTCCTTGACGCGGTCCTCGGTTTCGACGTCGAGCGCGCTGGTCGCCTCGTCGAGCACCAGGATCGGCGCGTCCTTGAGCACGGCGCGGGCAATGGCGATACGCTGGCGCTCGCCGCCCGAAAGCTGGCCGCCGCGCTCGCCGACGACGGTGTCGTAGCCTTCGCTCTTGGCCAGGATGAAATCCTGGGCAGCGGCAGCGTCGGCGGCGGCATGCACTTCGTCATAGGTCGCCTCCGCACGGCCGACGCGGATGTTGTCCTCGATCGAGCGGTTGAGCAGGCCGGCATCCTGGAACACGGTGGCGATCGAATGGCGCAGCGACTTGCGGGTCACGCTGCGGGTGTCGATGCCGTCGATCAGGATACGGCCGTGGGACGGCGAGAAGACGCGCTGCAACAGGTTGATCAGCGTCGTCTTGCCGGCGCCGGTCGGGCCGACGATGGCAACGGTCTGGCCGGCCTGGACTTCGAACGACACGTCGTCGATGCCCTGCCCCGAATTACCGAACTCGAAGCCGACATTCTCGAAGCGGACATGGCCGGTGACGTTGGTGAGGTCGCGCAAGCCGTCCGGCTCGGCGGCGTCGGCGGCCGAATCCTCGAGGTGATAGAAGTCTTCCAGCTTGGCGCGGGCTTCCGAAATCTGGTTGGCGAAAGCCGACATCTGGTCGAGGCGAGCGATCAGCAGCGTGGCAAAGCCGGTGAAGGCGATGACGTCGCCGATCTTGAGCTGGCCGTGGGTGACGAGATAAGCGCCGATCAACAGCACGACCATCATCGAAATGGTCGACGACAGGCGGTGCAGCGCATTGGCCATCGCCCACCAGTCGAGCACGGGATTCTGCGCATCGAGCAGGTTCTTGACATAGCGGCGCAGCGTGTCGGCTTCGTGGCCGAGACGGTTGTAGCTCTGCAGCACGGCGACGTTGCTGACCGAGTCCGTCACATGCGCGAACACCTTGTGATAGTGGCGCTCGACGGCGGCCTGGCCTGCCTTGGTGCGCTTCATCACCAGCCGGCCGATGCCGACATAGAGAAGGCCAAGGCCCATCAGCACCAGCGACATGCGCAGGTCCATGCTGATCGCGGTCGGGATGAGCAGCGCCAGCGCAACGGCCGTCGAAAGATGCTGGCGCATGAATTCGAGCCACAGGCTGAACAGCGTCTCGACAGCGCGCAGCAGCGTGTGCAGCGCGTTGGAGGTGCCGCGCTGATGGTGCCAGGCGAGCGGCATGGTGATCACGCGCTCGAACGACTGGCACAGCACTTCGCTGCGGCGCTTGTGGGCAAAACGGTCGGCGCCACGCGCCACCAGCACGAAGGCAATGATGTTGAAGGCGCCGAGACCGGCCCACAGCGCCAGCGTCGAGAACACCGAACCCTTATCGGAGATGGCGTCGATCACCCGGCCGAACATGATCGGCTCGAGGATTGCGATGATGGCAAGCGCGACATTCGCACCGCAGATCAACGCAACGCGTTTCCTGTCGGCTGCAAGATAACCCAGCGCTCTCCAGTAGATTTGCAGAAGTGACACTTCAGCTACTCCGCCAAACATTCATTGTGCAGTGCACCATTTCTAGACACGTACCGGTTAACGGGTCGCAAAACAATGCCCGTCTAGCTCTTCCGTTCCCATTCTGCGAACAAAAGATGACGACGTTGCGAAATCTGTCGTGATCACCTAACGGTTTGAGATAAAAGGTGAAATGTCAGCCTTGCGGCAAAATCATGGCAGTGATCCAGCGCTGCCACATTTTTAATCAGCCACGGCCCGCAGCGCCAATACATAAGAAGCGGGGCTGCTTTGCGCCCAGCGCATGACCAAATAAGAACGCGCGCCCCGAAAGGCGCGCGTCGTTTGCTTCAAGCCATTGATTTTACGCGGGTATCTTGACGACCACCTCTGTCTTGTCACCGGCTTTCGGCTCAAAGCCGGAAGACTTTGTCTTGGTTCCATTGACTTCGAGCGAGATGGTCTTGGCCTTTTTGTCGCGGATGACGCGAACCTTGACTTCGGCCCCCAGCATCTTGAGCGTTGCCGAGTAGCCGTCCCAGTGGCTGGGCAGTTTCGGCCGGAACGTGATCTGCTTGCCGCGCCGCTCAATGCCCAGAATGCCTTCGACCGCCGCGCGGTAAAGCCATCCGGCCGAGCCGGTGTACCAGGTCCAGCCGCCGCGGCCGCCCTTGCCTTCGCCGGAATAGATGTCAGCGGCGACGACGTAGGGCTCGACCCGGTAGTGCTCGGCCGACGCATCGTCGAGCGCATGGTTGACCGGGTTCAGCATCGAGAAGCAGCGATAGGCATCGTCGGTGCGGCCCATTTCGGCGAGCGCAATGACGAACCAGGTCGCCGCGTGGGTGTACTGGCCGCCGTTCTCGCGCACGCCCGGCGGGTAGCTCTTGATGTAGCCGGGGTCCTTTTCCGTGTTCTGGAAGGCCGGGGTGAACAGTTTGACGATCTTGAGCTTGTCGTCGACCAGCAGGTTCGTCGCCTGCTGCATCGCAGTGGTCGACCGCGCCGGGTCGCCCTCGCCGGAGAGCACGCTCCACGACTGGGCGATGGAGTCGATCTTGCACTCGTCCGAATTGTGCGAGCCGAGCGGCGTGCCGTCATCGTAGCTGCCGCGCCGGTACCACTGGCCATCCCAGGCCGTGCTTTCCAGCGCCCGCTTCAGCACGTCGGCGTGTTTTGTCCAAGCCTGCGCCCGCTTGGTGTCGCTTTGCCCCTTGGCGACGGCGGCAAAGTCGCCCAGCGTCTTCAAAAGGAACCAGCCGAGCCAGACACTCTCGCCCTTGCCGGCTTCGCCGACGCGGTTCATGCCGTCATTCCAGTCGCCGCCGAGGATCAGCGGCAGCCCGGCCGGGCTGCTGCGCTTGACCGCAAGGTCGAGCGCCCGCGCGCAATGGTCGTAGAGCGAGGCATGCGTCTTGGAGATTTCCGGCGTGAAGAAGGCATCATGCTCGCCCTCGCCGAGCACCTGCCCGTCGATGAAAGGCAATTGCTCCTTGAGGATCCCTGCGTCGCCGGTCACCTCGATATAGCGGTTGGTGGCATGCGCCAGCCAGACCACATCGTCGGAGATCATGGTGCGCACGCCGGCATCGGTGCGCGGCAGCCACCAATGCTGGACGTCGCCTTCAGGGAACTGCCGGCGCGCCGCGTTGAGTATCTGGTCCCGCGCGAGCTTCGGATCATGCGCCAGCAGGGCCAGCGTGTCCTGCAGCTGGTCGCGGAAGCCGAAGGCGCCGCTTGCCTGGTAGAAGGCCGAGCGGGCGCGGATACGGCAGGCCAGGCTCTGATACGGCAGCCAGTGGTTGACCATGGCGTCGAGCGCCTTGTCGGGCGTCTCGACCTGGATGGTGTCGAGGAAGCCGCGCCAGACGCGTTCATTGTCGGCCAGCCGCTGGTCGAAGTCCTTGCCGGAATGGGTCTGCACCAGCGCGCTCGCCTCAGCGGGCGTGGCGGCGTCGCCAAGCAGCCAGACGAGCGTGACGTCGCCGCCGGCGGGGATGTCGATGTCGCTGGCGACAGCTGCGCAGGGATCATCGCCCGCCTCGACGCGGCCCGACAGGCCGGCACCGCTGACGACGGCGTGCGGAAAGGCGCTGGTACCTTGCCTGCCGATGAACTCGCCGCGATCGGCCGTCACCGAATGCACCGGACCGGTAGCGGCCAGGAAGGCCACCCGGTCGCCGAAATCGAGCCCATATGGATTTTGCGCCAGAAGCGCGCCGGTCGCCGCATCCCTCGACGGGACGATGGTCGCCGCCGTGCTCGAGCGATGGCTGCCGAGAACCCATTCGGCATAGGCATAGACGCGCAGCCGCGCCGATACCGCGCCTGAGTTCTGTATGCGCAACCGCGTGATCTTCACCGGATCGGTGGGATCGACGACATGCGTCAGATCCATCGACAGCGGGCCACGCTTCGACCGGAAGGTCGAGAAGCCCTGGCCGTGCCACGTCTCGTAAGTCATGGCGGGATCGCGCACGACGGCGGCGAGCGGCGAGAACGCCCTGCCGCTGGCGTGGTCGTAGATATAGACGCCCTCGCCCGGCCGATTGGTGACCGGATCGTTCGACCACGGCGTCAGCTGGTAGTCGCGGCTGTTGCGGCTCCAGGTAAAGGCAGCCCCCTCGGCCGAGACGTGGAAGCCGAACGAGGCGTTGGAGACGACGTTGATCCACGGCTGCGGCGTCGTGCGCCGGCCGGCGAGACGGGTCACATAGTGGCGACCATCGCCTTCGAAACCGCCAAAGCCGTTCCACTGGCTGAGGCCGCTGCCGTCGGCACTGCTGTCAGACGCAGCATGATATGCGGGCGCCGTCGGCACTGGCAGAGACGGTTCGCGCAGGGTCGCAGCGCCCGTCGGCTGCAAGGCGTCGCGGGCCTGCAGCGCTGCCGCCTCGGCGCGCTCGATTTGGTCGAAGATGGTGCCGTTGCGGGTGTGCAGCACGACGCGGGCAACCGCCAGCAGCGTCTTGTACGTCGCCTCGTCCATCAGGTCGCGGCGCACGGCGAAGATGTGCTGGCGCGGCCCGAGTTCCTTGCCGCGCAGGCGGCTGTTTTCGCACAGCGTCTCGACCGCGCGCTGCAGGTCCTGCACGTACGAAGAAGCCTGTTCGTTGACGACGACGAAGTCGATCATCATGCCGCGGGCACGCATATACTCCTGGAAGCGCAGCGCCTGGGCGACAATCTCCAGATCGGCGACGTCGCCAATGCGGACCAGGAAAATCGGGAAATCGCCGGAGATGCTGGTCGGCCACAGGCTGGACTGCTTGCCCAGCCCCGAAGCGATGGATTCGGCCGGCAGGCGCAGGAACGGATCGGGATAGATCAGGAAGCGCGCCAGCTTCTGCACATTGGCGGCGTCGGTCAGGCTGAGGCCGAGATGCCTTGTCTGCACTTGGCTACGCGTCCAGGCCAGCATTGCCTGGCGGGCGAAGCTTTCGGGATGGTCGAGCCTGGCGATGGCCTCGTCCAGTTCACCGCGGTTGGCGCCGACGGTGGTCCAGAAGGTCAGCGATATCTTCTTGTTGGCCGGCACCCGCACCTGCCGGCGCAGGGCCGCGACCGGGTCGAGCGTGAAGCCATGATGGCCGCCGAGCTTGGCGCCGGGATCGAAAGCAGCCGCCTCGGTAATGGTGCGGCCACGGCCGATAAAGGCGCGGCGGTCGGTCTCGGCCTCGGCGTCGCGCGCCGACCCCGACGGGTCGGTGACGAAATGCACCATGGTGAGGTCGGGCTCGTTCTTGTCGCGCTTGCGCCTGGTGGCGAAGATGGCGCCGTTGTTGGCTGATATCTCGGTCTCGATGAACATTTTCGAGAACGCGGGATGGGCATTGTCCGAGGCCTCATTGCCCAGCACCAGCTCGGCAAAGGAGGTCACCTCGATGTGCCGGTCGGTGGCGCCGTCATTGTAGAGCGTGACGCGCCGTCCTTCGCCATTGCCCTCCGAGATGACGATGCACTCGACCTCCGAACGCAGCGAGCCAACCGTTTTGACAAAGCTTGCCTTGTCGTCGGAAAACAGCGTCTGCACTCTCTCGCCGGTCGTTTGCTTTGGCTCCGCGGTGGCCGACCACCAGTCGCCGCTGCCGGCATCCCTAAGGAAGATGTAGGAGCCGAGCCGGTCCTCGGTCGGATCCGGCTGCCAGCGGGTGACGGCGAGTTCGCCCCAGCGGCTGTAGCCGGAGCCGGTCGCCGAGACCATGACGGAGTAACGGCCGTTGGACATGACGCTGGTGGCGCGCAGCGCCTTCAGCGGGTCGAGAATGATGCGCGAATCCGGGCTCTCGACCTCGGTCTCGTCCTTCGAGCGCTCGTCGGCCTCGGTCCTGACGGTGGCGGTCGGGATATCGCGCGGCGCCCTCTCCTGCAGCAGCAATTCGGCTGATTCAATCACTGGATCGCTGTGGAAACGGTCGCGCAGCCGGCCTTCGAAGATGGCGTCTGCAACGGCGGCAATCGACATGCCGGAGTGGTGGGCCATGTAGTTCAGCACGATGGCATGGTCGGTGCCTTCAGGCACGCGCTGCGGCGTGAAATCGACGGCGTCGTAGTAGCCATGCCGGCCGAGTGCGCCAATCGAGCGCAGCCTGACTAGATTTTGCACGGACTCGCGCGGCGTGAACTGCGCTGCGAGGATCGTGGCATAAGGCGCGACCACCGTGTTCTGGCCAAGGCCGCGCTTCAGTCCAAGGCCTGGCACGCCGAAATTCGTATACTGATAGGTCAGTTCGCGGTCACGGGCATTGTAGGCCGCTTCCGAAATGCCCCATGGCACGTTCTTCGAACGCGCATACTGGATCTGGCGCTTGATGATCAGCTTGCTGGTCTGGTTGAGGATCGAGCCCTGCGGCTCCTTCATCACCAGCGGCGGCATCAGGTACTCGAACATCGAGCCCGACCAGGACATCAGCGCGCCCTGGAAGCCGATCTCGACGATGGGGCGCCCGAGCCGGAACCAGTGCTCGGTCGGCAGATCGCCCTTGGCGATGGCAAACAGGCTGGTCAGCCGCGCCTCGGACGCCAGTAGATCGTAGCAGCTCTCGTCGAGCTGATGCTCTTCGACCCGGTAGCCGATCGAGAGCAGTTTTCTTTCCTGGCGCATCAGGAAGGAGAAATCCATCTCGAAGGCATAGCGGCGGCAGCGCTCGCGCAGCGCGAGCAGCTTGGCGCGCAGGGCTTCGACGGCGTTCTCATCACTGTGCGAGTCATGCACATGCGCCTCGCAGGTCGCTTCCAGCCGCGCTGCCCAATCGGCGATGACGTCGCTGCGCTGCGATCCCGCTTCGGTGTGGATGGCGGTGGCGAGCTTGCGGATCTCGCCGGCAAGCACCGCCAGATTGATGGTGCGGATCGAGGCCATCTCCGGCTGCGCCTTGATGGTCATGACGGCGCGCCGCATGCCGTCGAGGCGGTCGGCTAGCCGCTGGCGCAACGGCCGCAGTTGCCGGCGATCGTCGGGCAATTCCTCAAGGCTCTCGTCGAGGATCGTCACCGTGTCGAGGACGCCTTCGAAATCGCCCTGCAGATAGACGGACGGCGCTTCGGCCCATTCGGCGCAGGCAGCCGCCACCGCGACCAGATGTCCGGCGAGATTGCCGCTGTCGACGGCCGAGATGTAGAGCGGATAAAGCGGCTTGAGCGTCGTTGTGTCGTACCAGTTGAAGAGGTGGCCGCGGTTGCGCGGCATGCTCTCGATGGTCGTCATCGTCGCGTCGATGCGGGTGATGGCGTCGGAGAGCGCAATCCAGCCGAAATCGCGCGCCGAGACCACCGACAGGAGATAGACGCCGATATTGGTCGGCGATGTGCGCGGCGCCACCACCGGCGCCGGGCTTTCCTGGAAATTGTCGGGCGGCAGATTGTGGTGCTCGGCCGTGACGAAGGTTTCGAAATAATGCCAGGTGCGCCGCGCCACGGTGCGCAGCGCGTGGATGTCGGCCTGCGATATGCGCAGGCGGTCTTCGGTTTCAGCAGAACGGCTGATCCAGCAGGCAACCGCCGGCGAGCCGATCCAGAACAGGGCAAAGAAAAAGGCGACGAAGGCACCGGTGGAATCGGCCAGCACGGGGATAGCGAGACCGACGACGCCGATGATCACGGCGCCATACATCATGCTGTAATAGGAGCCGAGATCGTTGTCGCCGCCCTTGTGCGCCTGCGAGGCGGTGCGCCACTCCAGAAGGTTCTGGCGGCTGACGAACAGGCGGTAAAGCGTGCGCACGATGGCATCGCCCATCATCCAGGCGTTGTGCGCCATCAACAGCACCTTGAGCGCCACAAGTGCCGTGCCGAAGACGGTGTCGCGCGCCAGCGCGGAGAAATGGCCGCGCGGCGTCTGGTCGCCGCTCTTGGGCAGGATGGCGTTGACGACATCGAAGGTCGGCGCCATGAACAGCGAGAGGATCAGCAACGCCTGCCACTGCGCGGCCTGCGTGAACGGCAGCAGCGTCCAGCCGGCAATCGCCGCCATTACCCAGAAGATCGGGGTCAGCGAGCGGCGCAGATTGTCGACCATTTTCCAGCGCGATAGCGCCGGCACGCCGGAGCGCGGCGAGAAGATGAAGCGCAGCAGCTGCCAGTCGCCGCGCGCCCAGCGGTGGTGGCGCGAGGCGTCGACCGAATAGCGGGTTGGATAGTCCTCGACCAGTTCGACATCAGTGACGAGCGCGGCGCGCGCGAGCGCGCCTTCGAGCAGATCGTGGCTGAGGATGGTGTTTTCCTCGATGCGGCCCTTCAGCGCCGCCTCGAAGGCATCGACATGGTAGAGGCCCTTGCCGGTGAACGAGCCGTCGCTGAAGACGTCCTGGTAGAGATCCGATACGGCAAAGACGTAAGGGTCGAGACCGCTGTTGGACGAGAAGACACGCTGGAAGAAAGAGGCGTCGTCGCCACTGGTAAGCGAGGCCGTGATGCGCGGCTGCAGGATGGTGTAGCCGGCAGTGACGACACGCTTTGCCACGTCGAAATGCGGACGGTTGAGCGGATGGGAGAGCTTGCCGACCAGCGACGACACGGCGTCGCGCGTGGTGCGTGTGTCGGCGTCGAGCGTCATAACGTAGAGGACCTTTTCCGGTAGCGGCACGTCGAGCGGCAGGAAGGTGGTATCGCTGTCGCCGCGCAGTAGCAGGTTCAACTCATGCAGCTTGCCGCGCTTGCGCTCCCAGCCCATCCACGCTCCCTGCGCCTGGTTGTAGAGCCGGCGGCGATGCAGGATATAAAAACGCGGCGCGCCCTCGGAGGGATAGCGGGCATTGAGCCTGGCGATCTCGTCGCGCGCATATTGCAGGATCTCGATATCGGCGGCGTCGATCTCGGTCTTGGAATCCGGCCAGTCGGACAGCAGCGCGAAATGGATCTCTTCCGCCGTATTGGCGAGGTGATGGACCTCGATGTTGCGGATGTTTTCCTCGACATCGTCGCGCGAACCGATCAGCGAAGGCACCACGACCAGCGTGCGCGCCGTGGCCGGAATGCCGTGCTTGTAGTCATAGCCGACAAGCCGCGTCGGCTTCAGAAACAGCGAGACGACGGTGTTGAAGAAGGCGAGCGCGCCTTCGCTGGCCGGCACCGCAAACAGCGCCAGCATCAGCGTGATCGACGCCACGGACAGGCCCAGATGGGCAAGCGCGTTGCCGGAGACAACCAGCAGCAGCACCGTCAACAGGAAGACCGGCGCCACGATGCCGAGCCAGCCGGTGGCGGTGAAGGCGCGCTTGAAGGTCACATAGAAAGGTGGCCGGTAGCCGATCGCCTTTTCCAGGTCCGGCCGGCGCGGCCCGACCAGGAAGAAGCCGACATCGGTATGCATGGCCGGATCGGCGCCTTCATCCGGCACGCCGGAGGCATCGGTGACGCCGGGCACGTGGCCGGCCAGCTCGATCGCCTTTTCGGCGACGCGGAATTCGGAAAGGTCGGAGCGGCGCGCCAATTGCTCGATCGACGTGCGGTACTGATCGCGCGAAAAGAAATCGAGCGCGGCGAAATCGGTGCGCTCACGCAAAAGCGTGTCGATGCGGCTGACCCCTTCGAACCAGACCGTCCAGTCGACGTCGTTGATGAGGCGCAGGCCGCGGATGATGTTGCCGGTGGTGACATTGCCGCTGGACAGCGTGCGATGCTCGGAAATGATGATTTCCTCGGCGTCGGAGCCGGTCTTCTCGAGCTCGACCTCAAGCCATTCCAGCGCCCTGCCGGCATTCTGCGAGCCGTCGCGCAGGCGGTAGAGGAGTTGGGTGGCAAAGGTCGTGTCCTGCGCGTGCGCGCCGTAACTCGACAGGATCTTCTGCCGGTCGGCATTGTCGTCGGTCGCCAGCACCCGGTCGGCGACCTCGTTGGCGATATGGCGCATCTGCCTGGTGCGGTCGACGCGCACGGCGATGCGGCGCAGGTTTTCGATCAAAACGAAGCGCAGCAGCGACGGCAGCGCCCAGAGTTCGCCGATCTTCAGTGGCTCGACCGACTGAAAACCCTCGACGATGGATTTGAACATGGTCGCCGAGACGGAACTGTCGGAATGGGCGACATAGCTCCAGGCCAAGGCCAGCGCGCGGGGCACGGCGGCGCCATCGGACAGTTTCAGGGTCGGCAACTGCCGGTAGAAGCGGCGCGGCAGGTCGCGCTTGACCTGAAAGATGGTCTCCTCGACCAGATAATTGTTGTCGAGCAGCCATTGCGCGGCAGGCGTGATGGTTTCGCCCTTGGCCTGGGCGGCATTGGTCGAGCGGTAGACCTCGAGGATCTTCTTGGCGCTGTCGCGTATGCGGGCCTGGAAATCGAACGGCGTCAGGCCGAACAGGTCCTTGATATCGCCCTTGGCGAGGCTTTCGCCCAGTGCGCGCAGCCGCTCTTCGGGCAGGAAATTGGAGCGTATCGGCTCTTCGGTGATGACCGGGAAGCTGGCGCTGGTCTTTTCGATATGGGCAGGATTTGTCTGGATATTCATTGAAAATTCCGCATGGGGGACGCGAAGCGGCGTCACCGCCACGGCAATGTCCCTAAAACCGATTCAAATGCAATTGGTTGCATAATTACACTGGCCGAAAGTTTTGCTCCGCACCACGCCAGGGGCGTTATCCCTTCGACATTTTAAGGAGGGGCTTTCGACAACTCAAGGACGAGCACCCCTGCTCTCCCGTCCGCCTTGGAACGACGGAAGGATTCAGGCTTTTTCGTGATCCAGGCAACAGCTTACGCCAGATTTCTCCGGCGTGCGATCATGTTTGGCAACAGGCGTTAATCGTTGCTGGTAGCGCGGCTAGGCCAGGCTGGCGATCCGGATCACGAACAGGGTCGTCGGCCGCGCCGTTTCCAGGCGCAATAGTGCGACTTCAGGGCCGATCAGGAGCGTGTCGCTTGGTCCAAGGCGGGACGGCGTCGGGCCAGTCACGCTGACCTCGCCGTCGAGCGGCAGGATGAGGGTCGTTGCGGTGGTCGGCCTAACATCGGTCGCAGCCGAAACCCGCAGGCGCTCGACCGTGTGGGTTGCCCGCCCGCGGCGGGTCATGACATTGAGGTCGGTGATCGGGCCGGAAATCAGCGCGGCCGTGGTCGGCACATCGGCCTGGAAAGATAGCGGCGCCGAGTCTCCCGTCAGCCGCGCCGGTGGCCGGCCGGCAATGTCGAGGACGATGCCCTCGCCTTCCAGCACGGCCAGCGTGCGGTCCACGCCGGCAAAGCCGGAGAACGGACCGCCGCCTTCGACCCGCGCCATCGAGATGCGCCAGTCGAAATCATCGAGCCCGGCACCGTCAGGTGAAACAGTAATTTCGGTCGTCGTGCCGCCGCCATTCTTCCACGGCATGACGCGGTAGTCGGCGGCACGAAGGATGCGCATCGTTTCAGCCGATCAGCCGAGAATGCCAGGCAGATTGAGCTGGTGCTCTTTGGCGCATTCAATGGCGATGTCGTAGCCGGCGTCGGCGTGGCGCATAACGCCTGTCGCCGGGTCGTTCCACAACACGCGCTCCAGGCGCCTTGCGGCGTCCGGCGTGCCGTCGGCGACGATGACCATGCCGGAATGCTGCGAAAAGCCCATGCCGACGCCGCCACCATGGTGCAGCGACACCCAGGTGGCGCCCGACGCGGTGTTGAGCAGCGCATTGAGTAGCGGCCAGTCGGAGACGGCGTCGGAGCCATCCTTCATCGCTTCCGTCTCGCGGTTCGGCGACGCGACCGAGCCGGAATCGAGATGGTCGCGGCCGATGACGACGGGCGCCTTGAGCTCGCCCTTGGCCACCATCTCGTTGAAGGCGAGGCCGAGCCGGTGGCGGTCACCGAGGCCGACCCAGCAGATGCGCGCCGGCAGGCCCTGGAAGGCAATGCGCTCACGCGCCATGTCCAGCCAGTTGTGCAGATGGGTGTTGCCGGGGGTGAGCTCGCGCACCTTGGCGTCGGTCTTGTAGATGTCCTCGGGATCGCCCGAAAGGGCGGCCCAGCGGAACGGGCCGATGCCCCGGCAGAACAGCGGCCGAATATAGGCCGGCACGAAGCCCGGGAAGGCAAAGGCGTTTTCGAAACCCTCGTCCTTGGCGACCTGGCGGATGTTGTTGCCGTAATCGAGCGTCGGCACGCCGGCGTTCCAGAAGTCCACCATCGCCTCGACATGCTCGCGCATCGACGCGCGGGCCGCCTTCTCGACTGCCTTGGGATCGCTGACGCGCTTTTCGCGCCACTCAGCCATTGTCCACCCCTTCGGCAGATAGCCGTTGATCGGGTCATGCGCCGAGGTCTGGTCGGTGACCATGTCGGGGCGAATGCCGCGCCTGAACATTTCCGGCACGATCTCGGCCGCATTGCCGAGCAGGCCGACCGACTTCGCTTCGCCGGCCTTGGTCCAGCGTTCGATCATTTCCATCGCTTCGTCGAGCGTCTCAGCCTTCTCGTCGACATAGCGGGTGCGCAGGCGGAAATCGATCGAGTCCGGATTGCATTCGATGGCGAGGCAACAGGCGCCGGCCATGACGGCGGCGAGCGGCTGGGCGCCACCCATGCCGCCGAGACCGCCGGTCAGGATCCATTTGCCTTTGAGGTTGCCGTTGTAGTGCTGGCGGCCGGCCTCGACGAAGGTCTCGTAGGTGCCCTGCACGATGCCTTGCGTGCCGATATAGATCCACGAGCCGGCCGTCATCTGGCCGTACATCATCAAGCCCTTCTTATCGAGCTCGTTGAATTTGTCCCAAGTCGCCCAGTGCGGCACGATGTTGGAGTTGGCAATCAGCACGCGCGGCGCATCGGCATGGGTGCGGAAGACGCCGACCGGCTTGCCGGACTGCACCAGCAGCGTCTCGTCCTCATTGAGCGTCTTCAGCGAGGCGACGATGCTGTCGAAATCGTTCCAGGTGCGCGCGGCCCGGCCGATGCCGCCATAGACGACCAGTTCGTTCGGGTTTTCGGCGACATCCGGATCAAGATTGTTCATCAGCATGCGCAACGGCGCTTCGGTCGTCCAATATTTGGCGTTGAGCTTGTCGCCGCGCGGCGCACGCACTTCGCGGATGTTATGGCGAGGATTGTTCATCACTGTCCCTTTCGAGTAAGGCGGCGCCTCAGCGCCCGGCCCAGTCAATGGCGGTTTGAAGGATTTTCGTCAGTGTGGCGCGCATCGGTGCGGCGAACGCGGTGTCGTAGGGTACCGGCCAATTGTCCGGTTCGCCCTTGCCCTCGGGCTCGCGCAGATAGCCGCGATCGGCAAGTTCCATCTGCAGCGCATGGTAGCCGCCTTGCGGGTTGCCGAAGTAGCGCGTGATCCAGCCGCCCTTGAAGCGGCCATTGATGACATTGCTTTCACCACTTTCGGCCATGATCTGGCCGACCAGGCTTTGCAGCGTCGGATCGGCGGTCTGGCCGTCATTGGTGCCAAGATTGAACACCGGCAGCGTGCCATAGAAAAGGCGCGGCAGCACCGACCGGATCGAGTGGCAATCGTAGATGACGATTTTTTCGTGCAGGCCGCGCAGCCTGACGGCCTGGGCCGCCAGCATTTCATGGTAGGGCACGAAATAGTCTATGCGGCGCTGGTCGATCTCCGCTGGAGTCGGTTCGGCGCCGGGCAAATAGAGCGGATCGCCGTCGAACGTCTCCGTCGGGCACAGCGTGGTCGTCGTCTGCCCGGGATAGAGCGAGGCGCCGGAGGGATCGCGGTTGACGTCGATGACGGTGCGCGAGATCGACGTATGCACCACCGTCGCGCCTAGGCCGGCGGCGAAATCATAGAGCTGGTCGATCCACCAGTCGCAGTCGCGGCGGCCGAGCCAGGGCGAAACCAGCCGGTTGTCGAGGCCGGCGAGATCGATACCGGTATGCGGGATCGACACCAAAAGGGGTGCCGTGCCTTCCGTCACTGTCAGCCAGTCGGTCATGTCTCAGGCTCCCGAGATCGAAGGCAGCGTCACCGTGCTGGCAGCCTTGATGGCAGCGCCACTGCGCACCATCGCGATGGCCTTTTCCATGTCCGGATGGAAATGCCGGTCGGTGTCGAGATGCGGCACCTCGGCGCGGACCAGTTTGCGAACGGCCTCCAGCGCTGCGCTCGATGGCAGCGGCGCATGAAAATCACAGCCTTGGGCGGCGGCCAAAAGTTCGATGCCGATGACGGCCGTGGCATTTTCAACCATGCCGATCAGCCGGCGCGCGCCGTGTGCGGCCATCGAGACATGGTCTTCCTGGTTGGCCGAGGTCGGGATGGAATCGACGCTGGCGGGATAGGCCTTCTGCTTGTTCTCGGAGACCAATGCCGCCGCCGTCACCTGCGGGATCATGAAGCCCGAGTTCAGGCCGGGTTTCGGCGTCAAAAAGGCCGGCATGCCCGACAGCGCGGGATCGACCAGCATGGCGATGCGGCGTTCCGACAGCGAGCCGATCTCGCAGACGGCGAGTGCGATCATGTCGGCGGCGAAAGCCACCGGCTCGGCGTGGAAATTGCCGCCGGAAAGCGCGGTATCGTCCTCGGCGAAGATCAGCGGATTGTCGGTGACGCCGTTGGCCTCGGTGCCAAGCGTGTCGGCGGCCTGGCGCAGCACACTGAGCGCTGCACCCATCACCTGCGGCTGGCAGCGCAGGCAGTACGGATCCTGCACGCGTTCGTCGCCGACGCGATGCGATTCGCGGATGGCGCTGCCAGCCATCAGATTGCGCAGCGCTGCTGCCGTCTCGATCTGGCCGGGATGCTTTCTCAGGAGATGGATGCGCGGATCGAAGGGGGCGTCCGAGCCCTTGGCGGCATCGGTCGACAGCGCGCCGGCGACCAGCGCCGACTGGTAGAGCACTTCGGCCTCGAACAGAGCGGCCAGGGCATAGGCGGTGGAGAATTGCGTGCCGTTGAGCAGCGCCAGGCCTTCCTTGGCCCCAAGCGTCACCGGCTCCAGGCCGTGCGAGACGAAGGCGACCTTGGCCGGAAAGCGGCCATGCGGGGTAAAGCATTCGCCGACACCGATCATCACCGCCGTCATATGCGACAGCGGCGCTAGGTCGCCCGAGGCGCCGACCGAGCCTTGCGCCGGCACCACCGGGATAACGTCGTTGGCGAGCATCGCTTCCAGCAATTCGATGGTTTGCGGCCGCACGCCGGACGCGCCCTGCGCCAAGCTGGCGAGCTTCAGCGCCATCATCAGCCGGACGACCGCGACCGGCATCGGCTCGCCGACACCGGCGGCATGCGACAAAACGATGTTGCGCTGCAGGGTCTCGAGGTCGGCCGCCGGGATGCGTACGCTCGCCAGTTTGCCGAAGCCGGTGTTGATGCCATAGACCGGCTCACCCTTGGCGACGATGCGGGCGACGGCCTCGGCGCTGGCCTTGATTTTCGGACGGCAGGCAGCGTCCAGCTTCGGCACGGCGCCGCGGTAGATGGCGCGCCAGTCGGCCAGCGTCGCATTGCCAGGCTTCAGGTTAAGTTCGGTCATTGTCCTCTCCAGATGCGGGCATGAAGCGGGTTGAAGCCCATGCGGTAGACGAGTTCGGCCGGGCGTTCGATGTCCCAGATCGCCAGATCGGCGGATTTTCCTGCTTCCAGCGTCCCGGTCTGGCTGAGCAGCCCGAGCGCGCGGGCGGCCTCGCGAGTGGTGCCGGCCAGGCATTCTTCGACGGTCAGGCCAAACAAGGTCGCGGCCATGTTCATGGTCAGCAGCAGCGAGGTCAGCGGCGAAGTGCCGGGATTGTTGTCGGTGGCGACAGCCATCTTGACGCCGTGCTGGCGAAACAGGCCGATCGGCGGCTTCTTCGTCTCACGGATGAAATAGTAGGCGCCGGGCAGGATGGTCGCCACGGTGCTGGATTTGGCCATGGCCGCAGCACCGGCGTCATCGGTGTACTCGAGATGGTCGGCCGACAGCGCGCCGTAACGGGCGGCAAGTTCGGCGCCGTGCAAATTGGACAGTTGGTCGGCATGGAGTTTGACCGGCAGGCCAAGTGTTGCGGCCTTGTCGAAGACGCGCGCGATCTGCTCCGGCGAAAAGGCAATGCCTTCGCAGAAACCGTCGACGGCATCGGCGAGGCCTTCGGCGGCGATCGCGGGCAGGATCGTGTTGGCGACCAGATCGACAAAAGCATCCTTGTCGCCCTTGGCTTCAGGCGGCAGCGCGTGCGCGCCGAGGAAGGTGGTGCGGACCGTCACCGGACGCTGTTTGTCCAGCTGCCGCGCGGCGCGCAGCGATTTCTGCTCGTTTTCGAGGTCGAGCCCGTAGCCCGACTTTACCTCTACTGTGGTGACGCCTTCCGCCATCAGCGCATCAAGGCGTGGCAGCGTCTGCCCAACAAGTTCGTCCTCGCTGGCAGCACGCAAGGATTTGACCGAGGAAACGATGCCACCACCGGCCCTGGCCACCTCTTCATAGGTGGCGCCGGCCAGCCGCATCTCAAATTCATTGGCGCGGTTGCCGGCATGGACGAGATGAGTGTGGCAATCGATGAGGCCAGGGGTGATCCAGCGACCTTCGCAGTCAGTGGTCGCGGCGCCTTGAGCCAGGGATGACGGCATGTCGGCTTCCGGGCCGGCATAGACGATGAGACCGTCGCGGGCGGCGATCGCGCCCTTTTCGACGATACCCAGTCCGGCTTCGCCTTCGGCCATGGTCGCCAGGCGCGCATTGCGCCAAAGGTGAAGGCCCCCTGCCCGGCTTTTGTTCTGTGCCGCCATCATCTTTTTCCGTTGATTGGATGACGATTATGTATATACATATTGAAACGCACTGCAAGTCCTATGTTCAGGGAAGACGGAGAAAAACGTGACGGCGATCTTTGCGGAACAGGCGCTGCTGGCGGACGGCTGGCATGACAAGGTGCGGATCTCGCTGACCGACGGTCGCATCACCACCGTAGAGCCAGGCTCGTCGCCGCAGGCCGACGACGAGCGCCACGCCATCGTGGTCCCCGGCATGCCGAACCTGCACAGCCACGCCTTCCAGCGCGGCATTGCCGGGCTTGCAGAACTGCGCGGCCCCTCAGCCGACAGCTTCTGGAGCTGGCGCGAGGTGATGTACCGCTTCGCGCTGTCGATGACGCCGGACCAGGTCGAGGCGGTCGCCGCGCAGCTTTATGTCGAGATGCTGGAAGCCGGGTTCTCGCGCGTGGGTGAGTTCCATTATCTCCACCATGATCGCGACGGAAATCCCTATGCTAACCTCGCCGAGATGGCCGAGCGCATCGCCGCGGCGACGGCCGTGACCGGCATCGGCCTGACGCTGCTGCCGGTGTTTTACGCACATTCTTCCTTCGGCGGCGCTGCGCCCAACGAAGGCCAGCGGCGATTCATCAACGAAGTGAATCGCTTCGGACGCTTGCTTGAGAAAAGCCGCGAATCGGTTCGCGCGTTGAATCAGGCTGTCGTCGGCGTTGCCCCGCACAGCCTGCGTGCAGCGACGCCGGAGGAACTCGGTGCAGTTGCGGCGATGGCGCCGGACGGCCCGATCCACATCCACGTCGCCGAGCAGGTGAAGGAGGTCGAGGATTGCCTGGCCTGGTCCAGTGCGCGGCCGGTCGAATGGCTGCTCGCCAATGCCGGGATCGACAAGCGCTGGTGCCTGATCCATGCCACCCACATGACCGAGGCGGAAACGATCGGCATGGCAAAAAGCGGCGCCATTGCCGGCCTGTGCCCGATCACCGAGGCCAATCTCGGCGACGGCACCTTTGCCGCGCCGCTCTTCAGAGAATATGGCGGCCGCTTCGGCGTCGGCTCCGATTCCAATGTGCTGATCGGCCTGCCGGATGAATTGCGCCAGCTCGAATATTCGCAGCGCCTGGCGCACCGCGCCCGCAATGTGCTGGCGGTGGCCAGCGGTTCGACCGGGCGGGCCTTGTTCGACGCCGCGCTCGACGGTGGCGGCGTGGCGCTCGGCGCCGGCCCGTCTCGTATCGCCGCCGGCGCGGCCGCCGATTTCGTCTCGCTCGACAAAAACCATCCTTCGCTGGCCGGCAAGAGCGGCGATGCCATCCTCGACGCCTGGATCTTTGCCAATGGCGGCAAGGTCGACTGCGTCTGGGTGCATGGGAAAAAGCAGGTCAGCAACGGCCAGCATGCCAGGCGCGAGCCCATAGCCGAGCGCTTTCGCCAGGTGATGACGGCGCTTTCGGCATGAGCATGTCAGAGACAGCGGCGACGGTAGGCGGCGGCTCGCTGCACCAGCGCATTCTGTCCGACATCAGCGAGAAAATCCTGTCCGGCGCCTGGGCGCCGGGCTTCCGCATCCCGTTCGAGCATGAACTGACGGCCGAATACAATTGCTCGCGCATGACGGTGAACAAGGCGCTGTCGCAACTGGCCAAGGCCGGGCTGATCGAGCGCCGCCGCCGCTCGGGCAGTTTTGTCCGCCAGCCGCAGTCGCAGGCGGCGGTGCTGGAAATCCACGACATCAGGATCGAGGTCGAGGCGCTCGGGCTAGCCTATCGCTATGAGCGGGTGGCGCGGCAGAAGAGGCGCAGCAGCGCCGAGGATCGTGGCTTGCTGGAACTTGGCGCCGCTGGACAGGTGCTGGCGCTGGAATGCCGGCATTTCGCCGGCAAGCGGCCATTTGCGCATGAGCAGCGGCTGATCAATCTCGCCGCCGTCGCGGAAGCCGGCGACGAAGAATTTCTCGACATCGCCCCCGGCCCCTGGCTGATCGGCCGCGTGCCGTGGAGCGAGGCCGAGCACCGAATCCGCGCGGTGGCGGCGGACAGGCATATTGCCGAAGCGCTTGATATCGCAACCGGCGCAGCGTGCCTGGTGGTCGAGCGCCGGACCTGGAGCGCCGAACACCCGGTGACGCAGGTGCGGTTCACTTACGCCGCGGAGAGCCACACGCTGGTGGCAAGGTTCAGGCCTTCGCAGGGGTAGCTGATCTCCCCCCTTGTGGGGGAGATGGCCGGCAGGCCAGAGGGGGCGCCACAGAGCGCACTTGGATTTTACCTGCCGGGATCAATTTGAAAAACTAAGACGTCGGCGGGACAGCGCCCCCCTCTGCCTTGCCAGGCATCTCCCCCACGAGGGGGGAGATCAGCAGCTTCAACGCCTCAGATCGCAGCCGTAATGATAATCTCGACCACATACTCCGGGCCGGCGAGCTTGGCTTCGCCAGTGGCGCGGGCGGGCGTGTTGCCTTGCGGCACCCACTTGTCCCATTCCTTGTTCATCTCGGCGAAGGTGCCCATGTCGGCCAGCCAGATGATCGCCTGCAGGATCTTGGTCTTGTCGGTGCCGGCCTTGGCCAGCAATTCGTCGATGGTGGCGAGGATCGACTTGGTCTGTTCGCCAACGCTGGCGCCGGGCGTTCCGACCTGGCCGGCGAGGTAGACGGTGTTGCCGTGGATGACGATCTGGCTCATGCGCGGGCCAACATCGATGCGACGAATGCTCATGGGAGTTTCCTTCCTGTTGTCGGTGGCGCCTGTTTAGAGTTGGCGCCGGCTTCGGGCAAGGCCAACAGCGCGAAACCTCTTGAGCCTGGGTTGGATCTTGGGCCGCAAATGTCTATTTGCGCCGAGGGATTTCTTTGCGAGCCCGGATTGCCGACCTCGTGCGAGAGTGGCAAGATTCCGGCCAAACCAGATTGCGAGGATGAGAGCCATGGAATATCGCGAAATCAGCGAGGACTATTCGGTTTCGGGCCAGATCCAGCCCGAAGACGCCGCCGCCATCAAGGAAGCCGGGTTCAAGAGTGTGATCTGCAACCGGCCAGATGACGAGCAGCCCGGCCAACCCTCAGCCGACAGCGTCAAGGCGGCGGTCGAGGCGGCGGGGCTCGCCTTCCGCTACATCCCGGTGATCAGCGGCCAGATCACGGCGGAGAATGTCGAGGACCAGGCCGAGGCGCTCGACGCGCTCGAAGGTCCGGTCTTCGCCTACTGCCGCTCGGGTGCGCGGTGCACCAATCTCTATGGGTTGATCCAGCAATCCAAGGGCTGAAGAGTTTAACGCGATTGTGCAGCCAGTTCCACAAGTTGGCGATCCTTCGCGCCCCCCTCTGTCCTGCCGGACATCTCCCCCACAGGTGGGGAGATTAGCAGCTTCGCCGATGGCGCCTTTCCTGCAAGGTTGGCGATTGGTGAAAGCCCGCGTGACATCTGATCTCCCTCCTTGTGGGGGAGATGTCCGGCAGGACTGAGGGGGGCGCTGTCCCGCCGACGCATCCTAGATTGGCAGCGCGCCGGTTTCCTTCAGCGTCTCCAGCACGATCGCTGTCTTCACATGTTGCACCGATTCGTGCGGCAGCAGCACGCCGTTGACGAACTCCGACAATGATTTGAGATCCGGCGTCACCACTTTCAAGATATAATCCATCTCGCCGGTGAGCGCGTGCGCCTCCTGCACCTCGGGCAGCCGTGCCAGCAGTTCGCCGAAGCGCCTGGCATTGTCGCGGTTGTGGGTGGCGAGCGTCACCGAGATGACATTGACCAGCGAGAAGCCGAGCTTGTCGCGATCGAGCACGGCCCGGTACCCCTTGATATAGCCGTCTTCCTCCAGCCGTTGGCGGCGGCGCGAGCATTGCGACGCCGATAGGTTCACGCGCTCCGAGAGATCGTTGTTGGTGAGCCGCGCGTCGCCTTGCAAAAGAGCCATTATCTTGCGGTCGAATTGATCGATGCGCGTCTCATCCATGGATTTTTCTCCAATCATGCATGAATTACGCATGAGATGATCATTTCAAGCGTTTGAATGCAAGCACCGTGCGGCCGCTCCGCGCTATGATGACGTCAATCGTGGTCCGATGCGGCCACCATCCGTTTGGAGGAATGCCATGGGTCCCTTCCCGCACGACGCCCCGCCCGCAAAGATCAGCAAGGAAAACCCCGCCGGCACCGACGGTTTCGAGTTCGTCGAGTTCGCGCATCCGGAACCGCGGAAGCTCGCCGAACTGTTCACCCGCATGGGCTATGTCGCGGTGGCCAAGCACCGCACGAAAGACATCACCGTCTGGCGCCAGGGCGACATCAACTATGTCGTCAATGCCGAGCCGGGCTCGCATGCGATGAAGTTTGTCGACAAGCACGGTCCCTGCGCCGCCTCGATGGCCTGGCGGGTTGTCGATGCAAAGCACGCGTTCGACCATGCGGTGTCGAAAGGCGCGACGCCCTATGAAGGCGACGACAAGGCGCTCGACGTGCCGGCCATTGTCGGCATTGGCGGCTCGCTGCTCTATTTCATCGAAGCCTATGGCAAGAAGGGCTCGGCCTATGACGCCGAGTTCGAGTGGCTGGGCGAACGCGATCCGCGGCCGCAAGGCGTCGGCTTCTATTTCCTCGACCACCTCACCCACAATGTCTATCGCGGCCAGATGGACAAATGGTGGGATTTCTATCGCGAGCTGTTCGGCTTCAAGCAGATCCATTTCTTCGACATCGACGGCAAGATTACCGGCCTGGTCAGCCGCGCCATCACCTCGCCCTGCGGCAAGATCCGCATTCCGCTGAATGAGTCCAAGGACGAGACCAGCCAGATCGCCGAATATCTGAAGAAGTACAATGGCGAGGGCATCCAGCACATCGCCGTCGGCACCGACGAGATCTACGCCGCCACCGACAAGCTGGCCGAAAACGGGCTGAAGTTCATGCCCGGCCCGCCGGAAACCTATTACGACATGTCGTATGACCGTGTGAACGGCCATGACGAACCGATCGAGCGGATGAAGAAGCACGGCATCCTGATCGACGGCGAAGGCGTGGTCGACGGCGGCATGACCAAGATCCTGCTGCAGATCTTTTCCAAAACCGTGATCGGCCCGATCTTCTTCGAGTTCATCCAGAGGAAGGGCGACGAAGGTTTTGGCGAAGGCAATTTCCGCGCGCTGTTCGAATCGATCGAGCAGGACCAGATCAAGCGTGGGGTGATCAAGGTGGATGGGAAAGCGGCGTAACGCCAAATTGCAGGCATCAAGCTGCCCCTCACTTGCCTGCCGGCAATGAGGGGCGGCGCCAATGTCTGGGATAGTCGATCACAAACCCAGCCGCGCGACCTCTTCCTTCCTCACCTTCAAATCATAATCGAGCAGAAACTCGTCCAGCTGCGGCGGCGCGACCGAAGTGCCGGAGAGCATTGCGTGCACCTGGCCACGATGGTGGATGTCGTGCAGGAAGACGTGAGCGAGGATGTCGCCGATCTTTTCGGGGATCATGCCGTCCTCGCGCCGGTCGGTGATGACGCGGCGGTCGAGATCATCTTCCGACAGCTCTTCACAAAAGGCGATTAGGCGCCGGTCAGCCGCGACCTGCGCGGCAAACAGCGCCGCCGGTTCATCGAACGGCACGTAATCGTCATAGGCGGCGGCGCCGACGCCGCCCTCCTCCAGGAAGTCGAGATAGAGATGATCGACCGCGAGGATGTGGTTGAGCGTCGCCTTGATCGACGGGAAGAAGCTGGTGCGTTCGGCTTCGAATTCGCCGGGCTTCAGCTGCAGCACGGCACGATAGAGCCGGTCGTTCGACCAGAGATTGTTGCCGGCCATGCGGCGTAGATGATCCAGCAGGGTCATGAGTTCATTCGTCTGACCAGGCCAATGCCTGCCGCCATGACCGCGAAACCGGCGACAACGATCAGCAGCAGCCGGTTCATACGCCGCCGCATGGCCTGTGTCTCCTCGTCGCGCGCCACACTAGTGTTGGTGATTGTGTGGAACATCATCGCCTTGCGCGGGTAGCCGCTGCGGTTGGTCAAATCGGGCGAGCGCGCCTCGATGCGGTAGCTCAGCCGGATCGCCTGGATGAACACCACCAGAATCCCAAGCGCCCAGACGCCGCACAGCAGATAGAACGCCTCGCCCGTCATTGCATTGCTCCCCGTTATGCCTGGTACTTCTCGACCTTCTGCTCGATGGCGCCGAAGATCGAGTTTCCACTCTTGTTCTTCATCTCGATACGCACCGTGTCGCCAAAGCGCAGGAATGGCGTTTTCGGCTCACCTGACTCAATGGTCTCGATCATGCGCAATTCGGCAATGCAGGAATAGCCGGCGCCGCCCGCCGACACCGGCTTGCCCGGCCCGCCATCCAGCTTGTTGGAGACGGTGCCGGAGCCGATGATGGTGCCGGCAACCAGTGGCCGTGTTTTCGCCGCATGGGCGATCAGCGCCGGGAAATCGAAGGTCATGTCGACGCCGGCGTTGGCGCGGCCGAACGGCTTGCCGTTGAGGTCGGCGAGTAGCGGCAGGCTGACCTTGCCGCCATCCCAGGCATCGCCGAGTTCGTCCGGCGTCACCGCCACCGGCGAAAAAGCCGAGGACGGTTTTGACTGGTAGAAGCCGAACCCCTTGGCCAGTTCCGGTCCGGTCAGCGCGCGCAGCGTTACGTCATTGACCAGCATGACCAGCCGGATCGCAGCGCGCGCCTGGTCGAGGCTGGCGCCCATCGACACATCATCGACGACGACGGCGACTTCCGCCTCCATGTCGATGCCGAAGGCTTCGTCCGCCATACGGATCGGCTCGCGCGGCGCGATGAAAGAATCCGAGCCGCCCTGGTAGATCAGCGGATCGGTCCAGAAACTTGCCGGCATGTCGGCGCCCCGCGCCTTTCGCACCAGCTCGACATGGTTCACATAGGCCGAACCGTCGGCCCATTGATAGGCGCGCGGCAGCGGCGAATGGGCGTCATGCTCATGGAAGCGAGCCGACGGCAAAGCGTTGTTCTCCAGCGATTCGGCGATGGTCGCCAGATGCGGCGAAATCCGCTGCCAGTCGTCGAGCGCGGCCTGCAGCGTGCGGGCCAGGAACGAGGCGTCGGTGAAGCGCGTCAGGTCGCGCGAGACGACGACGAGTTTTCCGTCGCGTGTCCCGTCCTTCAATGTGGCAAGCTTCATGCGGTTTCCTCTCCTGATGCGGCTTTGGCGCCGTCTAAGTTCACAACAAGGCCGTCGCGGGCAATCGTCAAGTCACCCGCCCACGATTTCCTGACAGCGGCCTCCCAATCGGCCTCACCGATCACACCATCGTCGGCCGGAATAAGGTGATTGAGCACCAGTCTTTTTACCCCGGCGTCGCTGGCGATGCGCCCGGCCTCCTCGGCAAAGCTGTGGCTGGCAAGCAGATGCTCCTTGAGCCGAGCGCCGTTGCCGGTCCTTGCGATCAGACGCTCGATGCCTTCCTCGAGCATGGCTTCATGGACGAGGATGTCCGCCTCTCTGGCGAAGTCGGCAAGCGGCGGAAAGAAAGCGGTGTCGGCCGAGAACACGACGCTTTTGCCGGCATGGTCGAAGCGCAAGGCAAAACAGTCGGTCACCGGCGGATGGTCGACGCGCAGCGCCGAGACCTTCAGGCCGCGCTGTTCGAAAATCTCGCCTTCGCCGAATTCGACGATCGAAACCAGCTCGCGGATGTCCGGCCGACCTTCATCGACGATGCGGATCTCGATGTCGAACTCCATCGCCTGGCAGAAGCGCCGCCAGTAATGGCCGGTGCCGGGCGGTCCGAACAGCGTCACCGGCTTGGCCAGACCGGCCGTCCAGGCGGTGTGCAGCAACGGCCCCAGTTCCAGCACATGGTCGGAATGCAGATGGGTGATGAAGATCAGGTCGAGTGCCTTCAGGCCGATGCCGGCATCGACCAGGCCGCGCGTGACGCCCAGCCCGCAATCGACGACGACGGTTCGTCCGCCAAGCTCCAGCAGCGATGAACTCGGCCACGGCCCGCCCGGCCGTAGCGCCGGGCCGCCCTTGGACCCGAGACACACCAGCCGGTCGCTCATCGCGCAGGCCTCAAGACCAGTCGCCCTCGACCGTGCCGTTGAAACGCTTCTTCAGGTCGGTCCAGCAGTCGATGTAATTGTCCTGACGAGTTTCGAGTTCGGCGCCGTAGCGGGTCAACATTTGCGGGAATCGGGTCTCGAACATGAAGGCCATCGTGTTGTCGAGCTTGACCGGTTTCAGTTCGACACGCGAGGCCTTTTCGAAGCCAGGCGCGTCGGGGCCGTGGGCCAGCATCAGATTGTGCAGGCTGATGCCGCCAGGCACAAAGCCTTCCTCCTTGGCGTCGTACTGGCCGTGGATGAGGCCCATGAACTCGCTCATGATGTTGCGGTGGTACCAGGGCGGCCGGAACGTATCCTCCGCCACCAGCCAGCGCGGCGGGAAGATGACGAAGTCGATGTTGGCGGTGCCTTCCTCGCCGCTCGGCGCCGTCAGCACGGTGAAGATCGACGGATCCGGGTGATCGAACAGGATGGCGCCGACCGGCGAAAACGTCGCCAGATCATATTTATAGGGCGCGTAATTGCCATGCCACGCCACCACGTCGAGCGGTGAATGGCCGATCTCGGTGACATGGAAATTGCCGCACCATTTCACCGTCAGCCGGCACGGCGTCTCCTTCTCCTCGAACCAGGCGCAAGGCGTCTTGAAGTCGCGCGGATTGGCCAGGCAATTGGCGCCGATCGGGCCGCGGTCGGGCAGCGTCAGCTTGGCGCCGTAATTCTCGCAGACATAGCCGCGCACTTCCTTGTCGACCAGTTCGACCTTGAACACCAGGCCGCGCGGCAGCACGGCGATCTCACCGGGCCGAAGCTCGATGACGCCCATCTCGGTGACGAAGCGCAAGGCGCCGACCTGCGGCACCACCAGCAACTCGCCGTCGGCGTTGAAGAAATGATCATCGACCATCGAGCGGTTGGCGACATAGACATGCGCCGCCATGCCGCTCTGTCCCAGCACATCGCCGGCGGTGGTGATGGTGCGCATGCCGGAGATGAAATCGGTCGGCTCCTTCGGCATCGGCACCGGGTTCCAGCGGTACTGGCCGAGCGCCAGCTCGTGGTCGCCGACATTGGGGGCGGTCTTCCACAAGGGACAGCTCACCGCCTTGAAGCGACCGGTGTGTTTTACGCTCGGCCGGATGCGGTAGAGCCAGGAGCGCTCATTGGTGCCGCGCGGGGCGGTGAAGGGCGAGCCGGAAAGCTGCTCGGCATAAAGCCCGTAGGCCGGCCGCTGCGGGGAGTTGCGCCCTTGCGGCAGCGAGCCGGGCAAGGTCTCGGTTTCAAAATCGTTGCCGAAGCCCGGCATGTAGGAAAAGGCCATCCGATCCTCCCCGATCCCGGTCTCTTGAGCCGCCTGGATCGCGGCTTGCCGGTGCTGTTGACCAAACTGGTTTCATTTGTAACCATTGAAAATGTAACTATCAACGGCGAACGCATCCACGGTGCGCAGATGGAACCTGAGATCCTCGAACTCGAAAGCTTCCTGCCCTACCGGCTCTACCGGCTTGCCGACGCCGTCAGTCGCGAGTTCTCGAAAATCTACAGCAATCGCCTGGGCTTGACCCGGCCGGAATGGCGCACGCTTTCCGGACTTGGGCAGCGCGGCACGATGACCGCAACGGCGCTCGGCGAACAGTCGGCGATGCACAAGACAAAGGTTTCGCGCGCAGTGGCCGAGCTTGAGCGACGGCGCTGGCTGACCAGAACGCCTAATGAGAACGACCGGCGCGTTGAGCACTTGGCGCTGACGAAGGCCGGGCTGGCTGCTTATCGCGAGATGGTGCCGCTGGCCAAAGCATTTGAGCGAGAGTTGCTGGCGAGGCTGAGTGTGGAGGAACGGGCGGCGATTGTCAGCGGCGTGGCGGCACTGGAGAGGGCGTTGGAAGGAAAGAGCCGATAGGCTGGCGGGACAGCGCCCCCCTCTGTCCTGCCGGACATCTCCCCCACTTGGGGGGAGATCGGCCGTCACGCCGGCTTTCGCCAATCGCCAAACGTGGCAGAAGTGAGCGGCGCGCTGAAGCTGCCAATCTCCCTCCTTGTGGGGGAGATGTCCGGCAGGACAGAGGGGGGCGCGAAGGATCGCGGCGCCCCTCTTTCTTCCTACCAATCCATCACCACCTTGCCCGAACTGCCGCTCCGCATCGCGTCAAACCCCGTCTGGAAATCGTCGATCCCAATGCGGTGCGTGATCAGCCCGCTGACATCGAGCGGGCCCTGCACCAGGGCGATCATCTTGTACCAGGTCTCGAACATCTCGCGGCCATAGATGCCCTTGAGATGCAGCATCTTGAAGATGACCTTGTTCCAGTCGATCTCGAAGCCGGTCGGTGCGATGCCCAGAATGGCGATCTTGCCGCCATTGTTCAAGGTGTCGATCATGTCGCGGAAGGCGGGCGCCGCACCCGACATTTCGAGGCCGACGTCAAAACCCTCGGTCATGCCCAGCGCCGGCATGACATCGCGCAGTTTTTCCTTCGAGGCATCGACGACATGCTGGACGCCGAGCTTTTTGGCCAGTGCCAGCCGCACCGGATTGATGTCGGTGATGACGACCTTTCGCGCGCCGACGCATTGCGCCACCAGCGCACCCATGATGCCGATCGGTCCGGCGCCGGTAACCAGCACGTCCTCGCCGACCAGATCGAACGACAGAGCGGTGTGGACGGCATTGCCCAGCGGATCGAAGATCGCGGCGATCTCGTCGGGTACATCGTCGGGGATCGGCACGACATTGTGCTGCGGGATCGCCAGATATTCGCCAAAGGCGCCGGGACGGTTGACGCCGACGCCGAGCGTGTTGCGGCAGAGATGGCCCCTGCCCGCCCGGCAGTTGCGGCAATGACCGCAGACGATGTGACCTTCGCCGGAAACGCGCTGGCCGACCTTGTATTCGGTGACCGCGGCGCCGAAATCGGCGACCGTGCCGACGAATTCATGGCCGGTCACCATCGGCACCGGCACGGTCTTTTGCGCCCACTGGTCCCAATTGTAGATGTGCACGTCGGTGCCGCAGATCGCGGTCTTCTTGACCTTGATCAGCACGTCGTTGGGGCCGATCTCGGGCACCGGCACCTCTTCCATCCAGATGCCCGGTTCGGCCTTGGCCTTCACCAGCGCCTTCATCATGTTCGACATTCTTTTTGTCCCTTGAATCGCTTGTTCCGGAATCGCTTTTGGCGGTTCAGGAAATGACGCCCAGTTCCTTGCCGACCGCCGCGAACGCCGCCACGGCGCGATCGATGTCGGCAGTGGAATGCGCCGCCGACATCTGTGTGCGGATGCGCGCCTGGCCCTTCGGCACCACCGGGAAGGAAAAGCCTATGACATAGATGCCGCGCTTCAGCATGCGCGCCGCCATCTCCTGCGCCAGGCTGGCATCGCCCAGCATCACCGGAATGATCGGGTGATCGGCACCGGCCAGCGTGAAGCCAAGCTTGCCCATTTCAGACCTGAACCGCGCCGCATTGGCATATAGGCGCTCGCGCAGCGCATCGCCATTGCGGATCAGCTCGAACACCTTGATCGAGGCGCCGGCGATCGCCGGCATCAGCGTGTTGGAGAAGAGGTAGGGCCGCGAACGCTGGCGCAGCCAGTCGACCACCTGGCTTTTGCCCGAGGTGTAGCCGCCGGAGGCGCCGCCCAGCGCCTTGCCGAGCGTGCCGGTGATAATATCCACCCTGCCCTCGACGCCGCAATGTTCGGCCGAGCCGCGGCCTTGTCTGCCGACAAAGCCGACGGCATGGCTGTCATCGACCATCACCATGGCATCGTACTTTTCCGCGAGATCGCAGACACCCTTCAGATTAGCGATAATGCCGTCCATGGAAAACACGCCGTCGGTGGCGATCAGCCGGAAGCGGCAATCCTTGGCTTCCTTCAGCCGCGCTTCGAGGTCGGCCATATCGTTGTTGGCGTAGCGGAAACGCTTGGCCTTCGACAGCCGCACACCGTCGATGATCGAGGCATGGTTCAACGCATCGGAGATGATTGCATCCTCCTCGCCGAGCAGCGTTTCGAACAGGCCGCCATTGGCGTCGAAGCAGGAGCCGTAAAGAATGGTGTCGTCGAGGCCGAGGAACGATGAAATCGTGGCCTCAAGTTGCTTGTGTTCTTCCTGCGTGCCGCAGATGAAACGCACCGAGGCCATTCCGTAGCCGTAGCGGTCGAGCGCGCCTTTGGCTGCGGTGCGCAATTCTGGGCTGTCGGCGAGGCCGAGATAGTTGTTGGCACAGAAGTTCAGCACCTTGTCGCCGCCGACTTCGATCTCAGCCGACTGCGTCGAAGTGATCACCCGCTCGGATTTGTAGAGCCCGGCGGATTTCAGTCCTTGCAGTTCATTGTCGATATGGGTCAGGAAAGCCGCGCTCATGATCAGGTCCTATTGAGATTGGCGGCGACTGTCGCGCCCCCTGAATGAAAAATCCACCGCAAATGCGACCGCTTCGGTGGCGCGGCAGCCTCAACCATGGGGCGATCCGATCACATAACCAGCATGCGGGAGTAGCAGACGTGCAAATATGGCTATACCGCGAAAGAACATGATAACCATTTCAGCAGCTTTCGTTCACTGCTGAAGCAACAATTCCGCCGGTTTCGAGACCTGTTAACCCTTTCAAGCCAATGGTCTTCTCGCCATGAATCCGTGGCGGAAATCCGTTCGACCGAGGGGTCACCTAGAACATGTCGCAGCAGCCGGCGCAAACCGTCTCGGGCAAACTCATCCTGCTGATCAAGACCGGCTATTGGCTGGCGCTGCTGATCATCGCGGCCATGGTCATAGCTTCCTTCATCCTGCTGCAGCAGGTGATGGCGGCGCAACAGCACAACCACACCTTGCTCGATATCGTCAGCACCCAGAAGGCGCTGTCGCAGCGCATCGTCTTCCTGGCAAGTGCCACCGGTTCCGCCTCGCGCGACAAGCAGCCGGCCCTGGTTGCAGCGCTCAAGCAAGCGACCACCGAGTTCGAGACGAATTACGACCTGCTGCTCGAGCAGACGGGAGCCGATCCCAAGTCGCCGGCGCGGTCCGACCCAAAATCGATCGAAAGCGTGCTGTTCGCCAAGCCTTTCCACCTCGACTATTTCTCGGTCGGGCTTGTCGCCAACGGCCAAAGGCTGATCTCGTCCTTCGAATCCCAGCTCGCCGGCAATGCCGCCTACAAGGGCGGCGGCGAGCGCGTAAACCTCGACGCGTCCGTCGCCAATGCGACTTTGTCGGGCTATGCGGCCCTTGGCCAGCGCATCGCTGCCTTTGCCGACGAGCGGTCGGAAAAGCTGCTCGATCTCCACCGCACCTTATTCTACGCCACCATCGGCGTCATCGTGCTGGTCGCGCTTTTCATCTTCCGGCCGATGTCGAAGGCCATCCTGCGCAAGACACATGAGCTTATCGACGCCCGCAATTCGATGGCCTTCATTGCCGTGCATGACGGGCTGACCGGCCTGCACAACCGCACCTTCCTGACCGACCACTTCGAAACGCTGATCAAGGGCGCGCATCGCCGGCGCGAAAGGCTGGCGGTGATCCAGCTCGATCTCGACCGGTTCAAGCAGATCAACGACACGCTCGGCCACGCTGCGGGCGACTATGTGCTGGTTGTGACCGCGCAACGCATGCGCGATTCCTGCCGCGCGTCGGATCTGTGCGCACGTCTCGGCGGCGACGAATTCGTGATGATCCTCAATGGCGCCGGCGGCACCGAGGACATCAATATGCTGGCCAGGCGCATCATCGAGCAGATCAACGAGCCGATCATGTTCCAGGGCACGACCATCCTTCCGGGCGCCAGCGCCGGCATAGCCGTCTATCCCATCGACGCCGACAATGCGGCGGATCTGCTCGTCCATGCCGACCTCGCGCTCTATTCCGCCAAGAAGCTTGGCGGCGGCAGCTTCTCGTTCTTCTCCGAGGAGCTCAGGCGCGAACTCGATCACCGCAAGCAGCTCGAGCACGACATCAAGGTCGCCATTTCGGAGAGCGCCTTCCAGGTTTATTTCCAGCCGCAGGTATCGCTGACCAATGGCACGATCAGCGGTATCGAGGCACTGGTGCGCTGGAAACATGCCGAACGCGGCATGATCTCGCCGGGCGAGTTCATTCCGGTCGCCGAGAAATGCGGCTTCATGCCCGAGATCGGCCGCATCGTCTTTGCCAAGGCGATCGAGCAAGCCGCGGAATGGGATCGCGCCGGCATTGCCTTTGGGCGGCTTGCCGTCAACGTATCCGGAACCGAGCTGCGCGAACCCGACTTCGACCGCTTCCTGTTTGCGACGCTGGAAAAGGCGGGCCTCGCGCCCCAGAAACTGTCGCTGGAGATCGTCGAATCCGTCATTCTTGACGACGAGAAGACCGGCATCGCGGCCAAGCTGCGCCACATCCGCGCCGCCGGCGTTCATCTCGAGCTCGACGATTTCGGCACCGGCTATGCTTCGCTCAGCCATGTCAATCCAAACGAGATCGACCGGCTGAAGATCGACCGTCGCTTCGTCCAGAACATCAACGAGAATGGCGACAACACGAAGATCGTGCGCGCCATCACCGAGCTGGCGCGCGGCCTCGGCATCTCGATCGTCGCCGAGGGTGCGGAAACCGAAGCCGAGCTCGATTCGCTGATGGCGATCGGCTGCGACCAGGTGCAGGGCTACTCCATCGCCTTCCCGATGCCGCAGGACAAGGCGCGCGAATGGCTGCTGGCGCGCAGCCCGAAGAAAGCCAAGCTAAAGGTGCTGCAGGGCAACCTAGCCTAGGATATGTTGATATTCAGGTGAGGCTAGCCTGCAAACGGAGGCTTCCTGCGCTTCCGGTGCTCACGTACTTCAAGTACGCTCCGCTCCGGTTCTCGGAAGCCGCCATTTTCGGCGCAGCCTGACCTAAATCTCAACACACCCTGGCGCGTTTACCACGCCTGCGCGCAGGTCATTTTGCCGGCGCGACATTTGCCCGAAGTGCTGCCAGCACCTCGGCGAACTCCGCCAGCCTGTCGTCCGGCAATCCCGCGCGCAGCCGCTTGTCGAAGATGAGCGCCGCCGCGCGCAGTTTCAGGAACATCGCTTCGCCGGCTTGCGTCAGCTCGACCAGATGAACCCGGCGGTTGTCAGGATCGCGGCGGCGCGTCAGCAGGCCTTGCGCCTCCATGGCGTTGAGATGGTGGGTCAGTGTGGCGCCCTGGATTCCGATCATGCCGGCAAGCTCGCGCTGATTGGCAAGCTCGCTCGACTTGACCGAAAGCAAGGTCAGCCACACCGGCAGCGTGCCGCCGGCCTCGACCAAGGCGGCGTCAAAAGCCTGCGCCACCAGCTTGGAGGTACGCGCGAGATTCATGCCGACGGGCGGGCGGTCAAAGGGAGTCATGAGCCGACAGTAGAACAAGGCACCGAGTGAGGGAACGCAGCATTATTCATTGACATCAAATCATTCGATACCTAACTATCGTGCCTGTCGACCTACCAAGCGTGTTATCCTGCGATAGGGATCCGGGGACAGACAGGCGGCGGGCAAGGAGGAAACGGTCATGCAATATGTCTACATCGTCATTATCGGCCTTCATGTCATGGCCGGGGTGTTCTGGGCCGGCACCACGATCACGCTTGCCCGCGACCCCGAGATCAAGGCGGAGCGCTTCATCGAACCGCAAATGGGCTCGGCGGGCGTGGTGTTCGTGACCGGCGCACTGCTTTGGTATTTCTTCCACGGCGCCTATTTCGGCTCAATGGAAATGGTCCTGGCGCTGGGCATCCTGGCCGCCTTCGCGGCTGCCGGCGTTCTCAGCGTCGTGGTTCGCAAGACCAGCCGGCAGCTTGCCGGCGCGGATGCCGCCACGGAATTGGCGTTGCGCACCAAAATGGCCCGCGGCGAGCGCATCGCCGCCTGGCTGCTGGTGCTCACCGTACTTTGCATGGCGACCGCCAGGATGATTTGAGCCCTGCCGCGCGTTATCACCCGGTTAAAGCATTCCGCATCGTACGTCGCTTGGCTCCCGCCGGTGGCGTACGCGGCGCGCAGCTCGGACGGATGTGCAAGGTGGCTCTCCGCACAGAGGTTTGGCTGCGCGCCACCCATCAGGCGCCGACTGCCATCGACCCTTGATCACGGCAGATGCCTAAAGAATACCGGTAGAAAACCACCCCTAAGCTCAGACTAATACTTTCACGGTCGAAAATTTCGGTGTAGATTTTCAATTGGTCTTATCAGGCAATTGGTCTCTACCGCTGCAATGCAGCAACCAACTCGGCTCGCGGTCGGGACCTCCTGATTTCACCTTGAGAGGCAAGGCTCTTCTTAACAGTGTAGAGATAACGGGCGACGGTGTTTTCATGGCACCAAAATCAAGGGGGGACATCATGGCAAAGAAAATCAGCACTGTGGGCGTGGACTTCATCAAGAAGTGGGAGGCTTTTGTCGCCTTCATCTATGACGACCTGGTAAAGCCGACCAAGGAATGGAAGGTCGGACCGGCCAAAGGCACGCTCACCATCGGTTATGGACACACCAAGGCGGCCGCGGACCCGATCAAGATGGTGCTGGGCCTGAAGATCACCGAAGCCAAGGCCACAAGCATTCTGGAAAACGATCTCGGTCCGGCCGTGGACGCGGTGAACGCAGCGGTCAAGGTGCCATTGACGCAGCACCAGTTCGACGCCCTGGTTTCATTCAAGTTCAACACCGGCAGGCTGGCAGGGACCGGTCTGTTGAACCGCATCAACGAGAACAAGTTCGATCAGGTGCCGACCGAGTTCATGAAATGGGTCAAGTCCAAGGGCAAGGTTCTGGCAGGGTTGAAGAACCGCCGGAAGGGTGAGATCGACCTTTGGAACAAGCCGTAGGGGGCTTGTAAAGCCTAAACCCGCAAGCCGAACCGGATGCCGTCATAGATGGCGGCGTGAATGTTGCGCGAGGCGACCGCATCGCCGATGCGCAACAGCACGAAGCTGCCTTCGGGATTGCGTGAAGGAAAAATATCGCCGCCGCCGACCAGCCGCTCGTAATCGACCGCGCCGCCATTCTTCGACAGCGGCTTCAGCGCGAGATAGAGATCGTCGAGCGGGGCTGTGCCATGCTCGACCACCACCTGGTCGACCCGCCGCTCACCACGCCAGCCATCGGCAAAGTCGGAGGCCAATTCGGCGACCAGCTGGTTGCCCTCGCGCCGCACCGAGCGCAGCCTGGTGTTGATGGTGATGGTGACGCCCTTTTCCTGGAAGGCGCGCATATAGGGAACGTGGTTCATGCCGCCCATTTCCGGGGCGAAGAAACGCTCCGGCGAAACCAGCTCCAGCTTTGACCCGGCATTGGCGATCAGCTCGGCCGCGCCCATGCCCTGGTGGCCGCCATTGTCGTCAAAGAGCAGCACGTTCTCCGCCGGCTTGACGCTGCCGGCCATGATGTCCCAGCTCGAGGTCACGAGATTGTCGCCTGATGCCAGCGGCGGGTTTTGCGGCAAGCCGCCGGTCGCGATCACCACAACATCGGGCGCCAGCGCCAGCACATCGTCCTGCTCCGCCCATGTATCGTAGCGGATCTCGACGCCGAGCCGGTCGAGTTCGGCCAGTCGCCAGTCGATGATGCCGATCAGTTCCTTGCGGCGCGGATTCTGTGTTGCCAGCCGAACCTGGCCGCCGGCCTGACCGGAGGCTTCGAGCACCGTGACATGGTGGCCGCGTTCAGCCATGACGCGGGCCGCCTCCAGCCCGCCTGCCCCCGCGCCAACGACGACGACTTTCCGCTTGGGCCCTTCGGTCTTGACGATGATATGCGGAATTTCGGCCTCGCGGCCGGTCGCCGCATTGTGGACGCACAGGGCCTCGCCGCCTTCATAGATGCGGTCGAGGCAATAGGTGGCGCCGACGCAAGGGCGGATCTCGTGCTCACGGCCTTCCATCACCTTCTTGATGATGTGCGGATCGGCGATGTGGGCGCGGGTCATCCCGACCATATCGAGTTTTCCCGTCGCGATGGCATGGCGCGCCGTGGCGACATCGGAAATGCGCGCCGCGTGGAAGGTCGGGAACTTCGTCGCCGCCCTCACCTCACCGGCGAAATCGAGATGCGGTGAGGAACGCATGCCGGTGACCGGGATGACCTTGGTGAGCGCCGCGTCGGTCTCGATCGAGCCGCGGATGATGTTGAGGAAATCGACCTTGCCGGAGCCAGCCAGCCGCCGGGCGATCTCGATGCCCTCCGCCTTTGACAGGCCTTTTTCGAAATCCTCGTCGGCCACCATACGGATGCCGACGACAAACTTGTCGCCGACCGCTGCCCGCACTGCATCCAGCACCATGTCGGTGAAGCGCAGCCGGTTGTCGAGCGAACCACCGAACTCGTCGTCGCGGTGGTTGGTCGCCGGCGACCAGAAGCCGTCCATCAGATGACCGTAGGATTCGAACTCGATACCGTCGAGACCGGCTGCCTGGCAGCGCTGCGCGGCGGACGCATAGTCGGCGACGATGCGCTCGATGTCCCAGTCCTCTATGGTCTTGGGGAAGGCGCGATGCGCCGGCTCGCGCACCGGCGAGGCCGACAGCACCGGCAGCCAGTCGGCCTTGTTCCAGCCGGTGCGGCGGCCGAGATGGGTGATCTGGATCATCACCTTGCAGTCATGCTCGTGGCAGGCATCCGAGAGCTCTGCCAGCCACGGCACGATGCGGTCGTCATAGACATGCAGATTGCCGAAGGCAGCGGGACTGTCACGCGAGACGATGGCCGAACCGGCGGTCATGGTCAGCGCCATGCCGCCCTTGGCCTTTTCGGCGTGGTAGAGCCGATAGCGCTGTTTCGGCATGCCGTCCTCGGAATAGGCCGGCTCATGGCTGGTCGACATCACCCGGTTCTTCAGCGTCAGATGCTTGAGCTGGTAGGGCTGGAGAAGCGGATCGTTGCTGGTCATCGTCTTCCTGTTGTCTTAATTTGTGCTAATGAGCGGCGAAAATTGAAAGAGACCCCGCCCATGATCGATACCAAAACCCTCACCCAGCTCGGCGCCCATGTCGAACCGCCACAGAGCCCAGAAACTGCGGTCCTGGAGACCGTGCCGTTCCAGCGCGGCGACGGGCCGCCCGCGATCGTGCGCTTCACCTGTCCGGAATTCACTTCGCTCTGCCCGGTCACCGGACAGCCGGATTTCGCTCATATCGTCATCGACTACGCGCCCGATGCCGCCCTTGTGGAATCGAAGTCGCTCAAGCTGTTCATGACCTCGTTTCGCAACCATGGCGCTTTCCACGAAGACTGCACGGTGATGATCGGCCGCCGCATTGTGGCGGCGACCAAACCGCTGTGGTTGCGTATAGGCGGCTATTGGTATCCGCGTGGCGGCATTCCGATCGATGTCTTCTGGCAGACCGGCGCGCCGCCGGAAGGCGCCTGGCTGCCCGACACCGGTGTTGCCCCTTATCGCGGAAGGGGCTGAAGCTATTTTGCGGAACTTTGGCGGGACAGCGCCCCCCTCTGTCCTGCCGGACATCTCCCCCACTCGGGGGGAGATTGGCCGCTACGCCGGCTTTTGCCCATCTTAAGCGATGCGGAGAGAGCGAGACGCTGGAACTGCTGATCTCCCCACCCGTGGGGGAGATGTCCGGCAGGACAGAGGGGGGCGCGAAGGATCGCCGGCGCTTATCCTCAATCAACATCATTCGCACTGGTACTGGCTGAGCGCCCATTCGCCGGTCACCGAGAGCAGGTCGGATATCTTCCAGTCGCCATCGACCTTCTTCAGTTTCCACTCCAGCCGATGCTGATTGCCTTCGACGACGAAGGCCACCACCACCTTGGCTTGATCGCCGTTGACGGCCTCGATGCTCTTCAGGCTCTTGTCGATTGCCAGCTTGTCGTAATCGGCATTGTCGAGCGCCATGTTGGGGTCGAGGCATTCGCCCTGGCCCGACGCCCGCAGCGCATCGCTCTTGTCGAGTACGGTCTTGGCCGGATCAACGAAATGGCTGCGCTGGGTCGGATCGAGTTCCAGCCCGAGATGTTCGTAGAACGGCTTGACCACAGCTGTCGGCGAGCCCGGCAGGACAGGCGCGGCCGGCTGGGATGGCGGCCATGCCAGGGGTGGCGTTGCGGGTTCCACTGCATTGCCAGGTGGATTTGCGGGCGGCGTGCCGCCGCCCGGCACTGTCTCGGCCGGGGCATTTGCAGGTGGCGGACCGAGCAGCCCCTGTGTCGAAGCGCCGTTCAGCCCTGCTGCCAGCATCGATAAGGTCGACAGCGCCAGGGCAAGCCAGCGGAGCACGGTATCACTCCGGCGCTTTGTCGGGCATGCACTCCAGCGCGCTCAGCGTCCAGTTGCTGGTCTTGGAGCTGATGTCAGCGACCTTCCATTTGCCGTCGACCTTCTTCATCGACCACAGCATTTCGCGCTTGGAATCGTCGCCTTCCGCAAAAAGGCTGAAGGTGGCGGTGACTTCGGCGGTATCGCCGTTGACGGTCTCGGCCAGCTTCAATGTCTTGGCAATCGTCTTCTGATCGAAATCCTGGGCGTCGAGGCCGGGATCGAAGTCGAGACAGGCGACCTCATCGGGCTTGTTCTTGGTCGCCTGGTCGTTGAGGTCGAACAGCTTGGTCACCGGCTCGGTGAAGCGGTCGCGGTATTTGGCGTCCCCTTCGAATTTCACTTCAGGCACATAAAAGAACTTCACGGCGTTCGAAGCCGGCCCGGCCAGCGCGGCGGCGGGCAAGGCTATCGAAAGGGCAGCGGCCAGCACTATCGGTTTCATGCAGGTGTCTCCGGATGTTCGGCGGCAAGGTGGCAATACCACACATCCTGCATATCGGCTTTTTTGCGGCTCATGAAGTCCTGGCGTGTGCTGTCTCAGCCATCCAGCCAGACGTTCTGCAGGTCCATCTCGAAGGTCTGGTGGACGCCGTAGTTCTTCACCTTCTTGTTCATGTGGCTGTAGAGCTTCTGCCAGAAAGGCTGAATGATGACGCCGGAATCCTGCAGGATCTGCTCGACATCCTTCATCACCTCGCGCCGCTTCTCCACGTCGATGAGCGAAAGCGCCTGCTTCAGCTTGGCGTCAAAGTCCGGGTTGGAATAGGCCGATTCATTCCAGGCCTCGCCGGTGCGGTAACCCAGCGCCAGCACCTGGACGCCGAGCGGGCGCATGTACCAGATCGTCATCGAGTACGGATATTTCGTCCAGTCGTTCCAGAAGGTCGAGCCCGGCAACACCGAGCGCTTCACCTTGATGCCGGCGTCGCGCAACTGGCCGGCAATCGCGTCGCCGGTATTCTTCTGCCAATCGTCCTCGACGGTGATCAACTCGTGCTCGAAATCGGCCTGCCCGGCGTCCGCCATCAGCTTCTTGGCGCCGGCGGCGTCGCGCGTCTTCTTGGGCAGCGCGAAATACTCCGGATGGATCGGGCTGACATGGTGGTTTTCGCCAACCGTGCCACGGCCGTTGTAGCCGAGTTGCAGGACCGTATTGTTGTCGACCGCCATCTGCAGCGCGTTGCGCACGCGCTGGTCGTCATAGGGCTTGTGGGTGATGTTGGTTCGCGCAACCAGCGTGGTCGCGGTTGCGACCTCCGACTTCTGCAGGCCCATCTTGTCGAGGATGTCGATGAAGTCGGACGGCGTTTCGAAATTGAGGTCGATCTCGCCGGAATCGAAGGCGTTCACCGAGGCGTTGAAGTCGGTGCCGTAGTCGATGAATTCGACGCTGTCGAGCGGCGCTTCGCCGCCCCACCATTTGCCGTTTTCGCGGCGCTTGACCACCGCCTTCTGGCCGACATCGTAGGAGACCAGTTCGAAGGGTCCGGTACCGATCGGCTTCTTGATCGGATCGGCGCCGTCGGCATCGAAATTGCGGTGGACGACGAGCGCGGGATAGTCGGTGAGGTTGGGGATCAGCGAGATGTCGGGTTCGGCGAGCGTCAGCTTGACCGAGAAGTCGTCGACCTTGGTGATCGCACCGTCCCGCGCCTTGCCGGTCTTGGCGTCGATCAGCCCGCCGACACGTGCGGCCATCGAATTGCCGGCGACGTTCTTCTCGCACCAGCGGGTCAGATTGAAGACCACGTCATCGGCGTTAAAGGCATCGCCATTGTTCCAGGTGATGCCCTTGCGTACATGCAGCGTGTATTCGGTGGCGTCGTCATTGACGTCCCAGCTCTCGAGCAACACCGGCTCGAAGGTGAATTCCCTGGTGTAGCGGACCAGCGGCTCCAGCCAGCAGCGCGAAATATTGGCGAGTTCCACCCAGTCATAGGTGCGCGGATCCTTCTGCGCCTTCACCGACATCGATATGTGCAGCGTGCCGCCCTTCTTCGGCTCCTCGGCAAAGGCCTGCCCCGGCGCGGCGAGGCCGATCATGCCGTAGGCCAAAGCCGTCGATGCGCCGAAAGCGCTTGCCAATGCCAGAAACTCGCGCCGGTCCATCCGGCCCGCACGCGTCTCTTGCGCCATCGCCTCGATGGTATCAGGCACGCGATCGCCGTTGCTTGTGAAGAGTGCCATTTTTTCCTCCGCTTTTCGCATTGACCGATGCGTGGCGTTGTTCGCCCTTCTAGATGTTCAGTACCAGGCGTCCGCCATCTCGATCTTTTTACGGCCCATGAACTCCTGCAGCGCCTCGTCAATTGCCTCGTCCAGCGGTGGCGCCTGGTATTCGGCCAGCGCCTTTTTCCAGCGCCGGTTGGCGCGGATGGCGGCATCTTCCGATCCGGCCGCCTCCCATTTCTCGTAGGGCTCATTGTCGGCGATCTCGGAATCCCAGAACGCCGTCTCGTAATTGGCCAGGGTGTGGGCCGACCCGAAGAAATGGCTGCCCGGCCCGACTTCCCTGAAAGCGTCGAGCGCCAGCTGGTTGTCGTCGATCTTCACCCCGTCGAGATAGGTGTGCAGCGCGCCGCAGAAATCGGCATCCATGACGAATTTTTCGTAGGACATCGACAGCAAGCCATCAAGGAAACCAGCTGAGTGCAGGATAAAATTGGCGCCGCAATGCACCGCCGCCAGCATCGACATGGTGCCTTCGTTCATGGCATGCGCATCGGGCAGTTTCGAGGTGGTGAAATTGCCAGAGCATCTAAGCGGCAGGTTCAGCCGGCGCGCCAGTTGCCCGATGACCATGGAGCCGATCGCCGGCTCCGGTGTGCCGAAGGTCGGCGAGCCCGAGCGCAGCGACATCGAGGACAGGAAATTGCCGAAAATGACCGGTGCGCCCGGCCTTTCAAGCTGGGTGAGCGCGCAGCCGGCCATCGTTTCAGCCAGCGACTGGGCGATGGCGCCGGCATTGGTGACCGGGCCCATGGCGCCGCCAAGGATGAACGGCACGATGACTGCGGCCTGGTTGGCACGCGCATAGGCGCGCAGCGCCGTCGTCATCGTCGCGTCCCAGACCAGTGGCGAGTTGACGTTGACATTGCCGAGGATGACGCAGTTTTCGTCGACAAAGTCCCGACCGAAAACGATGCGCGCCATGTCGATCGAATCCTCGGCGCGGCTCTCTGCCGTCACCGAGCCCATGAAGCCGCGGTCGGAATATTTGATATGGCTGTAGACCATGTCGAGATGGCGCTTGTTGACCGGCACATCGACAGGTTCGCAGATGGTGCCGCCGGAATGGTGTAGCCAGGGCGAGGACTGCGCCAGCTTCACGAAATTGCGGAAATCTTCGATCGTGCCGTAGCGACGGCCCTTGTCGATATCCATGACGAAGGGCGAGCCATAGGCCGGCGAGAAGACGACGCTCTTGCCGCCGATCTCGACAGAATTGGCCGGGTTGCGCGCATGCTGGGTGAAGCTCGCCGGCGCGGTCTTGAGGATCTCGCGCAGCATGCCCGGCTCGAACTTGACGAGCACGCCGTCAATATCGGCCCCTGCCCGTTTCCAGTGCGCAAGCACTGCCGGATCGTCGCGGAATTCTATGCCGATCTCGGCCAGGATCCGGTCGGCGGTCGCCTCTATGCGCAGCAGGTTCTCTTCCGACAGGATGTCGTAGGTCGGGATGTTGCGCACGATGTAGGGGCGGCTGAGCCCTTCCGAACCGTGCGAACGCAATTCGCGCCTGGCAATGCGGCCACCGCCACGTTCGCGGCGTTTGGCTGGTTCGATCACAACATCGGCCGGCGCGTTCATCAGACCTCCCTTTTTCCCTTGTAAGATAATCTACCCAGACGAATTTCCACTGTGACGCTGGAAAATCCTGATCTCTTGTATAAGCTGAGCTTATGCGAAGCCTGCGCCACCTCCTGCCTTCGGCCGGCAGCCTGATCGTCTTTGAGGCGGCCGGCCGGCTGTCGAGCTTCACCGCCGCCGGGCGTGAACTCGGCATGACGCAGGCCGCCGTCTCCTATGCGGTGCGCGGGCTGGAGGAACAGCTCGGCGCCAAATTGTTCCAGCGGCGCCACCGCCAGGTCATCCTGACGGAAGCCGGCGAGCGTTTCCATGCCGACGTCTCGCTCGGCCTCTCGCATATCCGCAAATCGGCGGAAGATCTGCGCCTGCAGGTGACCGGCGGCCATGTCACGCTTGCCGCCTCGACCGCTTTCGGCTCGTTCTGGATGATGCCGCGCCTGCAGCAGTTCCGCGACGAACTGCCGGGCATCGACCTGCGCATCCAGACCGCCGACCGCGATCTCGACATCATCGCCGAGGGCATTCCGCTTGCCGTGCGCGGCGGCGAACCGCGCGACTGGGCCGATTATCATTCGCTGCCGCTGGCCGACGAGGAGATCTTCCCGGTCGTTGGCGCCAGCTACCTCGCGAAGTTCGGCATGCCGAAAACCGTGGCGGAACTGGCCACGCACCGCCTGATCCATCTCGAGGAGCCCTACCGCGAGGCGGCAAGCTGGGACGAATGGTTCCGGTCGGCCGGAGGCAGCCTCGACAACACCGCGCGCGGCCTACGCATCAATGATTACGGCCTGGTGATCCAGGGCGTCATGGAGGGCCAGGGCATCGCGCTCGGCTGGCGGCATCTGGCCGAGCGGCTGCTGGCGACGGGGCTGCTGGCGCCGGTGACCGACCATGTGCTGAAGACCGGCAAGGCGTTCTACGTCGTCTGGCCAAAGAACCGCGAATTGAGCGAGAATGCGCGGAAAGTCAGGGATTGGCTCGCGGCGCAGGCTTGAGTTTCGCATATCTGGTGCAAGGCAAAGCTGGCGCTCTACGGCGCCCCCCTCTGGCCTGCCGGCCATCTCCCCCACTTGGGGGGAGATCAGCTAGCGCACCCGCTTTCGCCAATCTCAAACGTTGCAGGAAGGCGCCGGCGGTGAAGCTGCCAATCTCCCCCCTCGTGGGGGAGATGTCCGGCAGGACAGAGGGGGGCGCGAAGGATTGCGGCGAACAACATTAATTGCACCCCTCGCCCGCCACCTACGAATCCGCCTATAGTACCGCCATGCCCATTCGCCAGCTTTCCGAAACGATGATCAACCAGATCGCCGCCGGCGAAGTCATCGAGCGTCCGGCGAGCGTGGTGAAGGAACTGGTCGAGAACGCGCTCGATGCCGGCGCCACGCGCGTCGAGGTCGTCACCGCCGGCGGCGGACTGAACCTGATCCGCGTCACCGATGACGGCTCGGGCATTCCCGAACCGGAGCTGGCGCTGGCGATTGCACGCCACTGCACGTCCAAGCTTGCCGACAACATTCACCACATCCGCTCGCTCGGTTTTCGCGGCGAAGCACTGCCGTCGATCGGCTCGGTGTCGCGGCTGTCGATCCGCTCGCGCACGGCTGCCGGCGACAGTGCGGCCGAAATCGGCATCGAAGGTGGCCGGGTTTCAGCCGTCAAGCCGGCGGCCGCCAATCGCGGCACCACGGTCGAGGTGCGCGACCTGTTCTTCGCCACGCCGGCAAGGCTGAAATTCATGAAGGGTGAGCGCGCGGAAAGCTCGGCCACCAGCGATGTCGTCAAACGCATCGCCATCGCCTTTCCCGCCGTACGCTTCACGCTGGCCGGCTCCGACCGCTCGACGCTGGAGCTGCCGGCAACCGACGACAGCGCGGAAGGCAGCCTGCGCCGCGTCGCGCAAGTGATGGGCGCCGAGTTTCCCGACAATTCCATTGCCATCGATGCCAGCCGCGACGGCGTGCACTTGACCGGCCACGTCTCGATCCCGTCCTTCACCCGCGCCAATGCGCTGCAGCAATATGCCTATGTCAACGGCCGCCCGGTGCGCGACAAGCTGATCGCCGGCGCCATCCGCGGCGCCTTCGCCGACGTGTTGCCGCGCGACCGGCATGCGGTGACCGTTCTGTTCCTGACGCTCGATCCGGCAACCGTCGACGTCAACGTCCACCCGGCCAAGGCCGATGTGCGCTTCCGCGACCCAGGCCTGGTGCGCGGGCTGATCGTCGGCGCCATCCGCGAAGCGCTGGCCAATGCCGGCATCCGCGCCGCCACATCAGGGGCGGCCGGCATGATGGCCGCGTTCCGGCCGGGTGCCGCCTCCTATGCCCATGCCGGCCCGGCCAATGGTCATCGCAGCTACGACGCGGCCTATCGTGCTTCCGGCTTTGCCGGTTTCGACCGTTCGCCGCAGCGGCCGCTGGATATGGGCTTTGACGGCGCCGGCTTCCGTGAAGACGAGCAGGCAGCGTTTGATGCCGGCCCGCTCGCCAGCGCTGACGCGCGTGCCGGCTCAGCCGAACCGGCCGAGACGCTGCTTGGCACCGCACTGGGCGCTGCCCGCGCGCAGGTGCACGAGAACTATATCGTGGCGCAAACCCGGGATTCGCTTGTCATCGTCGACCAGCACGCGGCGCATGAGCGGCTGGTCTACGAAGCGCTGAAGAATGCGCTGCATTCACGCGCGGTGCCCTCGCAGATGCTGCTGTTGCCGGAGATCGTCGACCTGCCGGAAGAGGATGCCGAGCGGCTGGCCCTGCATTCCGAGACACTGGCCCGCTTCGGACTCGGCATCGAGCGCTTCGGCCCCGGTGCAGTGGCCGTTCGCGAGACGCCGTCGATGCTGGGCGAGACCAATGTCCAGCAGCTGGTGCGTGATCTCGCCGACGAGATCGCCGACAACGACACGGTCGAGACGCTGAAGGAACGACTGGACAAGATTGCCGCCACCATGGCCTGCCACGGTTCGGTACGCTCCGGCCGCCTGCTCAAACCCGAGGAGATGAACGCGCTGCTGCGCCAGATGGAGGCAACGCCGGGGTCCGGCACCTGCAACCACGGCCGCCCGACCTATATCGAGCTCAAGCTCGCCGATATCGAACGGCTGTTCGGGCGGCGATAAGTCTGTGAGCGGCGAGTCGACGGTCCAGTTCCGGTTCGAAGCCGAAGTGATCCACTGGGGGGGTCCGTCGCCATACTTCTTCGCGCCAATCCCCGAGCCGTATGGCGAAGAGATCAAAAAGGTCGCGAAGTTCGCGACCTATGGCTGGGGGGTGATACCTGTCGAGGCGACCATTGACGGCGTCATGTTCGGCACATCGCTGCTTCCCAAGCATGGAAGCTATCTTTTGCCGCTGAAGGACGACGTGCGGCGCAAATGCAATCTAACGGCAGGCGATTTGATTTCCGCGTCTATCGCGATACACCTTCGCGGGCGATAACGACGCGGCCCGTGGCGATTGTGTTGATAGGCGTCGCTTCACTTCCTCAGGCGATACTTCTTGGTCTTGCGGTCAAAGACATAGTCCTCCTCATACCCGGCGCGGCCATCGTAGAAATTCACGGATATGATGTCCTTGCCCCGTTCTGTCTGCTTCTGCACATTCCAGTAGATGGGTGTCATCAGCATGCCCGCATTGCAGAGGTCGCCCCCGAATTTGATGGTCTGTACGACCTTCTGCCGTTTCTTGTTGATGATCTGCATCTTTGTCATGCAGATTCCGTCGCCGGTTTTTGCGTAGATTCCGGCAAACCTGTCGGTGGCCGTCTGCGCCCAGAAAGGAATCTCGACGGTTCCTTCGACCTTCCCCTCCCCGGTGTCGTCCAGGCCCGCTACCTTCCTGAGACTGACCGGAAATTTGTCCGCGCCCTTGCTCCAGCTGCCCGTCAGGCTTCCCTCACCGAGCTCGAGAGAAAACGGGCATCCGGTGGTGTCGACAGGGGTTTTAGAGCCCATGACGATGACCCGCTCGAACTCCTTGTCATCGGCAATCTCGCAAAGCGCGAGGCTGGTACCACTGGCTTTGCCGTAAAGCGCGATCGGACTTTGCTTGGCGTCGTAGAAGAAGCTGCCCTGGACAGTGAGGCCGCTGCCGAAACTGTAGGTCTGCAGGGAGAGATGGACGGGGTTGGGACCGATGGACCCTTCGTAGTTTTCCACGTGATACCAACCCGCACCGGCTTTGCCGCTTAGCAGCAGCAAGCAAAATACGGCCGATACGAACTGCCTGACCATCCCGACCCCCCGGTGAATTTCAACGCACCATAGCCACCCGGTTGGGTCCTGTCTGCACCGCAGCAGCGGTCGGCCATTTCGTGCGCTGAGAAATACCGGTGCGGCTCTCACTATGATTCGGGAAAGGCGTCCAACGCTTTGATCTAACGCTTCAAATTCACAACGATGACGCCGCTGAGCGCCAGCGCGCCGCCGAGAATGCCGAGCAGCGTCGGCACTTCGCCCAGCCAGAAGAAGCCGATCAGGGCCGACATGGGCGAGACCAGATAGAGGAAGTTCGAAGCGCGCGCCGCCGGGAGACGCGACAGAGCGGTTGCCCAGGCGGCATAGGCGATCAGGCTGGGCACGATGCCGAGAAAGATCACCGCGCCGAGACCGGCTGCGTTGGCGACCGCTGCCTGCRCAAAGCCGCTTGGCAGAAAGGGTGCCAGGCAAAGCGCGCCGAGGATCATGTTCGAGGCCGAGATGGTCAGCGGGTGATGGCGGGCAAAGAGCGGCTTCTGGACGATGGTATTGACAGCCGAGCACAGCGCGGAGCCAAGAACCAGCAGCGCGCCGGCGTTGAAGTGCAGACCATTTCCGTCGGCCACCGCGATGATGCCGATGCCAGCGAAAGAAATCGCCGTGCCAAACCAGGCCCAGCCTGAGAAGCGCTCGCCGAGCAATGCCATTGCCATGATGGCGGTAAAGATCGGGCTGACATTGATGATGAAACCGGCGGCGCCTGCCGACACCGTCAGTTCGCCGAAATTGAGCATGACGGTGTAGAGTGCAACGAAGATGGCGCCGCCAAAGACGAGGCGCCACACTTCGTCGAGCCGCGGCAGCGCCGGGCGCTTGACGGCAAGAAAGATCGCCGCCGGCACTGCAGCTATGGCAAAGCGCAGCGCACCAAGTTCCAGCGGCCCGAAGGCGGCGAGGCCGGCACGGATCGCGGGAAAGGCCGAGGCCCACCCGACCACCGTCAACGCCACGGCGATGGCTGCTGTGGTGTCCATCCGCTGTGTCGGATTCGACGTGCTGGTCGTTGCGCTCATCTCATTGTCCTCGGATTTCCTCGTGTTGAAAGGCAGAAAGCGCCTTTTCGGCACCGTTGACAAACGATCAAATCGAGGATCACCTGTGACTATGGATCACAGCTCAGACACAATGGTGCCGCTCGAGACATTGCGCGCGTTCGATGCGGCGGCGCGCACCGGGAGCTTTTCGGCCGCGGCCGAGAAGCTCAACATCACCCATGGCGCCGTCAGCCGGCAGATCGCCAAGCTGGAGGACTGGCTGGGTCTGAAAGTATTCGACCGCGGCGCGCGCGGCGTCTCGCTGACCATCGAGGGCAACCGCCTGCATCTGCGCACGGCGGAAGCTTTTGCGCTGATCTCCACCCATTCCGACCGCTGGGTCGAGCCGCGCGGCACAGCCGTGGTGCGGCTGACCTCGATCCCCTCGGTCAGCGGACTGTGGTTGATGCCGCGCATGGCGGCGCTGGAGAACAATCCCAGCAAGCTGCGCATCGTACTCGACGTCGATATCCGCCAGGCGGACCTTGCCGATGAAGGCATCGACCTGTCGATCCGTTGCGGTCGCGGCGGCATTCCGGGCCGCATCTCGGTGAAGCTTTTCGAGGAACATGTCTTCCCGGTCGCTTCGCAAAGCCTTGCCCGCGAAATCGGCCGTGGCGACCCTGCCCGGCTGCTCAAATTTCCGCTGATCAACGATTCCGATGCATCCGGCTGGCGTGCCTGGTTTGCAGCGCAAGGCATGGATTATCGCCCGCGCCCGCAGGACCGCCGCTTCGAGGACTACAATCTGGTGCTCGATGCCGCCGCCTATGGGCTCGGCATCGCGCTGGCACGGCCGCCATTGAGCGGGCAACAGCTTGATACGGGCCGCATCGTTGCCGTCGATGAGCGCACCGCACTCAACCCGGTGTCATACTGGCTCGACCGGCCGCTGGGGCGGCCGCGCACGGCTGCCGCCGACCTTTCCCGCCGCATCGCAATTGAAGCAGGGCTGGCAATGGAAAAGATGGAAGCCTTCCTCGAAGCCGAGCGCTAGGGGCGGCGATCCATCGTGAGGGACAGCAGATAGCGAGGAAGACATGCCCCTGCCCCGTAAGGCAACTCTCGAGCGGCTGAACGCCTTCTCCGATGGCGTCTTCGCTGTCTTGATCACCGTGCTGGTGCTGGAGTTGCGGCCGCCCGAGCTGCCGACCTTCAAGGCGCTGCTGGAGTTGTGGCCGACATGGCTGAGCTATGCCGTGAGTTACCTGTTCATCGCCATCGTCTGGGCCAACCACCACTATCTCATGCGCTATGCCGAAGAGACCACGCACCGCCTGTTGTGGTTCAATTTCGCGCATCTGTTCTCGATGTCGCTGCTGCCGCTGTCCACCGCCTGGATGGCGACCAGCGAATTGGCGCCCGAACCCGTGGCGTTTTATGCGGCCGTCTTCTTCATCGTCAACGCGACCTATACCGGCCTGATCTGGGAGCTTATCGATCGAACCGACGAGGTTTCGTCGCGCGTGAGCCGGATCATGCGGCTGAGGTCGCTCATCACCTTGTGCCTGTTCGGTGTGGCGGCAGTCGTCGCGCTGAAATATCCGCTTGTYGGCCTTGGCATCTGTTCCTGCTGCCTGATCGTCTATCTGAGGCCCGATCTGCCGGAAGCGACAAAGCAAAAATCGCCGGCGGCCTGAGCCCAGCCGACCCTGTGCTCAGCGAAGCAGCAGCAGGACGAAGCCAACGATCGCGACGGCCAGAAACCCGGCGGCCAGCGACATCAGGCCGACGCGCATCTGTTGCCGGTTTTTGGGCTGGGCCGCGTCATGCGGCCGAGACGTTGCCTGCCCTCGTTTTGCCGCCGCATCGGCGACAGAGGCGCGGCGTTGCGGCGAAGTCTCGGGGACGAGAAAGGCAAGCCATGGCAGGCCTGCGGGTTTTGCAGCGGCGCCATCGTCGGCCCTTGCCAACGGCGCAGGCAGACCGCGCTGTGCGTCATCGTTTGCCGGCGTGGCCGCCACGGCCCGTGTCGGCCGCCCCGCATCGTCTGGCGCCTCGGCGCCCGGTTCGGCAATTGCCAGATAGGCCTGCAGGACCTCAGTGGATCCTGTCTGCTGCGCCTTAGCGGAGGTGGCGGACAATTGTGCCTGCAGCGCCGGCACCGCTGCAGGCTGGACAGCCGGGCCGGATGGCGGCGGCGGCTGCGCCAGCGCCTTGATCAGTGCTGCTTTCGCCGGGTCGGCCTTTGCCGGCGGCACTGCCGCCAATACCATGGCTTCGCGCAGCAGGGCGGTCAGGCGGGCGGATGAAACGTCCATGCCGGTCCCATAAGAATGGTTTGCGGCGCGACAATAGCGCCTCAGCATTGCGTCAAGCTTGACCTTGCCGGCAATTTATGGCGATGAAATCAGCATGAAGTCAGGCACCACCCCATGATGAACCGTTTCGAGGGCCCTGGCGGCAAGGAAGCCCGGATCCGCTATCTCGACGGCGATTTCCAGGTCACCAGCCCCGGCGCATTCGTGCGCTGCTCGGTGACCGGCGAGAGCATTCCGCTGGACGAGCTCAAATACTGGAGCGTCGCCAGGCAGGAACCCTATGTCAGCGCCGCCGCCTCGCTGCGCCGCGAGATCGAAACGCATCCGGAGCTGCGCAGCCGGCGCTAGGGCCGGCCCTCCTGCCGAGCCGAACTCAGCCCCGCAGCCTGCGCTGGCGCCAGGCATCCAGTGTCTCGTCGATGATGCGCTCCGGCACGTTGTCGAGCTCGAACAAGGCGTCGATCTCCAGCACGTCGAGTTGGCCAAGGAATTCGGCCGAGGCTGCGCCATGGCGCAGCCGGGCGGCGTCCTTGGCGGTGGTGACGAGGCCCAGTCCCTCGCGGCGCGCGGTCGCCGCCAGTTCGGCAAGTTCATCAGGGGCATAGAAGTGATGGTCAGGAAACGACCGCGTCAGCGCCACCTCCGCGCCGGCGCCGCGCAGCGTGTCAAAGAATTTTTCGGGATGACCGATGCCGGCAAAGGCCAGGAAACGCCGGCCGGCGAAGCGTTCCTTGGCACCGGGTTCGGCACGCGCCTCGAAGATCGGCCGGCCGGCGCGCGCCGCCTGGCGCACGACCTGGTCGGCGGCGGTGCCCTCGCCCATCTTCAACAGCCCGTCGGTGAAGACCAGCTGGTCGACGACGTTGGCTCTGAGCGGCCCGCCCGGAATGACACGGCCATTGCCGATACCGTAGCGGGCGTCGACGACCACCAGCGCATAATCGATATGGATGCGCGCGCTCTGAAAACCGTCATCCATGATCAGGAAATCGCAGCCATGGGCTTCCATGAGCAGTTTGGCGCCGGCGGCGCGGTTGGGACTTACCGCGACAGGCGCATGTTCGGCCAAAAGCAGCGGCTCGTCGCCGACATGCTTGGCGGCGTCGTGATTGATATCGACGACATGCGGCTGCGCGAACGAGCCGCCATGGCCGCGCGACAGGAAGCCGGGATTGAGTTGCATGCGCCTGGCCTGCTTTGCCAGAGCGATGGCGACCGGCGTCTTGCCGCTGCCGCCGACGGTGAAATTGCCGACGCAAAGCACTGGCGCGTCGATCTTTTCTCGCGGCGCGTGGCGCATGCGGCGGCCGGCGACCATGCTATAGACTGCCGACAGCGGCGACAGCGCAAAGACCCGCCAGTCCGGCGCTTCCCACCAGAAAGGTGGTGCTTCGGAGGCCACTCTATCGCCCGTCGGCGCCCTTCAGGCGCGATTTGACGATCAGCGGCTGGATGTAAGGCTCGAGCGACTTCAGCGTGTGCGCCAGCGCACCGCGCATCTGGTCAACGGTGGCGGCACCGGCCGCCATCATCTCATGGCGGGCGACTTCATTGCTCAACAGGAAATTGACGGCGCCGGCCAGCATGTCGCGGTCGCGCACCAGCTTGGCGCCGCCACTGTCGAGCAGGCGCTGATAGGCTTCGCGGAAGTTCTGGACGTTGCGGCCGGCCAGCACCGCGGTGTCGAGCATGGCCGGCTCCAGCGGGTTCTGGCCGCCTTCCGAGGTCAGCGAGCGGCCGACAAAGGCGATTTCCGTCAGCCGGAGATAAAGCCCCATCTCGCCGATCGTGTCGCCGAGCAGGATATCGGTGTCGGCGGTGATCCTGTCGCCCTTGCTACGCCGCGCCAGCTTCAGGCCCATGCCGGAAATCTGTGCGGCCAGCGCCTCGGCGCGGTCGGGATGGCGCGGGACGATGATCGTCAGCAGGCCATGGTGGCGTTTGTAGAGCGTGGCGTGGACCTCGGCGGCGACCACCTCTTCGCCGTCATGGGTCGAGATCGCCGCCCATGTCGGGCGGCCGGCGATCTGGCGCTTCAGCGTCGCCAACGCCCTCTCGTCAACCGGCGGCGGCAAGGTGTCGACCTTGAGGTTGCCCGATACGGTGACCGGACGGGCGCCAAGCGCGCGAAAACGCTCGCCGTCGACATCCGACTGGGCAACGACATGGGCCAAGTTCTCGAACAGCGCCTCGGCGATGTTGGCGCGCTTCTTCCAGGACTTGAACGAACGGTCTGACAGCCGGCCATTGACCAGCACCTGCGGCACGCGGCGGGCGCCGAGTTCGAGGATGGTCATCGGCCAAATCTCGGATTCGGCGATGATGGCCAGGTCCGGCCGCCAGTGGTCGAGGAAGCGGCTGACCGCCGGCTTGAGGTCGAGCGGCACATATTGGTGGATGATGCGGTCGCCGAGCCGCTCGTCGGCGACCTGCGCCGAGGTCACCGTTCCGGTCGTCAGCACGATGTTGACGCCGTAGTCGAGGATGCTTTGCACCAGCGGCACGACCGCAATGGTCTCGCCGACGCTTGCCGCATGGATCCAGATCACCGGCCCTTCAGGCCGTGGTCGCCCGGCGACACCGTAGCGCTCGCGGCTGCGGCTGCGGTCTTCCTTGCCCTGCGACGTCCGCCAGGCGACGTAAGGCCCGATCAGCGGATAGGCGGCCGCGCCAGCGAAGCGGTACGCCGTCAGGAAGGCGCGCGCCCAGCGCTCACTCATGGATGCCGTCCACGAGGCGATAGGCCTCAGCGGTTGCGGCATTGAGCGCAGTCGTGACTTCCTGGCGCTTGCGCTCCATTTCAGACTCATCGGCATCCGCCGCCACGAAGATCGGCGTGCCGATGGTAACAGCGGAACGGCCGAATGGCAGGTTGATGGTGGTTTTGTCCCAGCTCTTTTCGAGCACCTTGCGGCGGCTGGTGGCGATAGCGACCGGCAGGAGCGGCCGACCCGAGAGGCGCGCCAGGAGAACGATACCAAGCCCCGCGTCGCGCGGCGTACCATGGGGAATGTCTGCGATCATGGCAACGTTCTTGCCGGCGACGAGCGACTTTTTAAGGGCGATGAGCGCCTTGGCGCCGCCCTTGTCGAGATGCTTCGTGCTTTCACGCCCGCCCGAACCGCGCACGGCCTCGATGCCAAACTTCTCCAGCATCAGCGCATTGAGCTCTGCATCGGCGCTGCGCGACACCATGGCGACCAGCGGCTTGCGCTTGGGATAATAGGCCGGCGTCAGCAGGTGCTGGCCGTGCCAAAGCGCGATGATACCGGGTTCGAACTCCGAATAGCCACCGGCCGAAAAGCGTGCCGATCCGGTGACCAGCGGGCTGGTCATACGAACCAGCCGCACGTACTGGGCGAGCAGACTGGCAATGGCGTTTTTGACGAATCGTGACTGCGCAAGCGGTTCGCGAATCTTGCGCCAGAAAGCCTTGGTCGTACGACTGCGGCCCCTACCCGTGGGCGCGGCTTCATTCGCTGGCCCTTTCGCCAGATCATGATCCATCGAAGTCAACCGACCGCCTTATTTTCGGGGTCGAGCAGCCGGTGCAGATGAACGACGAAATAGCGCATATGGGCATTGTCCACGCTGGCTTGCGCCTTGGCTTTCCACGCGGTGTGCGCGGTTTGGTAATCCGGATAGACGCCGACAATGTCGAGCGCGTCGAGATCGCGGAAGTCGGTGCCGCCCAGCTTCTTCAGCTCGCCGCCGAACACCAGGTGCAAAAGCTGTTTCTTTCCGTCTTCCGCGGCCATTTCGGTCCTTCACATATTGTGAGTTTGTGACAGGTCTAGACCAAAGCCGACGACTTTGGAACCGTCGATCACGCTTCCGTACCGGCAATGACGCCGGCAAGCACGGTGAGCAACTCGCCGCTGCCGGCGACCAAGGCTCCGTGACGGATGACCTCGCCTGCATAAAGCGGCGCGCGGCCATGCCCGTCGAGCACGGCGCCGCCGGCTTCACGCAGGATGAGATCGGCTGCGGCAATGTCCCAGTCATGGGCGTTGGGCTTGACGAAGGTGGCGTCGAGCGTGCCGTTGGCGACCATCGCCAGCCGGTAGGCGAGCGATGGAATATGCGCCGCGCGCTGCACCCTGCCCTGCCATTCCGCCGGCATCCGGTCGATCAGTTGCTTCAGCCCGCCGATTTCGACCGTCTCGCCCAAGCGGCGCACGGCAATCGGCTTGCCGTTGCGGAATGCGCCCTGGCCGGGCAGCGCCCAATAGGTTTCGTCCTTGGCCGGACATTCGAGCACGCCGGCGAGCGTGCGGCCGTCCTCGACCACGGCGACGCTGACGCACCAGGAGCGCAGGCCTTCGAGGAAGCCGCGGGTGCCGTCGATGGGATCGACGACAAAGGTGCGCCGCGCCAGAAGCCGCGCCGGATCATCGGTGGTTTCCTCCGACAGCCAGCCATAATCCGGCCGTGCCGCAAGCAGGGTTTCGCGCAGATAGGCGTCGGCTGCATGGTCGGCTTCGCTGACCGGCGAGGTGCCGCCCTTCATCCACACTTGCGGGTTTTTGCCGAAATAGCGCATGGCGATCGCGCCCGCCTCGCGGGCGGCGTCGCGCAAAAGCTCGAGGTCTTCTGCAGCTGATATGACCGGGTCACGCGCCGGCAAGGGTCATTCCTTCGATCAGCAGCGTCGGTGCGGCGGTGCCGAAATTGCGGTCGAGGTCGCTCGCCGGCACCATGTTGAGGAACATCGTCTTCAGATTGGAGGCGATGGTCACCTCGGCCACCGGATAGGCAAGCTCGCCATTGTCGATCCAGAAGCCGGACGCGCCGCGGCTGTATTCGCCGGTCACCATGTCGACGCCCTGGCCGAACACTTCGGTGACATAAAAGCCTGATTTCAGCGACTTGATAAGGTCTTCCGGCGTCTTGTCGCCCGGCTCGATGGCGAGATTGGTCGAAGACGGCGACACCGAGGAGCCGCTGCGCGCACCGCGTCCATTGGTGGTCAGCCCCAACTCCCGCGCCGCGGACGTCGACAGGAACCAGTGCTTCAGCACACCGTTTTCGACCATCAGGAGCTTTTCGCCTTCGACACCTTCGCCGTCGAAGGGACGCGAGGCCTGGCCGCGACGCCGGAGCGGCTCGTCGGTGACGGTTATGTCAGCCGACGCAACCTGCTTACCCATCATCTCGCGCAAAAAGCTGGTCTTGCGCGCCACCGAAGCGCCGTTGATGGCGCCGGCGAGATGGCCGGCAATGCCGCGCGCAACGCGCGGGTCGAACACCACGTTGACCGGACCGGTCGCCGCCTTGCGGGCGCCGAGGCGGCGCACCGCGCGTTCGCCGGCCTTGCGGCCGATCAGCTCCGGCGCGTCGAGATCGGAAAAATGCTGGTGCGAGGAATATTCGTAGTCGCGCTCCATGCCGGTGCCCTCACCGGCAATGACGCTGGCCGAGCGCGAAAAACGCGAGGCGACATAGTGGCCGACAAAGCCGTTCGACGTCGCGAGCACCAGTCCGCCGAGGCCTGCGCTGGCGCCGCTGCCGGCTGAATTGGTGACGCCCTTGACTGCAAGGGCTGCTTCTTCGGCGGCCAAAGCCGCTTCCTTCAATTGATCGGCCGAGACCTCGGTGGCGTCAAACAGATCGAGGTCGCGCACCTTGCCGACCAGCAAAGCCGGATCGGCAAGACCTTGATAGGGATCCTCGGGCGAGACTTTGGCCATCGCCACGGCCCGCTCGGCCAGTGCCTTGGGGTCCGACGCCGCTGTCGCCGATACGCTCGCCACCCTTTTGCCGACAAAGACGCGCAGCGAGACATCGTCGCCTTCGGAGGATTCGGTGTTCTCGACCTTGCCGAGCCGCACCGACACACCGGTCGAGCGGCCGCGCACGGCAACCGCATCGGCAGCGTCGGCGCCGGCCCGTTTGGCAGCCTCGACCAGAGCCGCGACGCGGTCAGTCAGTTTCGCTGCCTCTGATGTATTCGTCATGCGCATGGTCCTGGCTTCAAGCCGCGCCGGGCGGTCGCGACTGCTGCACCATCTATTGTCCCGCTGCGGCTTGTGCAATGGCGCACCGGCAATTGCGACGCTGCGGCATAGCGCCCGAGCAGAACGCAAAAGCCCATCGCGGCGCCGCGCTCGCGACCCGAGCCAAGGCGGTGGTGGATGGCAAGCCGACTGCGCGGAGGCAAGGCTCCGAACTTTCTCGAAACAGCAGCCCTTTCCACAGAACGCAGGGTTGACGCCCGCTTTCGCGTACGATTAAATCAATTTGATTTATATCATAGACCAATCTGCTCAGGGAGGAGAAAAGATGCTCGGTCGCGTTCAATCATTCAACCAGTTGAAATCCGGGCGCGGGCGCTTCAGCCGTCGCCGATTTTTAGCCTTGGGCGGCGTGGCTCTTGCGTCAGTTGCCCTCCCCTCTGGGATGAAGCCGGCAGCCGCCGAATCCATACTCGCCATGCATATCGAGGAGCAGACGAGCTGGGTGCAGAACTTCAATCCGTTCGATCTTGGCGGCCGCCGCCAGAGCACGATGGATTTCGTCTACGAGCCGCTGATCATCTTCAACGACTATGACAGCGGCAAGCCGATCTTCCGGCTGGCGACGGGCTACAAATTCTCCGACGACCTGAAGACGATCACCTACACGCTGCGCGACGGTGTCAAATGGTCGGACGGCCAGCCGCTGACCTCGGCCGATATGAAATACACGCTCGACCTGATGCTGAAGAACCCGGCGGTCGACACTGTCGGCGTCGGCAGCAGCGTCGCCTCGGTCGAAGCGCCTTCGCCGACGGAAGTAAAGATCACGCTGAAAGATGTCGACACCCACTTCCCCGAATCGATGGCCGACTTCCCTGTCGTGCCGGAGCATATCTGGAAGGACATCGCCGATCCGCTCACCTTCAAGAACGAGAAGCCGATCGGCTCGGGCCCGATGACCGAGGTTCGCCGCTTCACGCCGCAGGTTTATGAGCAGTGCCGCAACCCCAACTACTGGGATGCAGCTGACCTTCATGTCGACTGCCTGAAGCTGCCGCAGATTTCCGGCAACGACCAGATGCTGGCGCTGCTGCCGGAAGGCTCTATGGACTGGATCGGCTCGTTCCTGCCCGAGATCGACAAGACCTATGTCGCGCTCGAGAAGGACCACAATGGCTACTGGCAGCCGCCGGCAGAAACCATCGCCTTCCAGGTGAACTTCAAGACCGCCAATCCAGGGCTCGCCGAAGCTTTCGCTGACATCAATTTCCGCCACGCCTTCAGCCTGGCCATGGACCGCACGGCGATGGTCGACATTGCCGGATTTGGCTATCCGGTGGTCAATCTGCACGCCAGCGGCCTGCCGCCGCGGTTCGACGCCTGGCGCAACAAGGCTGCCGAAGGCGACAAGGACGTGTGGATGACCTACGACGTCGACAAGGCCAACAAGGTGCTTGACGACGCCGGGTACAAGAAGGGCGCCGACGGCATGCGCACCACGCCGAAGGGCCAGCCGATCGCCTTCTCGATCATCGTTCCCAATGGCTGGACCGACTGGATCGACGCCGTGCAGATCGCCACCGAAGGCCTGCGCAAGATCGGGATCAATGCTTCCGTCGCGACGCCCGAATATGAGCAGTGGCAAAAGCAGATCCTTGACGGCTCGTTCGATGCCGTCATGAACTCCCGCGCCGACGGACCGACGCCGTTCCGCGGCTACTACCAGTCGCTGTCGACAACCTTTGGCGGCCGCATCACCAGCGCGCCGTCGCGTTACTCGAACCCCGAACTCGACAAGGTGTTCGACGATTATCGCAAGGCAACGACGGACGAGGAGCGCAAGAAGCTGTTCGACCAGGTGCAGGTGATCATTGCCGACGCCTTCCCTGTCGTGCCGGTGTTCAACGGCCCGACCTGGTACCAGTATTCGACCAAGCGCTTCACCGGCTGGGTGACCAAGGACGAACCGGTGATGAACCCGGAGGACCACGACAACAACCGCATGCGGTTGATGCATCTGCTGCGCCTGAAGCCCGTTCAGTAACTCAGGCCAGACAGGACAAGTTGCGATGCGGATTCCCCTGCGGCGTCTCGGCGTCTACTTCGTCGCCTTTCTGTTTGCCATCGTGGTGAACTTCACCCTTCCCAGGCTGATGCCTGGGAGCCCGGTGGATGCGATGATCGCGCGCCTTGGGCAGCGTGCAACGCCGGCGGCGATCGAAGCGATCAAGGCTCGCTTCGGCGCCGTCGAGCAGCCGGTGCTGCTGCAGTTCGTCGACTATCTGAAGGGGCTCGCCACCTTCGATCTCGGCGTGTCGGTAAAATACTATCCGCAGACGGTCACGCAGGTGCTGGCGAGATCCGCCGGCTGGACGGCGCTGCTGGTTACCTGCGCCATCATCTTTTCCCTCTGCGTCGGTGTCTCCCTCGGCGCAGTGGCAGCCTGGCGGCGGGGCGGACGTTTCGATGCGTTCGTCTCGCCGTTTTCTGTCGTCCTCAAAGCCATTCCGCCCGTCATCTTCGCCCTCGCGGCGCTGTTCACCTTCGGCGTGGCGCTGCGCTGGTTTCCGGTCGGCTATGCCTACAACCCAGACCTCGATCCCGGCCTCAATTTCACCTTCCTCGGCAGCGTGTTCTGGCACGCCGTCCTGCCGGTGCTGACACTGTCGCCTCTGATGATCGGCGAGTTCCAGACAACGATGCGCTCCTCGATGATCTCGGTGCTCGGCGAGGACTATGTCACCATGGGCCGCGCCAAGGGCCTGTCGGAGACGGCGGTGATGTTCTCCTACGCTGCGCGCAACGCCATGCTGCCGGTGCTGACCAATCTGGCGCTGATGCTGGGCGCGGTGTTCGGCGGCTCGATCGTCACCGAGATCGTGTTCAACTATCCCGGCCTCGGCCTGACATTGTTTACGGCGAGCGTGGCGCGCGACTATCCGGTCATCCAGGGCCAGCTTCTGTTGATGACATTGGCAACGCTTGGGGCCAATCTCTTGGTCGACATCATCTACGGCGTGGTCGACCCGCGCGTCAGCGAGGAGCGGGCATGAGGTTCGGGCTGCAACTCCTGCTCCGGCAAAAGAAGGCGGTTGCCGGCTTCTTCATCGTCGCCGCGCTCTGCCTGATGGCGCTGGCAGCCCCCATCCTGGCGCCGAACGATCCCGGCGCGCGCGTCGGCCGCTCGCATCAGCCGCCGACGGTCGAGCATTATTTCGGCACCACCAAGATGGGCCGCGATGTCTACAGCCAATTCGTCTGGGGCGCTCGCTCCTCGCTTGCTGTCGGCTTCGCCACAGGCCTGACCATTACGGCACTTGGCACGGTGATCGGCCTCATCGCCGGCTATTTCGGCGGCCGCATCGACGCGACGCTCGATCTTGCCACCAATGCGGTGCTGGTCATCCCCAACATCCCATTGCTCATTCTGCTGGCGTCCTTTGCCGGGACTGTCGGGCCGCTCACCATCATGACGATCATCACGCTGACCTCCTGGCCATGGGGCGCACGCATGACGCGGGCGCAGATGATGGGGCTGCGCAACCGTGAATTCGTCACCGCCGCACGCATGGTCGGTGAGCCTTCATGGCGCATCATCTTCGTCGAGATCCTGCCCAATCTGGTGCCGCTGATCGGCATCAACATCGTCGGCTCGATCATCTATGCGATCGTGGCGCAGACCACGCTCGAGTATCTTGGCTTTGGCGATCCGCTCAACGTTACCTGGGGCACCATGCTGTACAACGCGCAGAACTCGTCGGCGATCATCGTCGGCGCCTGGTGGGACATCGGCGCGCCGGCCCTCGGCATCGCGCTCGTCGGGCTCGGGTTGGCCTTGCTCAATTTCACTTTCGACGAGATCGCCAACCCGCAACTGCGTTCAGGCCCGGCGCTGTCGCGCTGGCTGCGCCTGACCCGTCAGCGCAAGCGCGAACTGGAGGCGGCACGGTGAGCGGACCCCTGCTGCAAGTCCGCGACCTCAGCGTCGACTATCTGCTCGACAAGGGCGCCTTCCGCGCGGTGAAGAACGTGTCGTTCGACATTGGCCGCGGCGAGCTGTTTGGGCTCGCCGGCGAATCCGGCTGCGGCAAGAGCACCATCGCCTACGCCATCACAAGGCTGGCCAAGTCGCCGGCCTGGGTGGCGGGTGGCGAGATCCTGCTCGACGGCCAGAATCTGCTCAAACTCACCGAAGCGGCGCTGCAGAAGGTGCGTTGGAGCCGCATCGGCATGGTGTTCCAGAGCGCGATGAATTCGCTCAATCCGCTGATGCGGGTCGAAGACCAGTTCCACGACGTGCTGCGCCGGCACAACGGCTTCAGCCGCGCGCAGTCGCGGGCGCGCGCCGAGGCGATGTTCAAGCTGGTCGGCATTGCGGCGAACAGGCTGCGCGACTATCCGCACCAGTTCAGCGGCGGCATGCGCCAGCGCATCGTCATTGCCATTTGCCTGGCGCTGGAGCCGGAACTGATCATCATGGACGAGCCGACGACGGCGCTCGATGTGGTGGTGCAGCGTGAAATCCTCGAACAGGTGATCGACCTGCAGCGCAGCCACGGCTTTTCCGTGCTGTTCATCACCCACGACCTGCATCTGATGTCACAACTGTGCAACCGTATCGGGGTGATGCTGAAAGGCGAATTGGTGGAAGTCGGCGACGTGCAGCAGGTCAGCCATGCGCCGAAACATGAGTATACGCGCAAGCTGTGGGGTGCGATCCCGCAACTGCCGGCGCGGGCGCGCGAGGCCGTATGAACGCGCTCCCTTCCTCGCTCTCGGCAGTGGTCAACGCCGAACCCATTATCGCCCTGGAAGCGATCGAGCGCAGCTTCGGCATCGTGCAGGCGCTGCGCGGCATCACGCTGTCGCTGCGGCCTGGCCGGGCCTTGGCTCTGGTCGGCGAATCCGGCTGCGGCAAGACCACCTGCGCCCGCATCATCGCCCGCATGGACCATCCGACATCAGGCACGCTTTCCTTCCGCGGCCGCGATGCGACCAGGCCCGGCACCGCTGCCGAAGAACGCGCCTACCGCCGCGCCGTGCAGATGGTGTTCCAGGACCCGTTCGCCTCGCTCAATCCGGTGTTCACCGTGCATCACCATTTGGCGCGGCCGCTGGCGCTGCATGGCCATGCCAAGGGCAAGGCGGCATTGACCAAGGGCGTGTCGGAACTGCTTGCCGGCGTCGGCCTCGATCCCGAGCTGACGGCGCATAAATTCCCGCATGAGCTGTCCGGTGGGCAGCGCCAGCGCGTCAACATCGCCAGGGCGCTCGCGGTGCAGCCGGAAGTGCTGGTCGCCGACGAGCCGACCTCGATGCTCGACGTCTCGATCCGGCTCGGCATCCTCGACCTGCTGGCGCGCATCAAACGCGAGAAGAGCCTGGCCATGCTCTACATCACGCACGATATCGCCACGGCCGCCCATGTCGCGGAGGACGTCATCGTGATGTTCGCGGGACAGATGGTCGAATGGGGCGCGACGAATGCCGTCATCGGCGATCCGCGCCACCCCTATACGCAGCTTCTGCTGTCCGCCGTGCCCGACCCCGACCGTCCCTTTGTGCCCGGCGACAGCGCGCGCTTCCTTGGCCATGCCGAAGAGGTAAGGCGACGCTCGCGCCCGACATCCACAGTCGTGTACCAGGTCGGCCCCGACCACTTCGTGCGCGCGCTCGGCGCGGCTTCTTAACGGACATCGCAATGGATTATCTGGTCAATCTTTCCGTGCTTGCAGCCGACCCCGCCCTCGACGCGCGTGTGGCCAAGGCCGGCGTCACTATCCGACGCGCGGTCGCGCCGGAATACGAACTGGTCACAGACTGGGTGCGGCGGAAGTTCAGTCCCGGCTGGGCCGGCGAGACGGCGGTTTCCATGATGCGCCAGCCGCCGACCTGTTTTCTGGCCACCAGGGCCGAAAGACTGGTCGGCTTTGCCTGCCATGAATCGATCGCCCGCGGCTTCTTCGGCCCGACCGGCGTCGACGAAGCTGCGCGCGGCCAGGGCATCGGCCATGCTCTGCTGCTGGCCTCGCTGCTCGACCTCAAGACGATGGGTTACGCCTACGCCATCATCGGCGATGTCGGCCCGTCCGAATTCTACGAACGCACCGTCGGCGCGACGCAAATCCCCAATTCGGAGCCCGGCGTCTATGCCGGCCTACTGAAGTCGGCCGACTGATCTTTTCACGCTTACCTATGAGATTGCCATGACCGAGAAACTTGCCCTGCGGCTGGAGAGTTTTTGGACGCCCGCATCGGACGGCCAGGCGCTGGCCTATTCGCTGAAACTCACCAACGCCTCAAGTCGGCCTCTGCGGGATTTCCGGCTCTGCATCAGCGGCCCGGCGCGGATCGACCCCGCGGCCGCTGTCGAAGGCGCCACGCTGGTCGAACGGCTGTCCAACCATGCCGAATTCGCGCCGCCCGCCGGCTTCGTGGTTGAACCTGGAGCCACATGGACATTGACGGCGCGCGGCCTGAGTTACCCGCTGCGCCACTGGACGGATGGCGCCACCGGCGCCTACCTCGTGCTGGCCGATGGCAGCGTCCAGCGTCTTTCGGTCGAACCGACAAAGGCCAAAGGCGACAACGCGCCGCTGAAGCGTGGCGCGGAGCCCTATCCAGTGCCGGCCGTAACGCCCGTCACCATTTCTGTCATCCCCTGGCCGCGCCAGGTCGACGTGTCCGGCGCCCTGCCCGCACCAGCCGGCATCGACCCGAGGCCCGACGGCGAAGAGGCCAAGGCCGCGACGGCTGCCTTTGCCGAGCTCAGCGCCAAGCTATTCCCGGTCGAAGGCTTTGTGCGCCCGGCGGCGGAAGGCGGCTTCCCGGTCAATCTATCCCGCAAGGATGGATTCGAACCGGAGGCGTATGCGATCGATTTCGCAGTCGATGCGACAACGGTGTCGGCGTCCACGCGCACCGGATTTCTTTACGGGCTGATCACGCTCGGCCAGATCCTGCGCGGCGCCAGGCAGCATCCCGCCACCTTTGTCTTCCCCGCGCAGGGGCAAATCCGCGATGAGCCGTCAATGGGCTGGCGTGGCTGCCATCTCGATACGGCGCGCCAGTTCTACGCTTCGGCCGAGATCGAGCAATTCCTCGCCATCTTTGCCTGGAACAAGCTCAACCGCTTCCATTGGCATCTGTCCGACGACGAGGCCTGGCGGGTCGAGATTTCGGCCTATCCCGAGCTGACGACAATCGGCGCATGGCGCGGCCACGGCCTGCCGATCCCGTCGCTGCTCGGATCGGGTCCCGGCAAGACTGGCGGCTACTACACTAAGGCGGCGATCCGCGAGATCGTCGGGCTGGCCGGCCGGTTCGGCATCGAGGTGGTGCCGGAGATCGACGTGCCCGGCCACTGCTACGCCATGCTCAAGGCGCTGCCGCAGCTGCGCGATCCCGGCGAACATGGTGAGTATTTTTCTGTGCAAGGGTTCCCCAACAACTGCCTCAACCCGGCGCGCGAGGAAACTTATCAGGTGCTCGAAACGATCTTCGACGAGATGATCGAGCTGTTTCCGTTCAAGGCGATCCATGTCGGTGCCGACGAAGTGCCCATCGGCGCCTGGTCGGGCTCGCCGCAAGCGCTGCAACGGCTTGCCGAACTTGGTGGCGAGGCGCTGGCGCAGTCGCATGCCAAGCGGCTCGGCGTGGTCACCAATACGCATGGCGCCGACGAAATCGACGGCTCGGGTGCTGCCGTTCTGCAGGCCCAGTTCCTCAATCGAATCCAGACCTTCCTTGCTTCCCGCGGCTGCATCACCGGCGGCTGGGAAGAAGCCGCGCACGGCAATATCATCGACAAGACGAAAAGCTATCTCAATGGCTGGCGCAACGTCGAAGTCTCGGCAGCGCTTGCCGGCGAAGGTTATGACATCGTCGTCAATCCCGGGCAGGTCTATTACCTCGACATGGCCAACAGCCAGGAATGGTCGGAACCGGGTGCGGCCTGGGCCGGCTGGTCTTCGCCCGAGAAACTCTACGGCTTCGATCCCGTCGGAGGCTGGAGCGCGGCGCAGAAGAAACATTTCCTCGGCGTGCAGTGCTGCATCTGGTCGGAGCCAATGACCGACCGCGCCGTCTTCGACCGGCTGGTCTTTCCCAGGCTTTCGGCGCTTGCCGAGACCGGTTGGACAACACCGGAGCGAAAATCGTGGGAACGGTTCAGCGCGTTCGCCGGGTTGATGCCGGTTCTCTACGGGTTGTCCTAGCGTCGAACTTCAGCTCAGGACACCCGCATCAGTTTGTCGTAGCGTTTGGTCAGGCGGTCGCGCTTCAGCCGCGACAGCCTGTGCGTCCAGAACAGCCCGTCGAGTTGGTCGATCTCATGTTGGTGGCAGACCGCCAGCAGACCGTCGGCGTCCTCGAACCGCTCGTTGCCTTCCAGATCCTGATAGCGAACACGTATGCGTGCGTGTCGCTCAATCTCTTCGGTGACACCAGGCATCGAAACACTGCCCTCCTCATGGCGGGTCATTTCGGGCGAGGCCTGGATGACAGATGGATTGACATAGATGCCCGGCTTTGCGGCGGAAGGCAGCTGGATCACGACCACGCGCTTCAAAATGCCGATATGCGGGCCGGTGATGCCGATACCAGGCGCCGCATGCATGGTGTCGATGAGATCGCCTGCCAGGCTGGACAAGGCGCTATCGAACAGCTGTATCGGCTCCGCGACAGTGCGCAGAAGCGGATCGGGAAATCTTACAATCGATCGAACCGCCACAGGATTTCAGCCGAACGGCTTTTGCAGCACGTCGAACTGCGGGTTGGTTTCCGAGAAGATCGGCAGAGCGGCGGCGCCGAGGACGGACGTGTCCTTGCCGGCCGCACCCACCAGCACGCGCGGCGTGGTGCGGGCGCTGGTCGCGCTGACGGAGAGGTGAAGCGGCTCCAGCCGGCTGGCCAGTTCCTCGATCACCGGCAGCGGCATGAAGCCGCCGAGAACCACGGTTTCCGGGTCGAGCGCGAGTTCCAGCACATCGATCGCCTGGCGCAGCGGTTCGACGGCGTCGGAAATCCAGGCGTCAAGGCGGCTGTCGCCCTTGGCCAGCAATTCCTCGAGCAGTTCGGGCGAAGCATGGTCGGGGTCCGGCAAATCGAGCGCCTCGTAGGCGGCGCGCAGCGAGACGTAGCGCTCCAGGCAGCCGCGCTTGCCGCAGCCGCAGGCCAGGCCGCCCGGCCGCACGATGATGTGGCCGATTTCGCCGGCGTTGTGCCGGCTGCCCTTGTAGAGGTGGCCGTTGAGGAACAGCCCGGCGCCGAGGCCGGTGCCGATGAACAGATAGACGAAACTGTCGAGGTTTTTGGCGACACCGTAGAGACGTTCGCCGATGGCCGCGGCGGTGGCGTCGTTTTCGACGATGACCGGAATGCCCGTGAGCCGCTGCAACTCTTCGGCCACCGGAAAATCGTGCCAACCGGGCAGCGCGGTCGGGCCGACCGAGGTCAGGCCCTCGACGCCGAACGGGCCGGGCATGCTCATGCCGATGCCGAGCAGCCTTGTCCGGTCGAGGCGCGAGGTGGCGATCAGCTCGGCGGCAATCGTGGCAAGCAGCGGCATTGCCTCGGCAGGCGTCGGCCGGTCGACCGCCCTTTCGACGCGCGCTCGCATCGTGCCGGAGAGATCGGTGACGACGCCGACGGCAAGCTGATGGTCAAGCTGCAGGCCGATCGAATAGCCGCCATCGGGATTGATGGAATAAGGCACGGCCGGCTGACCGCGCGCGCCTTTCAGCGTGGCCTCCGGGCGCAGCAGTTCGGTGCGCTCAAGCTCCTCGACAATGTTGGAGATGGTCTGCGACGACAGCGCCGTCAGCCGTGCGATCGACGCCCGCGACAAGGCGCCGTTGGTGCGGATCGCCTCGATCACCACGCGCCTGTTGTGCGACTTGGCCTGTTCGAGATTGGTGCCGGAGATGGCTTTTCTGGATGTCATATGGCTTGTTACCGGGCTCCATAATCATAGAATACCACTTTAGAAAATCAAGTTGATTTAATTATATGGCTGCAAGATCGTACTTTGGTCCAAGCGCGCCAAATGCCGGCCTTCGGCAACATGCTGACGAGACGCAACCCGAGCGGCCGCGCATGGGCGCCCGGCCTTCAGATCGAACGAGAGCGGCGGTGCACGCCCCTCAGGCGACCGGCGTCCAGATCACGTCGTCGATCCGGGCTGCCCCCGTCGCCAGCATCACCAGCCGGTCGAAGCCGAGCGCCGAGCCGCTGGCCTGCGGCATGAGGGCAAGGGCGGCGAGAAAATCCTCGTCCAGCGGATAGCGCTCACCATAGACGCGCTCCTTCTCGTCCATCTCGGCGGCGAAGCGCCGGCGCTGCTCGGCCGCATCGGTGAGTTCGCCGAAGGCGTTGGCAAGCTCGACGCCGCAGCAATAGAGCTCGAAGCGTTCGGCAACGCGCGGGTCATCGGCGCTCGGTCGGGCAAGGGCTGCCTCCGAGATCGGATAGCCGTAGAGGATGGTGGCCCGCCCCTGCCCCAGCATCGGCTCGACCCTTTCGACCATCACGCGGCTGAACAGATCGGCCCAATTGTCATCCTCAGCCGTGCGCAGGCCGGCCCTGACCAGCGCTTGATGGAGAGCGTCACGGTCGGTGCTGCCATCCGAGGTTAGCGTGGCGAGAAGGTCGATGCCGGCGTGGCGCTGAAAAGCTTCCGCCACGCTCAAGCGTTCCGGCTCGGCGAACGGATCGGCCTCGCGGCCGCGAAAGCGAAAGGTTTTTGCGCCGGCCCGCTCGGCCGCCAGCTTGAGCAGCTCGGCGCAATCGGCCATCAGGCTCTCATAGGTTTCGCCGACCCGGTACCATTCGAGCATGGTGAATTCCGGATGGTGCAAAGGGCCGCGCTCGCGGTTGCGCCAGACGGCACCCAGGCTGAAGATGCGCCGTTCGCCAGCGGCGAGCAGCTTCTTGCAGGCGAATTCCGGCGAGGTGTGGAGATAAAGCGGCCGGCGTGCGCCGTCGGCGCCGATCGCCTCGGTGGCGAAAGCCGAAAGATGCGCCTCATTGCCGGGCGAGATCTGCAGGGCCGCCGTCTCGACCTCGATGAAATCGCGCGCGCCAAACCAATCGCGCATGGCGGCCGCGATGGCGTTGCGCGCCATCAGCCGCGGCCGGCGGTCGGCGTGAACGTGTGGCGTCCACCAGGGCGAAGCGTCGGTCATGGCTTTGCCGGGCAACGGAATTGCTGACAGGGCTGGCGGTTCGCGCCAAGATGCGCTACGGCGACGGCTCTCGCAGCCGATTTGCGCCGAACAATCGTTTCAGGCCAACGAAGTCTAGGATTGAAAACCGTGGTGAAGGTCATCGCCAGTTCCCTGCGTAAAGGCAACGTCGTCGACAAGGACGGCAAGCTTTACGTGATCCTCTTTGCCGAAAACATCCACCCTGGCAAGGGCACGCCGGTCACCCAGCTCGACATGCGCCGCATCTCCGACGGGGTGAAAGTTTCGGAGCGCTACCGCACCACCGAACAGGTCGAGCGCGCCTATGTCGAGGATCGCGAGCACACCTTCCTCTACGCCGATGGCGAAGGCTATCACTTCATGAACCCGGAAAGCTACGACCAGGTCGCGGTGTCGGAAAGCGTGGTCGGCGACATGGCGCCTTACCTGCTCGAGGGCATGGCGGTACAGGTCTCGCAGTTCAACGGCATCGCGATTGCCCTGGTGCTGCCGCAGCGTGCCACCTTCGAGGTGGTCGAGACCGAGCCGACGACCAAGGGACAGACGGCCTCGTCGTCCTACAAACCGGCCGTGCTGTCCAACGGCGTGCGCACGGCAGTTCCCCCGCACATCGCCCCCGGCACCCGCGTCGTGGTGATGACGGCCGATGGCTCCTATGTGGAGCGGGCGAAGGACTGAGGCGCCAAGCCTCAATCCTGACTAATCCCTTGCATTGCCTTCTGCGGCCGCTGGCTCGATAGTCCTGCCGATGTGGCAGACCTTTGTGACCTACTGGCCTCTGATCCTCGTGATCATTCCGATGCTGATGGCCGCCATCGGCATCGTCCACGCCATCATGACCAAGGAAGACGTCCGCGCCGCTACCGGCTGGGTGGGCGTGATGCTTTTGTCGCCCTTTCTTGGCGCGATCATCTATGCCATCGCCGGCATCAACCGCATCCGCCGGGCTACAATCAGCGCCATGCGGCCCTTGGCCGGTGAAGCCGAGACGGCCAAGCAAGACCGCGACATTGCGCTCGAAGCGCTCATCTCGGCTGAATTCGGCCAACGCTTTGCCGGACTGAAGACACTGGGCGACCGGGTGGCGCGGCGCGGCCTGCTTTCGGGAAACGCAATCACCGTCCTGAAGACAGGCGACGAAGCCTACGCGGCCATGTGCGGGGCGATCGACGGCGCACAGCGCAGCATCCTGCTCGAGACCTACATCTTCGACAATGATGAGGTCGGGCGACGTTTCGTCGAATGCCTTGCGGGCGCGGTGCGGCGCGGCGTCACCGTGCGCGTGCTGATCGATGCCGTCGGCGTGCGCTATTCCGTGCCCAGCATTCTCACGACTCTGCGGGAAGCCGGCGTTACCGTCGACCTCTTCAACGGCAACATCGTCATGGGCCTGAGACTTCCCTATGCCAACTTGCGAACCCACAGGAAGATCCTGATCATCGACGGTGCGGTGGCATTCACGGGAGGCATGAACATCCGTAAGGGATTCTCGGCCGAATTCGTGGGAACCGCCAGTTCCGCGGATACGCATTTCCAGGTCACCGGGCCGGTCGTGGCTGACCTGTTTGCGGTTGCCGCCGAAGACTGGCGTTTTGCCGGCAACGAGGCCCTCAAGGACGAGGTCTGGCATGTCGAAAAACCCTCGCCGCCTCCCGGTCAGCCGATCCTGGTGCGGGCGGTGGCGTCGGGGCCGGACGCCAGCATCGAAACCAACCACAAACTGCTGATGGGCGCGTTTTCGGTCGCCCGCAAATCGATCCGCATCATGTCGCCCTATTTCCTGCCGGACCGGGAATTCATCAGTGCGCTGACCACGGCGGCCCGGCGCGGCGTCGAGATCGACATCGTCGTGCCGGCTGTCAACAACCTCTTCCTGGTCGGCCGCGCCATGACGGCGCAATACGACCAGGTGCTGAAGCATTATTGCCGTGTCTGGCGCCATGAAGGATCGTTCGACCACTCGAAGCTGATCTCGGTCGATGGCGTGTGGGCCTATGTCGGCTCCTCCAACCTCGACGCGCGCTCGCTGCGGCTGAATTTCGAAATCGACCTGGAGGTGCTGGATACCGGCTTTGCCACCGAGATCGAAACACGCATCGGAGCGGCAATCGCTTCGGCCAAACCCGTCACGCTCACAACCTTGAAAGCGCGGCCTTTCGTCATTCGCGTCTTCGACCGGTTGCTATGGCTGGGATCGCCCTATCTCTAATGCATGTCGCTCAAAAGTGGTCCCGGTTTTGAGAGAACGACATGCATAAACAAAGACCAGGACATCGAGTAGCAGGCCAATGGACATTAACGGACGCAGCCTCCCGGAGACCGTGCTCCTGTCGATCCGCGGCAGGAAAGCGCGCAAGGCGAACGCGACGCCACGCAAGCGCGTCGACGGCACCCAGATGGTGGTCGCCTCCTACAATGTTCACAAATGCATCGGCACCGACCGCAGGTTCGACCCCGAACGGACCGCCCGCGTCATCCGCGAGATCGGCCCCGACGTCATTGCTTTACAGGAGGCCGACAACCGCTTCGGCGATCGCGCCGGGCTGCTCGATCTTGCCCGCATCGAACACGAAACCGGGCTGGTGCCGGTGCCGGTTTCCGGAAACGGCAAGGGCCATGGCTGGCGCGGCAACGTGCTGTTGTTCAAGCGCGGCACGGTGCGCGACGTGCATCAGATCAAGCTGCCCGGACTGGAGCCGCGCGGCGCGCTGGTGGCCGAGATCGACCTCGACGAAACGCGCACGCTACGCGTCATCGCCGCCCATCTCGGCCTGCTGCGCCGCTCGCGCTCCGAGCAGGCTCGCGTCGTGCTCGACATCATGAGCAGCCAGGATGAAAGGCCGACCTTGCTGCTCGGCGACCTCAACGAATGGCGGCTGGGCAACCGCTCGGCGCTGAAGACGCTGCACGCCACCTTTGGCTTCACCCCGGCGGCCGTGCCGACCTTTCCCTCAGGCCTGCCGGTGCTGGCGCTCGACAGGATCATGGCCAACCGGCACGGCATGGTCTCGTCGGTGGAAGCGCATGACACGCCGCTGTCGCGGGTTGCCTCAGATCATCTGCCGCTTACGGCTTTTGTGAGCTTGTAGGGCGCATGGTCAATTCGACCGAAGGCAGCGCCTGCTTCCGATTGGCTGAGCTTTTTTGCGAGGTGTGTCGGATGAGGCCGTCGCCATCCATCCTCTGACGAAAGGAGAACGCCATGCGAAAACTTATCGTCACCGAATTCATCAGCGTCGACGGCATTGCCGAGGTCGAGAAGCTGCCTAAAGTGACCTGGAACGACGAGATGCAAAGGTTCAAGGACGATGAGCTTGCCGACAGCGGCGCCATGCTGTTGGGGCGCAAGACCTATGAGATCTTTGCTGGCTCATGGCCGAGCGAAACCGGCGATTTTGCCGACCGGTTCAACGCGCTGCCGAAATATGTGGCCTCGACCAGCCTGAAGGCACTGGACTGGAAGCCGGCGGAATTGCTTACGGGTTCCTTGCCGGAAGCGGTGAGCAAGCTGAAGCAAGGCAGCGGCGGCAACATCTATGTGCATGGCAGCCTCAGCGTCGCGCAGGAATTGCTGCGCCACGGCCTGGTCGACCGCGTCAGGCTGTTGAGCTACCCCGGCTCCGTCGGTTCGGGCAAGAAGCTGTTTCCGTCCGACATGCCGGTGGCGCTGGAGCCGATCTCGGCCATGCCGTTCAGCAATGGCGTGGTGGCGCTGGAGTATGCGGCTGGGAAGGCGTGATGATTGGCTAATCTCCCCCCAAGTGGGGGAGATGCCCGGCAGGGCAGAGGGGGGCGCGAAGGAACGCGAACTTTTGACGTTCCAACCTTAGAAAGCTGACGGCGACAAAGAGCGATTCGTTGACAGGCTGGCGGGACAGCGCCCCCCTCTGGCCTGCCGGCCATCTCCCCCACATGGGGGGAGATTAGCAGCTCGCCCTACCCAGCCTTCTTCCCTCGCTTGCCCTTGGCGCGCGCCTCCACCACTCGCTCCACCTCGCGCTTCAGCTCGTCCTTGATCTCTTCCGTCTCGGCCATCAGCGTGTCGATCTTCATGAAATCGAGCACGCGGTATTTCGACACCGGCGGGCGGATCAATATGTCGGGGGGGCGCTGGTTCAGCTTGTGGGCGATGATCGACTGCATCATCAATTGCGTGGCGCCGTACATCAGGTCGACGGTGGTCGGGTGCTTGCGTTCGGCCTCGCTGGGCGCGCCAACGACGTCGATGGCGATGATGATGTCGGCGGCGTTTTCGATGAGGTCGAACGGCACGGGATTGTAGATGCCGCCGTCGATCAGCACGCGATCGTCGCGCGTTACCGGGCGGAATACGGCGGGGATGGCGGCCGACGCCGCCAAAGCTGAATGCAGGTCGCCATCGTCGAAGACGGCCAGCTTGTGGCCGAAATAATCGGTTGCCGTCACCTTGAGCGGGATCTTCAGTTCGGCGAAGGTTTCGGGGATGGCTTCGGGCAGGAACGCCTTCAGGATGCGCTCGATGTTGAACTGGCTGACGCGGATGCCGCCCTGCATGGCCTCGGCGATGGTGCCCGGCCGCGAGCGCCACATGCGTGCCGCGACCTCGGCCCGGCGGCCAAGGATCGAGCGGGCATAGTCCTCGATCTCCTTGCCACTCATGCCCGAGGCCATGCCGGCGCCCATGATGGCGCCGATCGAGGAGCCGGCGATGGCCACCGGCTTGATGCCGAGCTCGTCCAGCGCCTCGACGATGTGGATGTGGGCAAGGCCGCGGGCGCCGCCGCCGCCAAAGGCGATGCCGAAGGTGGGACCTGTCATTTGGCCTCCAGCTTCGGGCCGATGCTCATGATCGCGGGCTCAGGCGTCAGCAGCTTCTTCGCCGCCGCCTTGACCTGATCGAGCGTCACGCCGTTGATCAGCGCCGCACGGCGCTGCATGTAATCGATGCCGAGATTGTCGAGCTGCAACTCCACAAGCGTCGCGGCAATAGCGCTGGAGGAATCCAGATTGCTGATGGCATAGGCGCCGACCATGTATTTCTTGGTTGCGTCCAGTTCGGCCTCGGTCGGGCCCTCCCCGGCCATCTTCTTGACCACGTCCTTGACGATGCCGAGCGTCTCGGCCGCGCGGTCCGAACGCGTCGCCGTGGTGATGATCAGCGCGTTGGAGTGCTGGTGATCGACCAGGTTGGAATCGACGCTATAGGCCAGGCCGCGCTTTTCGCGCACCTCGTCATAGAGGCGCGAGGTGAAGGTGCCGCCACCGAGAATCTGGTTCATTAGCACCGCGGCGAAGAAATCCGGCGCATCGCGCTTCACGCCGGGATAGGCAAACTGCAGCGAGGTCTGCGGCAGGTCGTAGTCGACCTCCAGCTGCTGGCCGAGTTTCAGCTCGGTATCGGCAACCGGCCGCAGCAGCTGCTTTTCCGGCAGATCGCCGAACACATCATCGAGCTTCTGTTTCAGCGTCGCAGCGTCGATATCGCCGACCACCGCAACATGCAGGCCGTCGCGGGCGAAATTGGCCTTGTGGAAGGCAGCCAGATCCGCCGCCGTGATGGTGGCGATGCTGTCCTTGGTGCCCTGGTCGGGCCTGGAATAGGGATGGTCGCCATAGATGGCGCGCAGCCATTTGGTCTGGGCGACGGTGTTGGGGTCGCGCTCACTGGCGATGATGCCGGACAGGATCTGGGAGCGGATGCGGTCGATCGGCGCCTGGTCGAAGCGCGGGCTGGTGACGGCCAGCCTGAGCAGGTCGAAGGCCGCATCCTTCTGCTCGGCCAGCATGCGCATCGAGCCATAGGTACCGTCGCGCGCCGCGTCGAAGCCCATTTCGGCGCCGGCATCGTCAAGCCTGGTCTGGAAGGCCTCGCTGTCGAGGTCGCCGGCGCCCTCGTCGAAGAGGCCGGTCATCAGATTGACCAACCCTTCCCGCCCCGCCGGATCCTGCGTCGAGCCACCATCGAAGACGAAGCGAATGGCGATGATCGGAATGGAGTGATCCTCGACCAGCCAGGCGTTGATCCCCTTGGAGGAGGTCACCTGCTGGATGTCCATCGCGCGCGCGGCAAGCGCCGGCAGGACGAGGAAGAGGATCGAGAGGAACAAAGTGGCGAAGGCGCGGAGGGCTTTGCCTTCTCCCCGCCAGGCTCCCCCTTCTCCCCTTGTGGGAGAAGGTGGCCGAGCGAAGCTCGGTCGGATGAGGGGTGTTCCAGCTTGGCGACGACGGCGATCCTTGACGCACCCCTCATCCGTCTCGGCGCTCCGCGCCGATCCACCTTCTCCCACAAGGGGAGAAGGGAGGGCGCGCGCTACGGGAGAAGCCAATGCAGCTTGGTTCGCCATCAAATCAATTCCCCGCCTGTTGCTGCGGCAAGAGATAGCCGGTGGTCGAACGGTCGAGCAGCAAATAGCGTGCGGCGACCGCCTTGACCTCGTCGGCAGTGACCTTGCGGATGCGGTCCGGCCATTCCTCAATATCCTTGACATTGCCGCCGGTTGCGAGCTCGGCGCCGTAGAGATTGGCCATCTCGTCCTGCTTGTCGCGGGCGAAGATCATGGCCCTGATATAGCGGGCCTTGGCCTTGTCCAGCTCGTCGGCGGTGACGCCGTCCTTGACTATGCGGGCGATCTCGGCGTCGACGGCCGCCTCGACATCGCTCAGCTTGGCGTCGCCGCGCGGCGCGCCATAGACGGTGAAATTGGTGGCGTCGAGCATGGTACCCTGGAAGAAGGCGCCGGTCCCCGATGCGATGCCTTGCTTGACCACGAGCTGCTGGTAGAGCCGGCTGCGGGTGCCGCCGCCAAGGATCTCTCCCAACAGGTCGAGCGCCTCGGCCTCGCCGGGTTTTGCCGTGTGGTAGGACGGAACCACCCATTGCGTCGAAAAGCTCGGCACCGAAACGCGCGCATCGGTGAGCGTCACCGTGCGCTTGGTGTTCTGCTCGGGCTCGACCGGGCGGATGCGCGGCGGCAGATCCGGACCGCGTGCGACCTTGCCATAGGTCTTTTCGGCCAGCGCCTTCACCGCGTCCGGCTCAACATCGCCGGCAACGATCAGCACGGCATTGTTGGGCCGGTAGTATTTGTCATAGAAGGCAACCGCATCGGTGCGGTTCAGCTGTTCCATCTCCTGCATCCAGCCGATCACCGGAATGCGGTAGGGCTGGTTCTGCCAGAGCGTCGCGTCGACCTCTTCGTCGAGCACGGCCTGCGGATCGCTGTCGATGCGCGAACGGCGCTCTTCCAGGATCACGTCGCGCTCGGTCTTGATGACCTCGTCGGTCAAGATGAGGTTGCGCATGCGATCGGCCTCGAAGCTCATCATCAGTTCGAGCGCCGGGGGCGTCACCGTCTCATGGAAGGCGGTGTAGTCATAGGAAGTGAAGGCGTTGTTGGAACCGCCTATGTCCGAAATGGCGCGGTCGAATTCGCCCGCGGCATGATTGGTCGTTGCCTTGAACATCAGATGTTCGAAGAAGTGCGCGATGCCGGACTTGCCTGACGGCTCGTCGGCGCTGCCGATCTTGTACCACACCATATGGGTGACGATGGGGGCGCGATGATCGGGGATGACCACCACCTCCATGCCGTTATCGAGCAGGAAGTTCGCCACCTTGCCGTCGTCCGCGGCCAGGGCCGGGCCGGCCATGGTCAGCGCGGTGGCGAGCAACGCTCTCCGCAGCCATTCAGCATGAAGTGTCATTGATGGCTCCGGTTTGTTATCGCGCGACGATAGGCAAGGTTAGCCATGGAGGCAAAGTGAATTGTGCGTCATTTTGAAGGCGCCAATCGCTCCGCCCTTACCCTGCCTCGATGAACCGGACCACCGTCTCGCCGTAGTTGCGCTCGTCGACCACAGCGAATCCCGGACCAACCTCGAAGGGCGCCGAGGCGGCTTCCTCGACCACGCACATCGCGCCGGGCAGCAGCCAGCCGCCCGCCTTGGCCGAACGCAAGGCGCGCTCGCCAAGGCCTTTGCCATAGGGCGGATCGGCGAAGATCAGGCCGAAGGCCGCAAGCGTACCGGCCTCACCCAGGGCCGACGCATCGCGGCGAAAGATCTTGGTGCGTCCGGTCAGGCCAAAGGCTTCGACATTGGTGCGGATCAGGCCGCGTCCTTCCGCCGATTCTTCGATGAAGACGCCATAGGAGGCGCCGCGCGACAGCGCTTCGAGGCCGAGCGCGCCGGTGCCGGCGAACAAGTCGAGCACGCGCGCGCCCTCGAGCTTGTCGGCGAAGCGGTGCGCCAGCACGTTGAAGACGGCCTCGCGGGCGCGGTCGGTGGTCGGACGAATGGCATGGTCGCGCGGCGTCGCCAGCGGACGCCCGCGAAATTGGCCGCCGACGATTCTCATTTAAGTCCGGGTCTCATTTAGGTCCGGCTCTCATCTGGTCCGGGGACCCTTGGGACCATTGCGCGGCCGCTCACCGCCCCGACCGCCATCCGGACGCTCGCCGCGTGGCTTGCCGAACGGCTTGGCGCCAGCCGGCTTGCCATAGGATGGCTTGAACGAGGCCTTGCGCGCCTTGGCGTCGGCAGCCTTTGCGGCATCGGCTTCCGCCCTGCCCTTGCCGATCGGACGTGCGCCCGGTGCCATCCAGACATTGGCCTTGCGCTGGCCCGGCGGCTCGATCGGCCGCTGCTCGCGCTCGGGTTTCTTGCCGCCGCGTGGCTTGTCGCCAAAGCCACCGCGCGGCTTATCGCCGAAATCGCCACGTGGCTTGTCACGAAACTCGCTTCGCTCGGGCCTCGCGCCACGTTCGCCAAAGCTCTTTGCCGGCGAAGCGTCGCGTTCGGGGCTGGTCGACAGCTTGCCAAGCGCCTCGTCGCGGCTGCCTTCCCGGCGCTTGCGGTTCTTGATCAGACCGCCTTCGCCGATCGGTCGGCGATCGCCCTCGCGGGTGAATTTCGGCCGTTCCGGCTCCACTTCGCGCTCACGCCGCACCGGCTGGTTGGAGAACGGCTTGATGATCTCGGCCTCGAAATTGGCGCCGGATTCCTCGACCAGGCGTTCGCCGAGCTGGTCGCGCAAGACGCGGCCCTTGATTTCCAGCACATGGCCTTCGGCGAGGTCGTCGAGCTGGAACGGCCCGTAGGAGATGCGGATCAGCCGAGTCACGTCGAGGCCGAGGGAGCCCAGGATGTTCTTCACTTCCCGATTCTTGCCTTCGCGCAGGCCGATCGTCAGCCAGGCGTTCGTGCCTTGCTCACGGTCGAGCGTCGCCTCGATGGCGCCGTAGAAGACGCCGTCGACGGCAATGCCTTCACGCAGGCCTGCGAGCACGCTTTCCTCGACCTTGCCATGAACACGCACGCGGTAACGGCGCAGCCAGCCGGTGGCAGGCAGTTCGAGCACGCGCGACAGCCCGCCATCATTGGTGAGCAGCAGCAGGCCCTCGGTGTTGATGTCGAGGCGGCCGATGGTCATCAGCCGCGGCAACTCGGCCGGCAGCACGTCGAACACTGTCTTGCGCCCCTCGGGGTCGCGGTTGGTGGTGACAACCCCGGCCGGCTTGTGGAACAGGAACAGCCTTGTGCGCTCGATCGGCGGGATTTCCATGCCGTCGAGATGGATGATGTCGCCGGGCATGACGTTGAAGGCCGGTGAGGTCAAAGCCCGGTTGTTGACCTTGACGCGGCCCGCCGCGATCAGGTCCTCGGCATCGCGCCGCGAAGCAAGGCCGGCGCGGGCCAGCCGCTTGGCAATGCGCTCGCCTGCTTCTTCAGTCTCCGCGGCGCGCGGGCGCGGCTTGAAGCCGCCGCCAGATGCACCTTGCGGCCGGTCACCGCCGAAATCGCGCTTGGGGCGATCCGCGAAGTCACGCTTGGGACGATCGCTGAAGTCACGCTGCGGGCGATCGCCAAAATCGCGCTTTGGCCGGTCGAAACGCTTTTCGCCTTCGGCGGAAGCTGGCCGATCACCGCGCGGTGCGTAGGGCTTGCGCGGACCTTCGCGCTTCTCATAGGGCTTGCCCTCGGGACGCGGCCCTTTGCTGAACGGCCGGTCGCCGCTCTTGAAGTCGCGCTTCGGCCGCTCGCCATCGGCCGCCATCGGCCGGTCGCCGCGCGGCGCATAGGGCTTGCGCGGCCCTTCGCGCTTTTCATACGGCTTGCGTTCACCCTCGGCCGCCATAGGGCGATCGCCACGCGGTGCGTAGGGTTTGCGCGGCCCTTCGCGCTTTTCATACGGCTTGCGCTCGCCCTCGGCCGTCATCGGGCGGTCGCCACGCGGCGCATAGGGCTTGCGCGGACCTTCGCGCTTTTCGAAAGGCTTGCCTTCCGGGCGTGGTCCCTTGCTGAACGGCCGGTCGCCGCTCTTGAAGTCGCGCTTCGGCCGCTCGCCTTCAGCCGCTGCCGGCCGGGCGCCGCGCGGTGAGTAAGGCTTCTTGGCCCCGAAGGAAGGCTTGCCGCCTTTGCCGGCGGCGCTGTCGCGGCGCGGCCCCGCGGCTCTCGGGCCACTTTTACCCGAGCCTTTGTGGCGCGGAGATTTCTTGTCGTTGTCGTCCATGTGGCCTTTGTCCGTTTGCGCTGCTACAGCGTGGCGCATCCTTTGGGGCGCGCAACGAACGCTATAGCACTTTGATGTGGCGCATGATCATTTCCGAAAATCGAGTCCGACGTTCGGGTTGACGCGCTCCATAACAGGATCACCGCTAAGTGGCGAGGAGATAATCAGGATGGAAACCGCGTGAAGCGGCCGGATTTCATGGCGCTGGCGCTGAAAGAGGCGAAAGCCGCCGCCTTGCGTGGCGAAGTTCCCGTCGGCGCCGTCATCGCCAGCGGCGATACGGTTGTGGCATCCGCCGGCAACCGCACCCGCGAACTTGCCGATCCGACGGCGCATGCCGAAATGCTGGCGATACGCGCGGCCTGCCAGAAGCTCTCCAGCGAGCGGCTGATCGGCCACGACCTTTATGTGACGCTGGAGCCCTGCGCCATGTGCGCCGGCGCCATTTCCTTCGCCAGGTTGCGCCGGCTCTATTTCGGCGCGGCTGACGAGAAGGGCGGCGCGGTGGTCAACGGCGTGCGCTTCTTCGCCTCCCCGACCTGCCACCATACGCCCGATATCTATCCGGGCATCGCCGAGACCGATGCAGCCTCGCTGCTCAAGGAATTCTTCAGGGAAAGGCGGGAACCGTAGAGCGCCAGAGACTGCTTCGAAATTCGCTCGGGTGAGTCATATGGTGGTGGTTTCGAGAACCGGAGCGCAGCGGACATTTGGGTCCGTGAGCACCGGAAGCGCAGAAAACGCCATCAGATGGCCGCCAGAGTAGAATTTCCAAGCGGTCTCTTACCAGGAGGGCAGCCAGTCGAAGAGCCCGCCGCTCTTGCTCTTGGCGGCAGCCTCCTTCTTGAGGCGGCGTTCCTTCTTGTATTCATCCTCGCCGAGCTCGCCCTGAGGCGCGGTGTCGGCGGCAGCGCGATAGGCCAGAGGCGGCTCGCTCAGATATTTGCGGCTGTTGGGATCGCCCTGCTTGCCCTCTGCCGTGCGGCGCTGGATCTCGGCGGCGCGACCCTTGTCCGAATCCGCCGGCGACCAACGCGGCGGGTGGCTCGAAGCTGAATCCGCCATCGCCTTCTTCACCGCGGCCGGATCGGTCTGCACATCGTCGACGATCTGTGACTGATAGGACGGATCATCCTGGTGGGCGGTGGCGTCTGCACGCAGGCGGGCGCGGCGCTGCTCGGGCGATTCGGGCCAATCGGTGCTCGCCGTCTCGATGCTTTCCTGCGGTGCCGGCAGCGCTTCCTTCTGCCCCGGTGCGGGCTTTACCAGCTCCGGACGCGGCTTGTAGTCGATCTGTTGCTTGCGCTTTGGCGAGACCGCGAAGGCGCCGGACAGGTCGCCGACAAGCTGCTCGCCAGCCGTCTTGTCGGTGCCGTAGGTGGGCGAACTCATGCAGCCGGACAGAGCGAGGCCGGACGCGACAAGCGGCGCCAGCAGCGCAACGCGCACGGAAGTTCTGTCGGTCATGCTAAAAAGTCCCACTATAGACAGCCTCTCGATCGTCACCGGCCAAAGGTCCGGTCCCCATCGTCCACGCTCTTGCGACGGAAATCCGGCGACAATTTGTCTTCCGGAGTTTCGCGTGTTTACCTCAACCACTCGTTAAGGGCAACGCGCGGGCGGTTTTCGCCCACGCGGCGTGGCTTTTGTGCACCGGCTTATGGACTCACAAACGTCCTAGCGCCTGCAGCTCATGCAGCACCGCGGCATCGCGGGCCGAAACATCGGGGAACTCGGCGTCCTGCCCGACATCCGCCGTGTAGCGCCACGAGCGCGCGCATTTGACCAGGCCACGATCCTCGGCCTTTTCGACCACCACAGCGACACCTTTGACATCGTCGAGCGCAAAGGCGCTTTCTGGCGCCTTGCCATGGGCGATGACGAGATCGCTGGTGATCGCCATTTCGGCCATGTCGACATCGGCGATTGCGGCTTCAAGCGCGGCATCGTCGAGAGTCACGACCGGTACCGCTTCCAGCGATGAGCCGATGACCTTCTGGGCCCGGGCGATCTCAAGGGCGCCGGTAACGACACGGCGGACCTGCCGCACCTTGCGCCATTTCTCCGCCAGCGCCTCGCTCTTCCAGTTGGCCGGAATCTCAGGGAATTGGTCGAGATGCAATGAAACCGCATCGGGATGACGGTCGAGCCAGGCTTCTTCCGTGGTGAAGGGCAGCATCGGCGCCAGCCATTTCACCAAGCAGTCGAAGAGGTGGCGCACCACTTGCACCGAGGCTTTGCGCTTCACGCTGGCAGGCCCGTCGCAATAGAGCGCGTCCTTCCTGATGTCGAAATAGAAGGCCGACAGCTCGACCACCATGAAGTCGAGCAAAGTGCGGGTGATGCGCTTGAACTCGAACGCGTCGTAGCCCGAGCGCACGACCTCATCGAGCTCAGCCAGCCGGTGCAGCATCAGCCGCTCCAGCTCAGGCATCTTCTCCAGCGGCACCTCTTCGCCATCGTCATGGGCGAGCGTGCCCAGCATCCAGCGGATGGTGTTGCGGAGCTTGCGGTAGGCGTCGATGTTGGTCTGCAGCACGTTCTTGCCGAGCCGCTGGTCTTCCCAATAGTCGGTCGTCACCACCCACAGCCGAAGGATATCGGCGCCGGACTGCTTGATGACTTCCTGCGGCACGACGGTGTTGCCGAGCGACTTCGACATTTTGCGCCCCTCCTCATCCATGGTGAAGCCATGGGTGACGACGGTGTCGTAGGGCGCCCTGCCCCTGGTGCCGCAGCTTTCGAGCAGCGAGGAGTGGAACCAGCCGCGGTGCTGGTCGGAGCCTTCGAGATAGACGTCGGCCGGCCATTTGAGGTCCGGACGGTCTTCCAGCGTAAAGACATGCGTCGAGCCCGAATCGAACCAGACGTCGAGGATGTCCATCACCTGCTTCCATTTGGAGGCATCGTGATTGCCCAGAAAACGCTCCATAGCGCCCTCCGCGAACCAGGCGTCGGCGCCTTCCTGTTCGAAAGCATCCATGATGCGCTGGTTGACGGCTTCGTCCTTCAGCACATTGCCGTCCTCGTCGGCAAAGACGGCGATCGGGACGCCCCAGGCGCGCTGGCGCGACAGCACCCAGTCGGGGCGCTCCTCGATCATGGCGCGGATGCGGTTCTGGCCGGCCGCCGGCACGAAGCGCGTATCGTCGATGGCCTTCAGCGCGCGGCTGCGCAGCGTCGTGCCGTCGCCGAGGTCCTTGTCCATATAGACGAACCATTGCGGCGTGTTGCGGAAGATGATCGGCTTCTTCGAGCGCCAGGAATGCGGATAGGAGTGCTTCAGCCGGCCGCGCGCGAACAGCGCGTTGCGCTTGATCAGTTCGTCGATGACCGCCTGGTTGGCATTGCCCTTCTTGCCATTGTCGTCGATGACGCGCGCCGCCCCACCCTCGCGGTCCGGGCCAAAGCCCGGCGCATCCCGGGTGAAGAAGCCGGCATCGTCGACAGGGAACGGGATCGCCGTGTCGATGCCGCGCTTGAGCAGCTCGGCCACCGCATCCGTCCAGGCGTCGAAATCCTCGCGGCCGTGGCTCGGCGCGGTATGCACGAAGCCGGTGCCGGCATCGTCGGTGACATGCTCGCCGGCGATCATCGGCACAGGGTATTCATAACCGCCGCCAAATCCCCTGAAAGGATGCGAAAGCGTAAGGCTTTCAAGCTGTTCTGCCGAAACGTTGTGAAGGCGATTCAAGGTGATCTTGGCCTTGACCGCCGAGTCTTCGGCGAGTGCGTCGGCAAAGATCAGCTTTTCACCGGGCTGCGGGCCGAAAGCGTTCTCCGCCGCCGTGACTTCATAGAGCCCATAGGCGACGCGCGGCGAATAGCTGACGGCGCGGTTGCCGGGGATGGTCCAGGGCGTCGTCGTCCAGATCACGACATGGGCTTCGAGCAGGTCCAGCGAGGATTCGGACAATGCCGCAGGCTGTTCACCTTCAGCGCCGGAAACCGGGCGGGCAAGGCTTGCGACCGGGAATTTCACCCAGATCATGTCGCTCTCATAGTCCTGGTACTCGACCTCGGCCTCGGCCAGCGCCGTGCGCTCGACCACGCTCCACATCACCGGCTTGGAGCCGCGGTAGAGCTGGCCCGACATGGCGAACTTCAGCAGTTCGCCGGCGATGCGCGACTCCGCGTGGAAAGCCATTGTCGTATAGGGATTGTCGAAATCGCCGACGACGCCGAGGCGCTGGAACTCGCTGCCCTGGACCGAGATCCAGTGCGCGGCGAAGTCACGGCATTCCTTGCGGAATTCGTTGACAGGCACCTCGTCCTTGTTCTTGCCCTTGGCGCGGTATTGCTCCTCGATCTTCCATTCGATCGGCAGGCCGTGGCAGTCCCAGCCCGGCACATAGTTGGAGTCATAGCCGCGCATCTGGAACGAGCGGGTGATGACGTCCTTGAGGATCTTGTTCAGCGCATGGCCGATATGGATGTTGCCGTTGGCATAGGGCGGGCCATCATGCAGAACGTATTTTTCGCGGCCGGCGGCCTCCTCGCGCAGCTTGCGATAAAGGTCCATGTCCTGCCAGCGCTTGACCAGCAGCGGTTCCTTCTCCGGCAAGCCGGCGCGCATCGGGAAATCCGTCTGCGGCAGATAAAGCGTCTTGGAATAGTCGATCGTTTCAACAGTGTCGGTCATTGGTCTGCCATATGCATTGCCCGGCGGCATCGAAGCTCGGGCGTTGAACTATCATCTTATGGAAAAAGCGCGAGGGGGCGCGCAGAAACTCCCGGCGGCTCCGGCGGCGCTCAGGCCACCCGGAACACCGGGCCTGTAATTCGTATCGCAATCGCGAAAAGGCGCGAAAAGCTGGTCATGGCTGGGCTTTTAGCCGAAGCCACGGCAGGAATAAAGCGCGTAAATCGCCTACATTGAAAAGTTGAAACGGTAGGTGGTCGAGACGCCGACCGTGAATTGGTCGCGCTGGCCGCGCTCCTTGACCAGGCTGGAATCGGCGGCCGGGCCCATCAGGCGCGCATATTCGCCGAACAGGCTGGCGGTCATCGGCTCCGTAACCTTCCAGGTGATGGCGCCGCCGAGGCCGGTCGATTTCAAGCCACCGCCTGGATGGTATTCGCCGAGGCCCGAGGCGGCGGCCTCCTTGGCGTTGACGCCGTAGTAGGAGTCGAAATAGCCCGACGAGGCAAAGGACACGCGCGGGCCGCCCGAAATCCTGACCGTCGGCGTGATATCGTGGAAGGCATCGGCGGCAATGTCGGCGACAAAGCCGTCATGGGCACGGATACCGTGACGCAGTTCGGCGCGGGCGCGCAGCCAGTCCGTCGGGTAGAATTCGAAGAAACCGCCGACTTCACCACCCCAACGCACGGGATCCAGCCCTTTCAGCTCATCCTTGCTGCTGCGCGAAAACAGGAACTTTCCGGTCAGGCCGGCGCGGACGCCGCCATCGTCGACCAGCGCCAGCGAAATATTGTCATTGCGCGAGGTGAAGCGGACAGCGGGGCCGACCTTGCCCAGCGAGATGATCGGCGTAGCGCTGAGCAGAAGGCTGTTGGAGCCCTCGAATTTCGGCGCGACCATGCCGGTGGCGCCAAGCGTCAGATACCAATCGCCGGACAGCCAGCCGAAGGTGCCCTCGCCCGCATTGGCGGCAGATACCGTGAGCAGCCCGGAGGCGAGAAGCAGTGGAATCGTCCGGACAATACGCATCGTCACCCCTTACGCGAAAGGCGCCGGCATGAACACCCGGCGGTGCTTAAGCCATGGCGCCGGTTCGGTAAAATTTGACTTAAAATCAGTAACATTGCCGCCGGTGATTGTTTTAACCCGGACCGTTTTGCGCCATGAACGCAGCACGCACTGGAGCGCGATCCTGGCGACCTACCGCCACTCAAAGCCCAACTCCCGGCCACCGCGACCTATGCGAGGGTGTTTCTGGGCTTTCCCATCTGGGGTGAAACCGCGCCGCCTGTAATCCGCACTTTCCTGGCGGTCCACGACCTTGCGGGTAGGACTATCATTCCGTTTGTCACGCATGGCGGCTTCGGGCTCGGCAACAGCCAGACTATTCTGGCCAGCCACGCCCCTCGGGCGCGCCTGACGGAAGGCTTCTCGATGCAGGCGCCGCAAGAGCGCCAGACCATCGAGCGTGTCACCAGCTGGTTGGACACGCTGAAGGTCAAATAGTCGGTTATTCGTCAAGGGATGGCGGGAGTCCCTTTTGAAGTCACTGCAAGCCTACGCAGCCTGGACGATCTCGACCAATTCAACGTCGAACACCAGATCCTTTCCGGCCAAAGGATGATTGCCGTCGAGCTTGACGCTGGCGTCGTTCACGTCGACCACCGTCACCGGCATGGGGCTCCCATCGCGGGTTCTGACCTGCAATCGAGTACCGACATCGACGTTGATGTTATCTGGCACGCGGGCGCGGTCGATGGTCATGACCGCTTCGGGGCGGTGGGGACCATAGGCGGCTTCGGCGGGTACAGTGACGGTGCTTTTCGCGCCGACCTCCATGCCCTCCACATGCGTTTCAAGGCCGGGGATCACTTGCCCTTCCCCCAGCGTGAATTGCAGCGGTTCGCGGCCGGAAGCATCGAATTGAGTGCCGTCGGCCAGACGTCCAGTATAATTGATGCGCACGGTGTCGCCATTCTTGGCCTGTGTCATGGCAGTCATCCTTTGGGAGTTTTTGAGGGACCGACCAGAGTTCATGGTCCCGTTCTCGATCATCCACGCACTAATTGCGCGGCGCGAAACTCTAAAACTAGGGCGTTGGCTGCCGATGTAAACCCGCCGGTTGAGCTGCGAGCGGTCGGCCCTCGACAAAACGGCCCTATGCAACATGGTTGGGTGTGGCCGCCGGCAGCCTGCTTGCTGGACTGGCAAGGCCATCGGCGTTAACCTCCACGCAGCTTGATGCACGGCGACTCCCGAGGAGATGCGGCTATGACCCTGCACGGTGACACCCTGAAAGACGCGATCGGCCGGACACGAGACAAATGGGGGTGGTTCGTCGCGCTCGGCGTCCTGCTGCTCGTCTTCGGCGGCATTGCCTTCGGCAATCTGTTCATCGCCACCGTCGCCTCGGTCTATGTCGTCGGATGGCTGATGCTGATGGCCGGCATCATCGAGATCGTGCATGCCTTCGGCGTCAAGACCTGGAGCCGCTTCTTCTATTGGTTGCTCAGCGGCCTGCTCTATGCGGTTGCCGGCTTCTTTGCCTTCGACAATCCGCTGCTGGCATCGACGGTACTTACTTTCCTGCTGGCGGTTGCGCTGGTCGCTTCAGGCGCGCTCAGGGCCTGGGTCGGCTACAGCCACCGGCCGGAAAATGGCTGGGGCTGGGTCGTTGCGGCGGGCCTGATCAGCGTGCTGGCGGGCCTGACCATCGCCATGGGCTGGCCAGTCAACAGCCTGTGGGTACTCGGCCTGTTCCTGGCCATCGACCTGATCTTCCAGGGCTGGAGCTTCATCGCCCTCGGACTGGCCTTGAAGAGGTAAGCGGCCGGAAAGCTCAAAAAGCGATCGCGCTGTCCAGCTGCGACAGCGGCCTGACACCGGCAAGCAGCGCGCGCGCCTCCGTCTCGTCGCGCTTGATTTGCGCCACAAGCGCGTCGAGCCCGTCGAACTTCACCTCGGGGCGTAAAAAGCCGAAGAACGAGACTTCGCAGATCTCGCCATAGAGATCGCCGGAAAAGTCGAAGACAAAGGTTTCGAGCAGCGGCGCGCCATTGTCGTCGACGGTCGGGCGGCGGCCAAAGCTGGCCACACCGTCGTAAAGCGTGCCATTGGCGCGGCGGAAGCGGACGGCATAAATCCCTTCCTTCAGAGTCGCTTCCGGAGAAAGCCTCATGTTGGCTGTCGGGAAGCCGAGCGTGCGGCCGAGCTGCTGGCCACCGATGACTTCGCTCTCGACGGTGAAGCGGTAGCCAAGCAGGCCGGCGGCCTCGGCGACTACGCCCTCGCATAACAAGGCGCGGATGCGGCTCGACGACACCACCTCGGCGCCTTCGTCACGAAAAGCGTCGACCAGGGTGACGCCGAAACCGTGGCGCTCGCCCGCCGCCATCAGAAAGGCCGGGCCGCCTTGCCGGTCCTTGCCGAAGTGGAAATCGAAGCCGGTGACGGCATGGGTGATGCCGAGGTTCGTCTCCAGCACATCAGTCACGAACGCCTCGGCCGACAGGCCGGCAAAGGCGCGCGTGAATGGCTGCTCGACGAGTGCTGCAAAGCCCAGACGCGACAACAACCGCGCCTTCATCGGCGGCGGCGTCAGCACGAACAGCGGCATATCGGGCCTGAACACCTTGCGCGGATGCGGCTCGAACGTCAGCACCAGTGCCGGCACGCCGCGCCGCCTGGCTTCGCCAAGCGCGCGTTCGAGCACCGCCTGGTGGCCGCGATGAACGCCGTCGAAATTGCCGATCGCCACCACGCCGCCACGCAAATGCGCCGGCAGCGGCGCGGTCGCGGAAATATGCTCGAAGGCTGCGCTCATGGAAGCGACCCTACCGCAGTCTCGGAATGACCGCGACCGGCCGGTAGCCGTGCTTTTGCAGAAAGGCTGCAAGCCTGGCAGGGTCCGGCTGCATGGGATCGCCATAGTCGCGTGCGTGAATGCCGCCAGAGACGTAAAGCACGTCAATCCCATTGTCGGCGGCGCCCTTGACGTCGGTCATCATGCCGTCGCCGATGGCCAGCACCTCCGAGCGCTCGACGTTACGGCCAAGAAGCAAGGCGACCTCCCGCATTGCTGCGTCATAGACCGGCGCATAGGGTTTTCCGGCAATCAGTGTGCGGCCGCCGAGCTGGGCATAGTCGCGCGCCAGTGCGCCCGCACACCAGATCATGCGCTCGCCGCGCTCGACCACGATGTCGGGATTGGCGCAGATGAAAGGCAGGTTCCTGGCGCGTACCCGGCGCAGCAGTTCGGCGTAATCCTCAGGTGTTTCCACCTCGTCGTCGAACAGCCCGGTGCAGACGACGCCGGAGGCCTCGAACTCTTCGACAAGATCGACGTCGAGACCGTCATAGAGGGTGAAGTCGCGGTCGGCGCCGATATGGAAGATTTTTCGCGGGCCGTCGGCGATGAGGTCGCGGGTCACATCGCCTGACGTGACGACACGGTCGTAGGCAACGGTGGGAACGCCGATCGCATTCATCTGCGCCACCACATCGGCATTTCGGCGCGGTGAATTGGTGATCAGAACAACCGGAACCTTCGCAGCACGCGCAGCGGCAAGCGCCTCGGTAGCCGCCGGGAAATGCCATTCGCCATTGTGGATCACGCCCCAGACATCGCACAGGATGGCCGAGTAGGCTCCCGACAAATCCGCGAGCGAGCCGATGATGTCAGGCGAATCCGCCATGCCGTTTTCCTGATGTGACGATCGTTGCGAGAGCTGCGGCCGACGGTCCGCCGCAACCGGCCCCGCATTAACCGAAGCGTTTCATCCTGTCACCAGCTTTCGGCATTTTCGGCGCCGTCGAGCCACGGGTTGATGGAGGTTGCAACAGGCCGCCCTTTCCCCAGGCTTCGGTCGATCGAAAAATGTCGCGTCGGCGATCACCAGGGCCGAGTGGTTAACGAGCCTTGAAAAGATGGGCCGATCTTGAACGCATTTCAGCAACCTGAAATTTAACGATTTGTGGGCATCTTCGCGCCGATATTCGATATTTGGATCCTGGCAGGGGTGCTGAAGGCATGATCCGCAGATTTCTGAGCGACAGACGCGGCAACTATGCCTTGATGACAGTGATCACCATGGTGCCCTTGATGGGAGCCCTGGCACTCGCCATCGACTACACCGAGCTGGGCCGCCAGCGTCAGGACACGCTGAACGCGCTCGATGCCGCAGGCATCGCCACCGCGCAGCAGATTGTCTCCGGCGCGACTGATGATGCGGTCAAAGCCTATGCCAAGAACTTCTTCGAGGCCAATCTCGGCCACGTCCAGCCGGCTAATACCGCGCTGACCGTGACACTACCCAACAACAACGCAGGCGGCGGCACGCTGAAACTCCAGGCGACGCTGACGTTCAAGCCATACTTTCTGCCGGTCGCGGCCTGGATGCTTGGCAAATCATCCAGCGACACCAATGTCCACCTAACCGCCACCTCGGAAGTTCGTCTCAAGAACACGCTCGAGGTTTCGCTGGTGCTCGATAATTCGGGGTCGATGAGCTCGCTCGGCTCCGGTACCGGCGAGAAGCGCATCGATCTGCTCAAGGAAGCAGCCAAGCAGTTGGTCGACACGCTGGCGCTGCAGGCGCAGCAGATGAAGCAGATCACCAAACCGGTGCAGTTTTCCCTGGTTCCGTTTTCGGCGTCGGTCAATGTCGGCCCTGGCCACGACCAGGATACCTGGATGGATCAGAAGGGCGTCTCCCCGATCCATCATGAGAACTTCGACTGGACGAAGATGACGGCCGCCAACAATCCCAACAAATATGCCGAGAAGGTGGGCGGCGTCTGGTACAAGCGGGGAGCGGACTGGGGGGATACAAAGGATGAGCCGCTGACCCGCTTCAGCCTCTATTCCGACATGACTGTCGAATCCGGCCGCGAAGATGTGACCCCCCCGAAGCAGTATGTCTGCGACGTCACCAAGAAGGACGGCACCTGCAAGTCTGGTCATTGGGTTATTCCGTCGCCGCAATATGTTTACACCACGAGCCGCTACGCGAGCTGGCAGGGCTGCGTGGAGGCAAGGCCCTACCCATACAATGACGACGACACGACCCCGGATTCCGCCAACCCGGCGACGCTGTTCGTTCCTATGTTCGCGCCGGACGAAGCCGGCACGCTTTGGCGCGACTTCAATCGCGACGGCGTCAACGACGTTGCAACGGCAAGCTACAGCTCCGACAACAACTGGTGGGCCGACTGGCCGTACGACCCGGCCAGCCCGACCGCCAAGCAGCGCCAGTCGGACATGCGAAAGTATTTTCTGGTGAAGCCTTACGGATCATCTTCAGCCAGTCAGGGCGACGGTCCGAATGCGGCCTGCACGACCAATCCGATCACGCCCCTGAAAGACGTGACCAATACGGCCGAGAAACAGGAACTGGACGATGCCATCGACGACATGGCGCCTACCGGCAACACCAACGTTCCGGAAGGCATGGCCTGGGGCTGGCGCACGGTATCGAGCAACGCGCCCTACACCGACGGCCGGCCGAACAGCGAAAAGGGCAACGACAAGGTGGTCATCGTGCTGACCGACGGCGCCAACACCTATACTGCCGTCAGCGACGCCAGCAATGCCAACAACAGGTCGACCTATGCCGCCTATGGTTATACCGGCCTGACATATCCGGGGTCGGGCAGCGTGACGCGCCTGTTCATGCACACCGACGTCCCCAGCACCACCTATACCTCAGCCAACTACACGGCTGCGCTCGACGAGCAGATGAAGACGCTTTGCGCCAATGCCAAGGCGAACAATATCCTGGTCATGACCGTCTCGCTCGATCTCGTCGACACCAAGGCGGATGAAAAGAAGGCTATGGCGGCGCTGAAGGAATGCTCGTCGGACTCGCGCTTCCGCAAGGATCCGGCTGATCCGAGCAAGGCAGCGAAACTCTACTGGAACGCCACCGGTGCTACCCTGGCGGATGATTTCAAGGAAATCGCAAACGAACTGTCCAACCTGCGTATCGTCGGCTGATGCGCTTATCTCCACTGAAAATGCACCGCCCTATGGCGGGGCATTTTTGTGAGGCGATCTCGTCGTCGCCCTGATTTGGTTAGCGCTTGGTGAAGCGCTGGCCGCGCAATCGAGCGGTTTCCCAAACCCGTCCTTCAGCGTTTTGTGAAAGTGTGGCGGCATTGAAGAATCCGCAGGCGGGGCCGCTTACATCACATGCGCAAATTCTGGCGTGACTTCTGGCGCGACCGGCGCGGCAACTATGCTCTCATGACCGTTCTGGCCATGGTGCCGCTGATGGGCGGCGTGGCGATGGCCGTCGACTTCAGCGGCATGGTCAGCGAGAAGCAGAAGGTGGTCAACGCGCTCGACGCCGCCAACTTCGCCACCGCGCGCCGGCTGGTGGAAGGCGCCACCGACGACCAGTTGCGGGCCTATGCACTCGACTTCTTCAAGGCAAACCTCAACGACGTCGATCCCGCCAACACGACGCTCGACGTTACGCTGCCCAGCAGCACAGCAGGCGGCGGCATCGTCAAGCTTTGCGCCAGCCTGGTCTACAAGCCCTATTTCCTGCCGGCGGCGTCGATGTTGATCGGCAAGACGTCAGGCGACATCGATTACTCCGTGTGCTCGCAGGTGCGATTGAAGAACACGCTGGAAGTGGCCATGGTGCTCGACAATTCAGGCTCGATGTCGATCAACGGCACCGGCGCCGGACAAAAGCGCATCGACCTTCTCAAGCAGGCCGCCAAGCAACTGGTCGACACGCTCGCCGCACAGGCAGCGATGATCAAGCAGATCGACAAGCCGGTCCAGTTCAGCCTCGTGCCGTTCGCCGCATCGGTCAATGTCGGCGCCAGCAACGACAACGCGTCATGGATCGACGCCTATGGGCTGTCGCCCATCCATAATGAGAACTTCGACTGGACGACGCTGAACGCCGCTGACAAATATGCCCAGAAGATCGGTGGCATCTGGTACAAGAAAGGCACTGGCTGGGGTGAGCAGGAGGGGCAGATGCTGACCCGCTTCTCGCTTTATCGCGACATGAAGGTGGTCACCAGCCACGAGCGCATCGTCGGCAGCAAACGCGTGGTCTGCGACGAATACCGGTCCAACCACACATGCAAGCGCAGCCACGACGAATACGACTACAACGACACATACGGACCGTTCGCCAGTTGGCAGGGCTGCGTCGAAGTCCGTCCCTATCCATATAATGTCAACGACGCGCCGGCCTCCGGCGGACCGAACAACACCGGCACCGGCGTCGGCGACCCCGCGACCATGTTCGTGCCGATGTTTGCGCCGGACGAGCCGGGCAACCACTGGTATATCACGCAGGATCCCGACGAGGCGGCGCCCAAGACCTATGGCGCTGTCAACAGCTGGTGGAACGACGATCCGTCGAGCACCACCGGCAAGACCAGGCAGTCCAACATGGCCAAGTATTTCCAGCCGCGGCCGATCAATGCGCCGGTGCTGTCGAAAGGCGCCGGGCCTAATTACAGCTGCACCACGACGCCGATCACGCCGCTGACCGATGTCACCAACGCCGACGGGCTGGCCAAGGTCAAGGCCGCAATCGACCTGATGGCGCCTAACGGCAACACCAATGTGCCGGAAGGCATGGCGTGGGGCTGGCGCACCGTCTCCAGCACCGAGCCCTTCACCGAGGGACGCCCGGAGACCGAGCGCGGCAACGACAAGGTGGTCATCGTGCTTACCGACGGTGAGAACACCTATTCGGCGTTGAGTTCCGACCCCGCCGGCAACAAGTCGACCTATGCCGCCTATGGCTATACCGGCGTCGGCTACAACGGCACCGCGGTCACCCGCCTGTTCGGCGGCACGTCAAGCGCCATCGGCCAGCTCAACTATTCGTCGAGCAACTACACCGCCGCGCTCAACGAGCAGATGGCGACGTTGTGCAACAACGCCAAGGCGGCCAACATCATGGTGATGACGGTGGCGCTCGACATGTCGACGACCGACGCCGGCGACCAGAGCGCGATGGCGGCGCTGAAGACGTGTTCGTCGGACTCGCGTTTCCGCAAGGATCCGACCGACCCGAGCAAGCCTGCAAAACTGTTCTGGAACGCGACGGGCGCCACGCTGTCGGACAATTTCAAGGAAATCGCCAACGAGCTGTCGAACCTGCGCGTGGTGAGCTGAGGCGCCTTCGTCAATTTTCGACACTGGCGTAACGGTCGGCGCCGCCAAGCCCTTGCGCGCCAGTGTCCGGCGAGGCAAAGGTCAAGCGCCTCCCGGAGATGCCTTCATGCCCGAAATCGCCAACCATCTCGCCTTCGCGCTGGTGTGCCTCGGGATGGTGCTGACGCCCGGGCCGAACATGATCTACCTGATCTCGCGCTCGCTGTCGCAAGGGCCGAAGGCCGGGTTGATCTCGCTCGGCGGCGTGGCGGTCGGCTTTCTGTTCTATGTCGTATCGGCCGCATTCGGCATCACCGCGCTGCTGCTTGCCGTGCCGTTCGCCTATGACGCGCTGCGCATTGCCGGTGCGCTCTACCTGTTGTGGCTCGCCTGGCAAGCGGTGCGGCCCGGCGGGCGCTCGCCGTTCCAGGTGCGCGAACTGCCGAAGGACAGGCCGCGCAAGCTGTTCGCCATGGGCCTTATGACCAATCTCCTCAACCCCAAGGTGGCTGTGCTTTATCTGTCGCTGCTGCCGCAGTTCATTTCGCTGGACAAGGGCCATGTGCTGTCGCAGCTTCTGGTACTCGGCGCCACGCAGATTTCGATCAGCCTGACCGTCAACGCGATCATCGCGGTGACGGCCGGTTCGATCGCCACCTTCCTCGCCGGACGGCCGCTATGGATGGTCATCCAGCGCTGGATGATGGGCACGGTGCTTGCCGCGCTGGCGCTGAAAATGGCGACCGACGCGCAACGCTAGGGTGCGTTGCCATCCAGGTGATGCCGGCCGGACCTGGATCTCAACAGGCCCTACGGCTGGGTGACGCTACATCGGCCGCCGTGTCTGTTGCGCGCGCTCCGGCTCCACCACCTTGCGATAGAGGTGCCAGGTGGCATGGCCAAGCACCGGCATGACCACGGCGAGCCCGGCAAACAGCGGGATCGATCCGATCACCAGCAGCACGGCGACCAGGAGCCCCCACAGCAGCATCGGCAGCGGGTTTGCCATCACCGCGCGCGCCGAGGTCTCGATCGCCGATACGGCGCCGACGTCGCGGTCGAGCAGCAGCGGAAAGGCAACCACCGTCGTCGCCAGCACGATCACGGCAAAGATGAAACCGGCGGCATTGCCGAACAGGATCAGCGTCCAGCCCTTGCTGGTCGTCAGCAACTCGCTCAGAAATCCGGCGATCGAAGCCGGCGGCTAATCGCCGAACAGGCTGGTGTAAATCGACTGTGCGGTGAACATCCACAACAGGAACAGCACCAACAGCATGGCGCCGATGACGGCGATGGACGGCAATGCCGGCGAGCGACGCACGTCAAGCGCGTGCCGCCAGGAGGTGTCCATGCCGCGTTCGCGCCGGCGGCTGATCTCGTAGAGGCCGATTGCCGCGAACGGGCCGACCAGGGCGAAGCCCGACATCAGCGGATAGATCAGCTGGATGGCGTTGGAGCCGGAGGTCCACCGCGTCAGGATCAGACCGACGACGGGATAGATCAGGCAGAGGAACACGTAATGCGAAGGCTTGGCCCAGAAATCGTCGAGACCGAGCTTGAGCGCATCCCAGAGGTCCGCGGCGGTGATATGGCGCACCCTGGGCTGCACATGCATTCCGTGCGCGTCCGCCATGACATGAAAGCCGACCATAACCTTCCTCCCGGGTGTCGGGACGGTCACCGCCTGGATGGCCGCCCGCAGCTGCCACTTCAAGAACGCCGGCATTGTAGCCGATATTCCGGGAAAAGTCGCCGCATCACGCGATTTGGTAGTGTCTCAGTTTGAAATTTGCGGAAACGCCTAATTCGTTTGGCCGATATGTGCAAACGCCTATATGCTTAGCGGAAAGCATGGAGGTGGAGATGCCGGATTACGAAGTGTGGGCTTCAAACAAGCCTAGACGCGTGGACGCACCTCGCCTTGGAGACAAGCGACCGAAAACAAGCATTTGAGAAGGCTCAGGAGCTATTCGAGTCTCCTAGGTTTCATTTCGTCGCCATCGATTGCGGTCGAGGAAGCCTTTGGTGCGGATATCGACTATGCAATGCTGATCAAGCAGTACGGCGAGCCGGAAGGCAAAAAGACCTCGCCAGAGCGCCGCTACAGCCCCGCAGTTTGCACTGGCGCGACCAAGACCCGGATTGAAGGCAATCCTGATCCGGTGCACGTCAGCACGTCGCATATCGAGCGCGCCAATCTCACGATGCGCATGGCGAACCGCCGCTTCACGGGCCTTACCAATGCGTTCTCAAAGAAGTTCGAAAACCATGTCCACATGGTCGCGATCTACACGGTTTGGTACAACTTCATCAAAATGCACAAGACGCTTAAAATGACCCCGGCAATGGCCGCTGGCGTGTCGCAGACGCTTTGGTCGATGGACGATCTTTGCGAGAAGATGGACGCCGTTGCGCCGAAGCCGGGCAAGCGCGGACCATACAAAAAGGGGGCTTAAGGCGGAGCTTCGACGGTAATCTTGATCGCGGCATAGTAAGCCGCAGCATTGGCGATGTCTTCCTGGCTCAGGTTCTTGGTGACCGCCGACATCATTTGACTCTTGCGCTCTCCGGCCTTGTAAGCCATCAGCGCGTGGAGGAGATATTCGTACTTCTGCCCGGCGATATTGGGCGTGTAAGTCGATCTGCCGAGGCCATCCTTGCCGTGGCACGCTTGGCACTGCACCATGACTTTCCGGCCAGCGGTGATGTCGCCTGCTGCCCGCGCAAATGACGAGGTGACCACGAGGGCAGTCAGGCCAAGGATCAAACCACGCATACTATGCTCCGTGAATGCTCCGTGCGGACGACAAGGCACCCTACACCCGGCGAGACGGCATAGCGAATCTTCCATGATTGAAGATCGGAATTTCAAACTGAGACACTACCCGCGATTTTCATCGGCGCCCCAGGCCGATCGCCTGACGCGGCGCGTTGAAGACCGCCTCGATGAATCCATCCGTTGCGATTTTCGCAGCCCTGCCCGGCAAAAGCCATGATCGCCGCTAAGTCAGACAGGCATGACACCGATCGACACCACCAATTACCCGCTCACGCAAGCCCGCTCGGGCGAAATGGGGCCAAAACCAAACAGGCGCTTGCTGCTGATCGGCTTTGCGGCCATGGCCGGCCTCGCCGCTTGCAGCACGGTCTCGGTGCCGACCGGCGAAGGCGCCGGTGTCTCGTCCTCCGCCACCGCGACACTGGCCGGCATCCGCGCTTCGGCCGGGCTGCCGGCGCTGGTGGCGGACACCCAGCTCGAGCAGGCCGCGCTCCAGCAGGCCGGCTATATGGCCTCACGCGAACGCATGAGCCACACGACGGGCTGGGGCAAGGATTTCGCGTCACGGATGAAGGACAATGGCGTGCGGGGCGCCGCCGCCGAGAACATCGCCGAGGGCCGGTTCGACCAGCAGAAACTGTTCGACATCTGGATGCATTCGACCGGCCACCGCCGCAACATGCTCGACCCGGATTTCAGCCGCTTCGGCCTTGCCTATGTGCGCGACGGACGCGACGGCGCCATCCGCTACTGGAGCCTGGTGCTGGGACGGTAATCGCCTGCGGCTACCGACGCCAACCCATCGTCAGCCTTTCGCAATGACCTCGCCGATATCCCCGGCCGAAAGCGGTTTGCTGAAATAATTGCCCTGCATTTCGTCGCAATTGTTCTTGCGCAGGAAGGCGACCTGGTCTTCCGTCTCGACGCCTTCGGCAAGGACCCTCAGGTTCAGCTTTTGACCCAATGAGATGACGGCGGCGGTAACCGCCTGATCGTTCTCGTCGGTCGCGAGGTCGTCGATAAAGGACTTGTCGATTTTCAGCCGCTGCACCGGAAAGGTCTTGAGCGCGCTGAGGCTGGAATAGCCTGTTCCGAAATCGTCGATCGAGATCTGCACGCCAAGCTTTTGCAGTCCGTTCATCGTTGCGACTGCCAGATCGAAATCCTGCATGATCAGGCTTTCGGTCACTTCGAGCTCGAGATACCTGGCTTCCAGACCGCTTTCCTTCAATGCGTTGACGACGCGGTCGATCAGGTTCTTCTCCCTGAACTGCCGCGCCGACACGTTGACGCAGACGGTGACGGGCGGCAGACCAGCGCGCTGCCAGGCTTTGTTTTGCCGGCAGGCTTCGTGCAGGATCCAGTCGCCGATCGGCACGATCAGCCCGGTCTCCTCGGCGGCCGGGATGAACATCATCGGCGACACCACGCCTCGCGCCGGGTGGTTCCAGCGTACCAACGCTTCGACGGCCAGGATCTGACCCGACCGCAGATCGACCTGCGGCTGGTAGAGCAGCGCGAATTCCGAACGGGCAAGCGCGTTTCGCAATTCCTCCTGAAGCAGGAATTTTTCGTGTGCGCTCGAGTTGAACTCGGGGGCATAGAACTGGAAATTGTCGCTGCCGAATTCCTTGGCGCGAGACATGGCGGCATCGGCATTGGCCAACAGCTTATCCGGGCCCGTCCCGTCCTTCGGGTAATTTGCGATGCCGATGCTGGCCGTTAATCGCAGGCGGTGCTCGGCGACAGGAACCGGCTCGGCAATCGCATCCCTGATCGTCTGCAGGGTTTCCGAGATGACATCGACATTGGTGGGTTGATCGAACAGGACGATGACAAATTCGTCGCCGCCTACCCGCACGACGGTGTCGGTCGCCTTCACGCATCCAAGCAAACGGCTGGCGACAGTCCTAAGGAGTTCGTCGCCGGCATTGTGGCCCAGCGTATCGTTCACCAGTTTGAAATTGTCGAGATCGATGAACACCACCGTCACCCAGCGATTGTACCGCTGCGCGTAGAGGACCGCCTGGGAAAGCCGATCCTCCAGCAAAGCGCGATTGGGTAGCCCGGTCAGCGCGTCATGGTTGGCCATGAAGTGGATCTGGTCTTCAGCCCGTTTGCGCTCGATCGCAATACCGGCAATGTGGGTGGTGAATTCGATCAGGCGGGTCTCGGCCTCGGTCGGTTCGCGCACGCTCATCGAATACATGGCAAAGACGCCCAGCACGACGCCCTGATGCGACAGGATCGGGGTCGACCAGCACGAACGGTAGCCATAGGGCGCCGCGAGTTCGCGGTAATCCTCCCAGAGCGGATCCTGCAGGATGTCGGCGACGATGACCGGTTCGCGCCGGTAGGCGGCGGTGCCGCACGACCCTGTCTTGGGGCCGATGGCAGATCCATCGATGGCACTCATATAGGCTTTGGCCAGGCTCGGCGCCGCACCGTGTCGCAAATGCACGCCATCCTTGTCGAGCAGCAGGACGGAGCCAAATATCCCCTTCAGTTGGGACTCCACCAGGCGCATCAGGCTGTAGAGCACGCTTTCGAGCGGTGCGCTCGTCGCAATCATCTCCAGGATGTTTGCTTGTCCGCCGCGCAGGACATCGGCCTGCTTGCGGGCGGTGATGTCGCGGGCGATGCCAACCAGACCGAAAATTTCGTTTTCAGCATTGCGCAACGGCACCTTGGTCGAGGAGAACCATTTTACGGCGCCCGACGCATCGACGACAAACTCCTCCGCCTCGATCAAGGGTTGTCCGCTTTCGAGCACCGACTGTTCGACTTGCCGAAATCTCCGCGCAACCTCCGGGGGATGGATATCGAAATCGGTCAAGCCGATCATGTCGGCGGTCTTGTCATGGCCACTGTCAGTCGCAAGTGCGCTGTTGACGACCATGAAGCGGCTTTGCGTATCCTTGACCCAGAGATAATTGGGCACCCAGTCGATCAGTGCCTGCAACGAGATGCGCTCGTCGACGATCTGTCTATTGGCGATGAGATCGGTAATGTCGTCATGCGTGGCTACCCAGCTGCCGTCGGGCATTGACTGGTTATAGATCTGGATGGTCCGGCCGTCGGGGAGTTTGGCGGTCCAGGTTCTTGGAGCCTTGCCTGAATTGACCGATCTCGCCATCGCCAGATAGGCGTCGGTGGCCAGCGCCGCCGTGCCGGCTGCGGCGCGGCGCTCGACGATTTCGCTCAGCGTAAGGCCGGGGCGCACCTGCTCGGGTGCGAGGCGGTAGATTTCCGCATAACGGCGATTGCTCAGGATCAGCCGCTCGTCGCGGTCGAAAAAGCAGATGCCTTGCGAAATGTTTTCGATCACCGTCTCGAAGCGCAGCGCCTGTGCTTCGAGTGCCGTGATCGTCGCCCGGAGGTCCCGCTCCAGCGACGCATAGGAAACATCGGCCAGTTTTGCCAACGCGGCCAAGCCGACAGGCTCAGTCGTTTCTGCTGATTTCCTGGATGATTTCGTAGCCAAACAGACCTTCTCCCAGCTGGGTCTGAAAGAACGCAACGATCATTTATGTGCCATGCGACAGTCTGTTGATAGTGTTGGATATGTACTAATAGCATATAAACCGGACCGAAATCAGACGCGAACGTTTCTGGTTACCTGAAACTTAAACGCCAGTTTCAAATCGCCATCGGCGCTGCAGAATCGATATTCTCCGATATCTGGAGAGTTTTGCGACCATCTCGGCAATCGCCCGTCCGCGACAACGTCATCTGAAATCGACGAATATCGACGCGCGTCTCAATCCATATGTGCCGCCGGCGCCGCGCCAGCTGCCGGGGCCGTCTTCGGCTTGCGCAGCAGAAACACAAACGGGATGGCAATCAGCGTCATCATCATCAGTATTTTGAAGTCGTTGACGTAGGAGATCATCATCGACTGGATGTTGACCATGCGGTCCATCTGCGAAAGCGCCATCGGATCGCCGTTTGCCGCGGCCGGCGAGGCCGCCCACAGATTTGGGTTGAACGGATTGATGAAGGCCGACAGCTCGGTGTGATTGACCTGCGTGTTGCGCACCAGCAGAACCGTCACCACCGACACGCCGATCGAGGAACCCAGATTGCGCACCAGGCTGAACAGCGCCGTGGCGTCGGTGCGGAAGCGCACGTCGAGCGTGGCGAAGGCCACCGTCGACAACGGCACGAACACCATGCCCATGCCCAGGCCCTGGATGACGCCGGAGCTGAGAATGAGCCAATTGTCCATCTGCGGCGTGAAGCCTGCCATCGTATAGAGCGATTGCGCGGTGAGCAGAAAGCCGATGACGACGAGAATCCTGGCGTCGATCTTGCTCATGAGCCGCCCGACGACAAGCATCGAAATCATCGTGCCGACACCGCGCGGCCCCAAGACGACACCGATGGTGACGGTCGGATAGCCGAAGATGGTCGACAGCATCGGCGGCAGCAGCGACATCGAGGCCAGGATAAGCACACCCATGACGAAGATGAAGGCCAGCCCGGTGACGAAGTTGCGGTCGAGGAAGATCTTCGGGTTGATGAAGGGGCGCTCCGCCGTCACCGTGTGGATGATGAATACCCAGAAGCCGGTTATCGACAGGCCTAGCTCGATCCAGATTTCGACCGAGGAAAACCAGTCGACCTCGCCGCCGCGGTCGAGCAGCAGCTGCAGTGCGCCGACGCCGAGCGATATCATGGCGAAACCGAAGAAATCGAAGCTGCGCACGCGCCGGGCAACGACCGGCAGATAGGCGGCCATGCCGAGAAAGGCGATGATACCGACCGGCAAATTGATGAAGAACACCCAGCGCCAGTTAAAATTCTCCGTCAGCCAGCCGCCGAGCGTCGGGCCCAGGATCGGCCCCAGCATGATGCCGGCGCCCCAGATGGCCATGGCCTGGCCGTGGCGTTCCCTGGGGTTGATGTCGAGCAGGAAGGTCTGCGACAGCGGCACGATTGCCGCGCCGAACACACCCTGCATCAGCCGAAAGAACACGATGCTCTCCAGGCTCCAGGCAATGCCGCACAGCATCGAGAACAGGGTGAAGCCGACCACCGCCGCCAGGAACAGTTCCTTGCGGCCGAAGCGGTCGGCCAGCCAGCCGGTCACCGGCGTCATGATGGCGGCGGCAACGATGTAGGAGGTCAGCACCCAGTTGATGTTGTCGGGCGAGGCACCGAGATCGCCGGTCATGGTCGGCAGCGCGACGTTGGCGATCGTGGTGTCGAGCGCCTGCATCACCGTTGCCAGCATCAACGCCACGGTGATCAGGCCGCGATGCGGCACTTCCTTGAAAGGTTCTGGCGTACTCATGATGCGGAACTTCCGACAGGTAACAAAAACGTGTACACTAGGCTTCCGGGCGGCGAGGCCCTCTCTGGTGAACAGACCCTCATCGCGGTGGGACGCGATCTATCGATGTGGGGGTTACATCGACCGAAGGTCTCAACACATCAGGCGCTTGCCGCCCGGAAATCCAAGGACCGAAGGATCGGCGTCGAGATTGTCAGGCTGTGGTCAGGCCGCGATGCGGCCCGGTCCAACCCCACCCCTCGCGCAACCTGCCATCGGACCAATCCTGTCATTTCATCTCGCCTGAGCGAGCATTCTGCCCGGCCGTGATCCTGCTTTTGAGGATCACGGTCCACTCACAGTCTATTGTGCCTCACCCGCGGTGGCGTGGCCGAAGATGGCCGGGAGCCCGCGGGCAACGCCGGTATCCACCGTAACCGAGGCGCTCATGCCGGTGCGCAGCGCCATTTTGGCGTCGGCATCGGTGAGTTCCAGGCGCACCGGAATGCGCTGCGTGACCTTCACCCAGTTACCGGTGGCATTCTGGGCCGGCAACAGCGAAAACTCCGCGCCGGTGCCGGCGCCGATCGCCTTGACGGTGGCCTCGAAAGTGCGGCCCGGATAAGTGTCGACCACGATCTCGGCCTTCTGGCCTGTTTTCATGTGGGTAAGCTGGGTTTCCTTGAAATTGGCATCGATCCAGGTGTCGCCGGTCTCGACCAGCGCAAACAACGGCGTGCCGGAACCGACATACTGACCGACCTTGAAAGACGAGGCCTGGCTGACGATGCCGTCAGCCGGCGCCTTGACCGTGGTCTGCGCCAGATCGTAGGCGGCCTTGTCGCGCGCGGCGAGAGCCGCCATCACCGTCGGGTGCTTGTCGGTCTCGATATCGGGATTGCCGGCGAGAGCGGCCTTGGCGCTGATGATGCCTTGCTCGGCAACGGCCAGCTGCTGCCTGGCCTTGTCGAGATCGTTCTTGGCCTGATCCAACGAGGATTTGGCGTTGATGCCCTTCTGGGCAAGGTCGGCCGCGCGGTCATACTGCGACTGCGCGTAGTCGACTTCGCTAGCGTCGGACCTCTCCTGCGCCATCGCCTGGCTGTAGGCCGCGCGCAGCTGTTCGATGCCGACGCGCGCGACCGCAACCGCCGCGTCGGCCTGGGCCAATGCGATCCGGTAGGGCTCGGGGTCGATGGCAAACAGCACATCACCCTGCTTGACCAGCTGGTTGTCCGAGATGTCGACCTGAACGATGCGCCCGGCCGTATCCGAGGCGATCGACACCTTGGCCTGCTGCAAATTGGCGTTCTCGGTCTCCTGATAGCGACCGCCGGTCACCCAGACATAGCCGCCGCCAATGGCCAGCGCCGCCGGCAGGACGACCATTAACAGCAAGCGGCCGAGGCGGCGCGGCTTTTTCGGGGCCGGCGCGGGCTGCACGGGCGGAGCCACCGCGACAGGGGTGGCGGCCGGCTGCGTCGGCGCTTCGGCAACCGGCTGTGCCGGCGCTTCGATTTCGAGCTTGGTTACATTGTCGTCTAGCTTGGCTGCCGCGTTCATGCCGCTGCCCCTTCCGTACTCTTCAGAGCCGACGTCTCGCCGTCCGCAAGGTTCCGAACGATGGTGTCCAGCGCCCGGATCAGCACGCGGCGATCTTCCGGTGAAACGCCGACCAGCGACTCCTCATAGACTTCGCCGGCCAGGCTCTTGACCTCGGCATAGGCGGCGCTCGCCTTGGCGGTCGGGAAAATCATGCGAACGCGGCGATCGGTGGCATCGGGGCGGCGTTCGATCCAGCCGCCCTCCTCCATCCGGTCAACGAGGCGCGAGACGCTGATCGGCTCGATTTCGAGCAGTTCGGCAAGCCGTGCCTGACTGATGCCCTCTTCCTTGGCGACGCGGACCATCAGCCGCCATTGCGCTGACGAAAGCCCGAGCCCGCTGGCGCGCGTCTCGAAGCGCTTGCGCAATAGACGCTGCACGTCGTGGATCAAAAAACCCAATCTATCTATGCCGTCGGAAACCATGAGCGGTATATATAATAAGCGTGCTTACTATTCAAGATACCGCATTGCGCCAGAGCCGGCAAACGGGGATGGCAGCAATGCACGAAGGTCATGGTCAGCGACCGATGGACGGCCCCGAAGTTCCTCAGCTGGAGCTGAACCCACCTGACGAGCGCCGTTCGATTTTACGACAGGCGCAATTTCAATCAAACTGGCCTCACGGAAAGACGGCAACATGGTGCCGCCAAATGCGAGGAGCCATGAACCCGACAGAGAAAGCGCTGTGGTTTGTCGAGAGCCATCTGCCGGAAGCGATCTCGCTGGACGATGTCGCGCAAAGCAGCGGCGTGTCACGCTTTCATGTGACGCGCGCCTTTGGCGCCGCCACCGGCCGTTCGGTGATGGGCTATATGCGCGCGCGCCGGCTGACCGAGGCGGCGCGCAAGCTGGCCGCCGGCGCGCCCGACATTCTCAGCCTCGCGCTCGATGCCGGCTATACCTCACATGAGGCCTTCACCCGCGCCTTCCGCGACCAGTTCGGCACGACGCCGGAACTGGTGCGCGCGCAGGGCAACCTTAATAACCTCGACCTCGTGGAGCCGATCCTGATGGACCAGTCCTTCCTCGCCACGCTGAAGCCGCCGCGCTTTGAGACCGGCCGTCCCTTCCTCATCGCTGGCCTCGGCGAACGCTACAGCTGTGAAACCAGCGCCGCCATTCCGATGCAATGGCAGCGCTTCGGCCCCTATATCGGCAACATTCCGGGCGAGACCGGCGACGTCGCCTATGGCGTCTGCGTCAACGGCGACGATGCCGGCAATTTCGACTACATCGCTGGCGTCGAAGTCCTGGATTTCTCCGACCTGCCGAAGGAGCTTTCCAGGGTGCGGGTGCCGGCGCAGAAATACGCCGTCTTCACCCATGCCGAGCACATCTCGACCATCCGCCGCACCGTCAACACGATCTGGAACAAATGGCTGCCGGCCTCCGGCCACGACATAGCCGACGGCCCCGAATTCGAGCGCTACGGGCCGGAGTTCGATCCACGCGGCGGCAATGGCGGGCTGGAGATCTGGATTCCGGTCAAGACCTGAAAGTCGCTACAGTTCCAGATTCCAGTTCTGGCCGACCAGATCCTTGCCGAAGGCGTGGTGGCGCTCTTCGTCGGCTAGCTTGAAGCCGGCAGTCTCGTAGATGTGGCGGGCGGCGGTCAGGATGTCGTTGGTCCATAGGGTCAGCGTCTTGTAGCCCTTGGCGCGGGCGAAGCCGATGCACTCATCGACCAGCCGCTTGCCGATGCCGAGGCCGCGCGCCGACGGCTCGACATAGAGCAGGCGCAGCTTCGCCACGTCGTCGGACTTGCGCACGACGAAGACCGAGCCGACCACCTCCCCTTGCCGCTCGGCGATCCAGCTGCGCTCCCATTTTGGATCGAAGGATTTTACGAAGGCGCCGAGGATTTCGGCGACCAGCGCCTCATAGGTTTCGTCCCAGCCATAGTCCTGCGCGTAGATCTGTCCCTGACGGCGGACAATCCAGCCGATGTCGCCGACCTGCAACGGCCGCAGCATATAGGGGACTTTGGGCTCCGGGCTCTCACCCAGGAGCTGCTGCACCGTCTGCATGGCCTTGACCAGCCGGTCCTGTTCGGCAGCGGGAAGCCGCTCCAGCAAGGCCGCGACCTGATCGTGCGAACCCCGGTTCAGCGGCGCGAAGGCCTGCCGCCCCGCCGGCGTCAGCGTGATCGACGATTGCCGCGCATCCGACGCCAGCGCCGCGCGCGAAATCAGCTGCAAGTGCTCGAACTTCTTCAGCAGACGGCTGACATAGCCGGCATCGAGGCCGAGATCGCGAATGAGATCGGTGGCGGTCAGGCCATCGCGATGCGCCAGCTCATAGAGCACCCGCGCCTCGGTCAGCGAGAAGGCGCTTTTCAGCAGGCCTTCGTCGAGCAGGCCGATCTGGCGGGTGTAGAAACGGTTGAACGCCCGCACCGCGTCGATGCGTTCCTTGCCGGGTTGATGATGGATCGTCATGGGCAATCTCCTGCCCGAGGACGATCGATCATTTATTTGACTTAGTCAAGTATCGTCATACGAAACGGCTGGACGCTCACGCCATCGTGTCTTCGTGAAAAGCGGTTTCGATCAGGCGATGGCGCGGCGGCGGCGCGCGACCAGGATGAACAGGCCAAGCATTGCCACGCTAGCCGCGGCACTTGCGGCGGCGAATTCCGGCACCGTCCGGAAATCCTTGCCGTCGATCAGCAGCGATGCCGCGATCGGCCCGATGGCCAGACCGAAAAGCTGGGCGGCCGGCACCAGAAGCACGGCCGTGCGCGTCTCGTCGGCGGTGATCCCCAGCCGGATCTGATAGGGCACGATGAACAGAAGAATGAAGCCCATGACCAGAGCGGCGGCCCAGAAAATCGCCGGGCCGGGGCTGCCGGCGAGCACCGCAGAACAGGCGACGGCGACCACGCCGATCGCCACGATGGCGACGCGGTAGTCGATGCGCGCCTCGAAGGCGGTCGCCGTCATCGCGCCCAGGACCTGGACCGCCAGGCTGGCCGAGACGATCAGGCCGACGGTACGGCCGTCGATGCCATATTGCGCGCCGAGCGGCTCGAGAAAAGCCCAGACCGAGCCGAAGAACATGAAGTAGCAGAAGACGCACAGCAGAGCGGTGAGCGAAGGAACGGTCAGCACATTGCTGAACTGTTCCCCCTTGGGCAGGTCGGCATAGTCCGCCGGGACTATGAAGGCGACCGCCACCGAAGCGATGCAGACGATCGCCAGGACGATGAAGCCGCCCGCCGATCCGGCAGCCGGGACCACGTAAAGCGCCAGCAAAAGAGCCAGCGCGCATTGCGCCAAGGTCTGGATGGTGACGAAATAGCCGCCGATCCGCTCAGCCCGGCGCGAGCGGGCAATCAGTTCGGTGGCGACCGCCACAAGGCCGCCTTCGGCAAGACCGGCCACGGCGCGTGCGCCAATCAGCGAATTCGGGCTGGCCGCATAGGCGGTTGCCCAGTTTGCCAGCGCCAGCAGGACCAGAAGGATAGCACTCTTCCAGCGCATATTGTGGGCGGACAGCATCATCGCCACCACGGCCGAACCGACGCCGATGGCGATCATCTCCGCCGTGGCGACCAGCGCGAGTTCGTCGCCGCTGACATGTCCCTCGGTGTAGAGCGCGCCAAGCAGCACCGGCTGCAGGCCGAGGATGAGCAGGCCGACCGAGCCGATCCACAGCGCCGAGGCCAGTTGCGCGCCGGTCGGGTTGCCGACCAGCCAGTCAACGTTTCCGGCATCGGCGTTACGAACAGAAGTCACGGGCGCCTCCCAACGTCCTTGCTTGACGGCAAAAAAACTGACAATCTGTCAGTATTTAGAAACTGATACTCGATCATATTCGTTTGTCAATCACTGGTGAGGCTCGGCATTAGCAAGGCTGGGGATCGAATTGGCGATCGAGAGGGTGGCGGCATGAACGAAGCAATGAGAACGGCGACCGAACCGAGGCGCAGGCCGAAGCAGGAGCGCAGCCGCGAGCGCATCGACGCCATCCTGTCGACGACCATGCGGCTGATCGGCGAAAAGGGCATCGACGCCGTCACCATGAAGGAAGTCGGCGCGCTGGCCGGCGGGCCGATCGCCACCGTCTATCATTACTTCCCCAACAAGTCGGCGATCCTGGCGATGCTCTACGAGCGTTTCTCCGAAGTGAGCCGCGCCCGGCTTGCGGTGATCGTTGCCGACATCGGCGGGCTGAATGACGTCATCGCCGCCGCCGACAGGCTGCTCGACGATTACTATGAACGCGTCGCCGGCGACCCGGCCATCCAGGATTTGCAGAACGCCATCCAGGCCGACAAGGCGCTGCAAAATCTCGACATCGCAGAAACCCGGCAGCAGGCGAGGATGTTCTGCGACCATGTCGAGGCGTTTCTCGCGCCGGAGCGGCGCGGAGAGTTCGGCCGCATGGTTTTCCTGATCTTCCAGCTTGCCGGTGGAGTCGTACGCATGGCGCTGACCCAGGATGAAGCGGAAAGCCGGCATACAATCGAGGACTACCGGTCGATCATCCATACGCAGTTGCGCCAGTTTCTTTAGGCGAGAAGTACTGCCTATCGCGCCCGATGCATAAGGCCCTCGAAGCCGTCGGCCAGGTGGGCAGCGCCGGCCGTAAACATTTTCACCAGATTCTTGGGACGGCCCGGTGTCTTGTTGGCGTCGAGCAGGATGGCCCTGCCCTCATGCATGACGAAATCGAATTTGCCGTAGTCGAAGCCGAGTTCTCGTCGCCGCTCGCGGATCTCGTCCGGAACAGGGACAGGCTCGCGTCGGATCGTTTCAGATGCCTTGACCAGGCCGTTTGGCGAGATGTAGCGGGTGCAACGCTCGCTCTCTCCGCAAAACACCCAGAACCGCAGTGCGAAGCCATCGGGCTCCCGTTCGGCAATGAACTTTTCCACGACCAGATCGTCGTCGCAGAAGACTCGATCCGGGACGTCGCCAAGAGACCCGTAGACCTCATAAGGCTGCAGCCCCTGCACATCAGGAAAAGGTGGCTGCTTGCCCGCGCGTCTCGATCGCCGGTTGAGGAACGTCTCCGGAATGCCCTGATTGTTGAGATTGGTTTTGACGATGACCGGGCCCTGCCAGGCGTCGTCGTGCTTTAGCAACGCGCCGCTGACCTGTCGCTTGGAGATGTCGGCCGTTACGAGATTGAGGCAGAATGGAAAACCCCGTGCATAGTCGAGATAGTCCGCCGGTGTGACCGTTGCATCGACATGCAGAATTGCGATGTCGGCACTGTGTGTCCTGGCCGGGCCTTGCTGGATCCGGACCGAATGGCCGCGCCTTTTCAGCTCCTCGATAATATCGAAAAGCATGTATGGGCTCGACCTGCGCAGTAAGAGGTTGCGGCCGCCCTGGAACCGATCGTGTTCATGCGTTACGACGACAATTCGTGCCACCGGCTGCCTTTTGATTTCCTGCAATTTTCTAATAAGCGACTGTGACCACCAAAAGCCAGGAGTCTCGGACTCTGCAAAGGCAGCATGACAAATCATTGGGACAATTATCACCGTCACTGGAGGCTTCTGGACGCGCCGCTTCGGCCGACGCCGGAAACCGTCGATATATTCGAGCACGAACTCAGCCTGGCAAATGCCGACGTCCTGCTCCTGGGGGTGACGCCGGAACTCGCCGTGCTCGGCAGATCGATGCTGGCAATCGACCAATCGGCGGCCATGATTTCGGGCGTATGGGCCGGCGACAATGCCTCGCGCAGGGCGATGGCTGGAAACTGGCTGGATTTGCCCGTTGCCAATGCCGGCGCCGAGGCAGTCATTGGCGATGGCTGCCTGTCCGCCGTCGCTTCGCAGTCAGCACGCAATCGCCTGCATGGCGAAATCGCCAGGGTGCTGAATTCAGGCGGGCGGGCCGCGATCCGCGTTTTCGCGGCCCCGGAAACGACTGAGGACCTGGCTGATATCGAAGCCCAGGTACTAGCCGGCGCAATCGAGAATTTCCATGCGCTCAAATGGCGGATTGCGATGGCATGCACCACGGGAGGCCTGGATTTCGCGATCAAGGTACGGGCGATCCGCGACACGTTCGACGGCTTGTTCCCCGACCGCGAGGCGCTTGCCGCGCGGACGGGATGGAGCATCGCGTCGATCAACACGATCGACGTCTACGCCGGTTCCGACATAAGCTACAGCTTCGCGCCGCTGGCCGTGCTGGTCGATGAGGCGAGCGGCTGGTTCGGCGAAGTGCGCGTCGTGCCGAGCGGCACCTATCCCCTGGCGGAGCGATGCCCGCTGCTGGTGCTTGAATCGCCGAGGCGCCGCTAGGCTTCCCGTCAGACCACGGCAGGGCTCCAATTAGAGCAAATTGAGCCCACCGTTCGCCTTGACTCTCGAAAGCCACGCGCCTATTTCAGCGCCACGTTAGCACTCGACCCAAGTGAGTGCTAACTCATGTCCGGCACCGCCGGATGGAGGAACTGTTCTCACCGTTCTCATTCGAGGAAGAAAAAATGGCAAAGTCGAAGTTCCGCCCGCTTCATGACCGCGTGGTCGTTCGCCGGGTCGAATCCGAATCCAAGACCGCCGGCGGGATCATCATCCCGGATACGGCAAAGGAAAAGCCGCAGGAAGGCGAGATCATCGCCGTCGGCTCCGGCGCCCGTGACGAAGCTGGCAAGCTGGTTCCCTTGGACGTCAAGGCTGGCGACCGCATCCTGTTCGGCAAGTGGTCGGGCACCGAAGTCAAGCTCAATGGCGAAGACCTTCTGATCATGAAGGAATCCGACATTATGGGTATCATCGGCTGATTATCGGCCTCCTCATCAACTGAATTTTCGGGCTCTCCCCGAGCCCCTGCCAGGAGCTAAAAATGGCTGCTAAAGACGTAAAATTCTCCCGCGACGCCCGTGAGCGCATGCTGCGCGGCGTCAACATCCTCGCCGACGCGGTGAAGGTCACGCTCGGCCCCAAGGGCCGCAACGTCGTTATCGACAAGTCGTTCGGCGCCCCGCGCATCACCAAGGACGGCGTCACCGTCGCCAAGGAAATCGAACTTGAAGACAAGTTCGAAAACATGGGCGCGCAGATGGTCCGCGAAGTTGCTTCGAAGACCAACGACATCGCCGGCGACGGCACCACGACCGCGACCGTTCTGGCGCAGTCGATCGTCCAGGAAGGCCACAAGGCCGTTGCCGCCGGCATGAACCCGATGGACCTGAAGCGCGGCATCGATCTGGCCGTGACCGAAGTCGTCGCGGCTCTCGGCAAGGCTGCCAAGAAGATCAAGACCTCCGAGGAAGTTGCCCAGGTCGGCACGATCTCGGCCAATGGCGACGAGTCGGTCGGCGCTATGATCGCCGAAGCGATGCAGAAGGTCGGCAACGAAGGCGTCATCACGGTTGAAGAAGCCAAGACCGCCGAGACCGAGCTGGAAGTCGTCGAAGGCATGCAGTTCGACCGCGGCTACCTCTCGCCCTACTTCGTCACCAACGCCGACAAGATGGTTGCCGAGCTCGAGGACGTTTACATCCTGCTGCACGAGAAGAAGCTCTCCAACCTCCAGGCCATGCTGCCGGTTCTCGAAGCCGTCGTGCAGACCTCCAAGCCGCTGCTCATCATCTCGGAAGACGTCGAAGGCGAGGCTCTGGCCACGCTGGTCGTCAACAAGCTGCGTGGTGGCCTGAAGATCGCCGCCGTCAAGGCGCCGGGCTTCGGTGATCGCCGCAAGGCCATGCTGGAAGACATCGCCATCCTCACCGGTGGCCAGGTCATCTCGGAAGACCTCGGCATCAAGCTCGAGAATGTTGGCCTCAACATGCTCGGCCGCGCCAAGAAGGTGTCGATCTCCAAGGAGAACACCACCATCGTCGACGGCGCCGGCAAGAAGGCCGAGATCCAGGGCCGCGTTGCCCAGATCAAGCAGCAGATCGAAGAGACCACGTCGGACTACGACAAGGAGAAGCTGCAGGAACGTCTCGCCAAGCTGGCGGGCGGCGTTGCGGTGATCCGCGTCGGCGGCGCGACGGAAGTCGAAGTCAAGGAAAAGAAGGACCGCGTCGATGACGCCCTCAACGCGACCCGCGCGGCCGTGGAAGAAGGCATCGTTGCAGGCGGCGGCGTCGCCCTGCTGCGCGCTTCGGCCAACATCAAGGCCACCGGCGCCAATGCCGACCAGGCTGCCGGCATCAACATCGTTCGTCGTGCGCTGCAGGCTCCGGCCCGCCAGATCGCGGCCAACGCCGGTGCGGAAGCTTCGATCGTTGCCGGCAAGATCCTCGACAACAAGGGCGCTACCTACGGCTACAACGCCCAGACCGGCGAGTATGGCGACATGATCGCCATGGGTATCGTCGACCCGGTCAAGGTCGTTCGCACGGCTCTCCAGGACGCGGCCTCGGTCGCCGGCCTGCTTGTCACCACCGAAGCCATGATCGCGGAGGCTCCGAAGAAGGAGTCGGCTGGCGGCGGCATGCCTGGCGGCATGGGCGGCGGCGGCATGGGCGGCATGGGCGGCATGGATTTCTAAGAAATCCATAAAGCACGCCCATGAGCTAAAGTTGCTCAAGCCCGCAAGCGGGCTTGAGTGGCGGCATGGATTTCTAATCCAACTCCCATCAGCCTTCAGATACGGAAAGGGCGCCGAAAGGCGCCCTTTTTGTTTTCAAGATCAGCTAGTTAGGCCGCGCTCTCCGCCTGCTGCGCAACCTTGCCCGCAAGCACCGCCTGCTCGACAAGCGCCGCGACCTCGTCGGCCACCACTAGCACCGGGGCGCGGTCGCGGGTGGCTCGGGCGATTACCATCAGCCCTTCCAGCGACGATTCGACCAGCAGCGCCAGGGCATGCGCGCGGCGCTCCGGCACCCCTGCCCTGACAAAGGCCTGTTGCAGCAAGCCGATCCATTGCCCGAAAGCCGAACGGCAGAGTTCCGCCAGTTCCGGCACGTCTTTGGGTGAGTCCAGCACCACCGGCGCAATCGGACAGCCCAGCGAAAAATCGTGGTCCTCCAGCATGCGCCCGACCGACTGGTAGATGTGATGGACGGCCACCGCCGGATCGCTCTCGGCGGCCAGCGCTTCGCCCAGCCTTTTCGTCACGTCGGCGACGCTGTCGCGCGTCACCTCGATGACCAGTTGGTCCTTGCCACCCGGAAAATGGAAGTAGAGCGAGCCGCGCGGCGCGCCGCTGGCGCCCAGAATGTCGTTGAGCGAGGTGCCGTGATAGCCGCGCTGCCTGAGCAGCAGCGCCGTCGTCTCGAGTATGCGGGTGCGGGTGTCGTTCGCCATGTCAGCCTCTGTCAGCAGTAGCCATTATAGGACTTGCGAAAAATATGACAACCGGTCTATATAATATGTAGATCGGTCTATATATGTGGAGGCAAGCAATGCGCAGCTACCGTCTTGAAGGGTTTGGTGGAACCGAATCCCTGGTGATGCGCGACGAGGCGCGGCCGGAACCAAAATGCCACGAGATCGTGGTGCGCGTTCGCGCCACCTCGCTCAACCGCCGCGACACGATGATCCTCGGCGGCACCTATCCGCTGCCGCCGCGCCAAGGTGTAGTGCCGTTGAGCGACGGCGCCGGTGAGGTCGTCGCGATTGGCGATCAAGTCAACCGCTTTGCCGTCGGCGACCGCGTCACCGGCAGTTACTTCGCCCGCTGGATCGATGGCCGCATCAATGCCGGGCTGATCGATCAGCTCGGCTGCACTCTGGACGGCATGCTGAGTGAGTATGCCGTGCTCGACGAGCAATGGGCGGTGCGGCTGCCCGATCATCTGAGCTGGCACGAGGCGGCAACGCTGACCTGCGCCGGCGTGACAGCCTGGAACGCCGTGACGGCGGCCGGAATTCTCAAACCTGGCCAATGGGTTCTGGTCATCGGCTCGGGTGGCGTATCGCTGTTTGCGCTGCAGTTCGCCAAGCTCGCAGGCTGCCGCGTCGTGGCCGTCACGTCGCGCGCCGAGAAGGCCGACAGGCTGCAGGCGCTGGGCGCCGACCTGGTTGTCTCCAGCACCGACATGCCTGAATGGGGCGCCTGGGTGCGCGAACAGACAGGCGGTATCGCCCTCGTCGTCGAAACCGGCGGCCCGGCCACCTTCGCGCAGTCGCTGATTGCCAGCACGCTTTATGGACACATTGTGCTGCTGACGCTGCAGGACACCAAAGGCAGATCGATCGAGATGCCGGCAGGGCTTTACCAGCGCAGCCTCGTCACCATCAGCCGCCTGTTCGTCGGCAGCCGGACGAACCTCGAAACGATGCTGCGCGCCGTCTCGCAGCATCGCCTGAAGCCCGTTATCGACAAGGTCTTCCCCTTTGCCGAGGCCCCTGAAGCCTACCGCTACTTCCAGCAGGGCGACGTATTCGGGAAGGTTGTCATCGACGGCGCCTGACCCGTTTGCCCGCTTTTCAACCCCGAACCAGGAGAACGACCATGACCATCCGTGAAGCTTCCGCAGAATGGCAAGGCACGCTGAAGGAAGGTTCGGGCCGCCTGCGGCTTGGCAGCGGCATCTTCGAAGGCGCCTATTCCTTTCCCTCGCGTTTCGAGAACGGTCCAGGCACCAATCCCGAAGAGCTGATCGCGGCAGCCCATGCCGGCTGCTTCTCGATGGCGCTGACCTTCATCCTCGGCCAGGAAGGCCATGTCGCCCGGACCATCCGCACCGTCGCCAAGGTGCATCTCGGCGCGACCGCGGCCGGGCCAACGATCACCCGCATCGAGCTCGAAACCGAGGCGGAGGTCGCCGATCTCTCGGCAGACGAGTTCGAGCGCCTTGCACAGTCGGCCAAGGCAGGCTGCCTCGTCTCGCGGGCACTGGCCGGCGTTTCCAGCATAAATCTCAAGGCTGGGCTCATCGCCAGCGCTGCCCCTGCCGAACATTGAACATCAGGAGGCAAAGATGAAACAGGATAGTGTCGTGACAATTCACGCGGACGAACAATCCAGCCAGACTGCCGAGATCATGCGGCGCTTCAACGATGTGTTCCAGTTGCACGATCCATCGGCGCTCGGCGAACTGGTCGCCGAGAACTGCGTCATCGAAAACACCGTGCCGGCTCCGGATGGCGCGCGCCATGCCGGCAAGGATGCCTGTATTGGCTTATGGTCGGCGATTGCCACGCAAGCTGGCACGAGCTTCGACCTCGAGGAAACTTTCGTCGCCGGCGAGCGGGTGACGATCCGCTGGCGCTACTTCATGGCCGACGGCAACTCCATCCGCGGCGTCAACCTGATGCGCGTCGCGGACGGGCGGATCGTCGAGGCGATGGGCTACGTCAAGGGATAGGCCTTACCCGATGCGGCACCACACTTGGATTAATCCGGAATCTCGCCCGGCAGGGCAGAGATTCCGGCTGTTGTCCCGTTAATGGACGACCCTTTGCAGCTTCACCGTCGTTTTGGGGCTGTTCTGGATCGTCTGGAAGATCACGCAGTAGCGGTCGGTGAGTTCGAGCAGCTGGTCAAGCTGGCTCTGCGAAGCATCGGTATCGATGTCGAACCGCAAGCGGATTTCCTTGAAGCCGACCGGCACGCCTTCTGTGACACCAAGCGTGCCGCGAAGGTCGACGTCGCCTTCCGCGGAGACTTCGGCCGACCTGATCGGAATTTCCAGCACGGCCGCGGCCGCCCGCATCGAGACGCCGGCGCAGGCGATCAGCGCCTCAAGCAGCATGTCGCCGGAGCAGAGCTCCTGACCGCTGCCGCCGGCCATCGGATGGATACCGGCAAGCGCCAGTCCACGCCCGGTCTCGACCTTGCAGGTTACGGTGGAGGCGTCAGCGACACCCCTGGCCTTCAAGGTGAGAAACGCGGCCTTCGCATCTTTGCGATAAAGATCCTTGATCGGTTCCTGCGTGGCGCGGAATGTTGCGATTTCCATGGATAATCTCCTGTGGTGAATTGTAGTTGTCAAAATGGCGAGCAGTGGCCGGCCTTACTCCGGCACGGCGATGCCGGAGCCGCCGAGTTCCGCGGGAAAATCCCTGAGCTTGGGCAGTCCGTCCTTCATCGGCAGCACCGTCTCGGCATAGTTGACGTGAACCCCAGGCGTGAATTTCACGCCCGGTATCGTCGCCGCATAGACATCGACCAGGCCAAGCGGCGGATGATCGGTCATCAAATGACCACCGCATTTCGTGCAGAACTGGCGATCGCTCATTTCGGTTTTCTCAAAGCCGGACAGGAACTCCGCGCCCTTGGTGACCTTGACGTTCTCCGGCTTCCACAGCGTGAAGGCATTCACGGGAGACGCAGACCACGATCGACAGGAACTGCAATGGCAATAGCCCATTGCCTCGGCGGACCCGTGCACTTCGATTTCCACGGCGCCGCAAAAACACCCGCCTCTATGTACCGTCATGACTTTTGTCCTTGGTTGGTTTCGACTGCGCTCGGCGTCCGCTTTCGGCAGCGCTTGAGCACCAGCGGGGTGTAAGGCTTTCGGCTGCGAACTGAATGATGCGGCGTCCGCCTTGCTTGACAGCGCGTCCGGAACTGGAAAGGGATGTCGCACCGGCACCGCCCTTCGCAGTGCCGGCTCGCCGGGGATGGGTGCGGGACGAAACGGAAATGGCCGGGGATGCTCTGTCTGACCTGTTAAGGACGGTACGGCTTACCGGCGCGACGTTTTTCGACATCGAAGGACACGAGCCGTGGGCCGTCTGTTCGCCGGCGCCGTCGTCCATCTTGCCGAAGATCCTGCCCGGCGCGGACCATCTGATCTCCTACCATGTGGTGACGGCCGGCCGCTGCTTCGCCCGCATCGTCGGCCAGGAAGCGATCGCGCTGGAGGCCGGCGAAGTCGTGGTCTTCACCAGGAGCGACCCGCACATCATGTCGAGCAATCCGGCGCTGCGCGCCGATCCGCCGACAGCCGACGTTCTCGACATCGCGACCGCCGGCCAAATGCCGTTTTACATCAACTGCGCCGGCGACGGCGCGACCTCGGCAAGGCTGGTCTGCGGCTATCTCGCCTGCGACGCACAGCCGTTCAATCCCCTGCTCGAGGCGTTGCCGCCGGTGATCAAGGCCGGAGATGTAAAAGGCGATGGCGGCTGGCTCGGCCAGTTCATCAAGCTGGCTGTCACGGAAGTGGCGGAAAAGCGCGCCGGCAGTGAAACGGTGCTCACCAAGCTCAGCGAACTGATGTTCGTCGACGTGCTGCGCCGCTACGTGGAATCGCTGCCGCCGCAAACCACGGGCTGGCTGGCGGGCCTGCGCGATCCGCATCTGGCCAGGGCACTGGCGCTGATCCACGACCGTCCGGCGCATAACTGGACCGTGGAGGCACTGGCGAAGGACTCGGCGCTGTCGCGCACCGTGCTCGCCGAACGCTTCACCAGGCTCGTCGGCATGCCGCCAATGCACTATCTCGCCAAATGGCGCATGCAGATCGCTTCGGAACTGCTCAGCGCCGGCAACGCCAATATGGCGAGCATCGCGGCCGAAATCGGTTACGAATCCGAGGCGGCGTTCAGCCGTGCCTTCAAGAAGATGATCGGCGTTCCACCCTCAGCCTGGCGTCTCGGCATCCGGACCGGATCCGGAACCGACGAGGAGTTATAGGCCGAGGGGCTGCAGTTCCTGTTCTACCGATCCGCCAGCGCCAGCTTGGCGCCGAGCATGACGAAGGCGCCGGCAAAAGTGCGGCGCATCCAGGTCAGCACCATCGGCCGCGACACGACATGGCTGCGGATCGAAGCGGCAAAGATGCCGTAACCGACGAACACGACGAAGGTCAGCAGCATGAAGACGCTCGAGAGTTCGAGCATCTTGGCGAATGCGTTCGGTTCGGTGGTACTGACGAACTGCGGCAGGAAGGCAAAGAAGAAGATCGACAGTTTTGGGTTGAGGATGTTGATCAGGATGCCGGAGGTGATGACCTTGGCGGCCGAGCGGGGTGCTACGTTTTCATCGACGCTCAAGCCGCCTTTCTCCTTCAGCGTGTTCCAGGCCATGTAGAGGAGATAGGCAACGCCGAGATACTTTAGGGTCTCGAAGGCAACAGCACTTGTGTGCAGCAGCGCCGCCAGGCCGGTGATGGCGGCGGCCATATGCGGAATGATGCCGAGCGTGCAGCCGAAAGCGGCAATGATCGAGGCGCGCACGCCGCGCGAAAGCCCGGCGCTCAGCGTGTAGAGAACGCCGGTGCCGGGCGAAGCCACGACGATCAGCGACGTCAACAGGAATTCGATGCTCATGGATCCTCCAACGCCCTGCCCGGCGACAACGTACCGGGAGGTGTGGGGATGGGCAAGCGGCGGTGAGAGTAATCTCCCCCCTCGTGGGGGAGATGGCCGGCAGGCCAGAGGGGGGCGCGAAGGATCGCCTGCGTCGGGTCGATCCTCGCCGGAAATCTATTCAGGCGTAGGATTGAAACTCGACAGAGAAGCCGGCGGGACAGCGCCCCCCTCTGTCCTGCCGGACATCTCCCCCACATGGGGGGGGATTGGCAGTTCGAGCGGCATCCCGTGCGCCTTGCGCGCCATCAGGCAATCGTCGCCGCCGGGCATGCAAGCGCGGCAGACGTCGGGGCGGATCTCGTAAATGCCGCAGGCCGTGTGCTTGCCGACCTCGCCGGTCAGCGCCGTACAGCGCACACCCTCGCAGCGCATGCCGGACAGGTCGGCGGATACGAATTTTTCTGGAATCCGGTCGAGCTGCGCATCGTCCTCGGTCGAGAAGCGTGGCCATTCGGCTGAGTAGGAGCAGCAGGCGCCGCAGCTCTGGCAATCGAAGATTGCGACCGTGCCGGCTTCCTCATCGCCAGACAAAAAGTCCGGGGCGCCAGCCAGGTCGGCAGACGCGACGGAGGGGTAACCGGCAACTCGTGGCAAGGCGCTATTTCTTCTTCTTGCCCTTCGGTGCGTCCGCCGGCGACTTGAACAGATCGGTCGCGGTCTCGGCGGCCTCAGCAGCCTTCGGCGCGGCAGCGGGCTTGGCCGGCTTTGCAGCGGCAGCCGGCGTTGCCGGCTGGTCTTTGGCGGAGAATTTTATGGCCATGTCAGTCCTCGTCGGAAAAACGCGATGATGGTGCGCGCGGATTGCGCAAGCGGCCGATCAGCGCCGAGACCGCCGTGATGTTCATTTCCTCGGGCGACCAGTTCCTCGCCTCGGCGATGTGGTGCGCCGCGAGCTCGCGATGCGTGCTGCCGCTGTAGGCGGCATCCTGATAGGTCACGCGCTCCTGGGTCTTTTTGTCCTCGCGGACATATTCGACCAGATAGTTCGGGGCTTCGGCACGGCCGCGCACGCCGACGCGCACCTGCGCATCGCCATGGGCACGCTTGCAGCGCTCGAGCTTTTCCAGCACACGCCGGACGTATTCGACCGGCTTGTCCAGGCCTGTGACCATGGACGCAATGGTCGCATCGGCATCGATCGGCGTTGGCGGTACGCGCTTGGTAGCCATCAGCGTTTGCCTGCCCGCTTCGGCGACGCCGCAAGGGCCGCGGCCGCGGCCATCTCGTCGGCTTCCTTTTCCTTGCGCAGTTCGCGCAGGCGCGCGGTCTTGGCTTCGCGCGCCTCGCTGACGGCATCACGCTCGGACAGGATGCGGTTGAGCGACATCGACTGGGTTTGCGTCTTGCTGAACAGCGACACGGCCTGGTCGGCGGTCTTCGATTGAGTGGTCAAAACTTTCTCCTGTCGGGAGCCTGGCGCCGATCGGGCGAGACCGGTCTGCGGTCACGACCAAAGCAATATGGCACCGGGGCAATACGGGCGGTTCAGATTGCTGGAGCGTCCCTTAGCACGTTCCGGCCGGCGTGCAGCGCACTTTTAGCGGCATGACACGCAAAATGAAAAAGGCCAGGCACCGCCTGACCTTCCATGGAAGCGCCGCGCATCCTATTGGATGCGCAAGGCACTCCTTTCAGCCTTTCATCGGTGCCAGTACATCCGTGGTCACCGGAAGGCCGAATTCTTGATCAGGCCGCCTTCAACTGATCGGCGGACATCTTGCCCGACTTGTTGTCGCGGGTCATCTCGTAGCCGAGCTTCTGGCCCTCGACGATGTCACGCATGCCGGCGCGCTCTACGGCCGAGATGTGGACGAAAACGTCGGCGGAGCCGTCGTCAGGCTGAATAAAACCAAAACCTTTGGTGGCGTTGAACCATTTCACTGTGCCGGTAGCCATGAAGAATCCTTTCCCTGGCAAATACTCGTTAACCGTCGTGCGAATGCATAACGGTTTTTGTCTCGATTTTTGATGGGGAAGTTCGTCAAAGGCGCGCGTATGTGCGCGGATAACAAAAGTCGGTCAAACAAATATCGACATATTTCTTCTAGACTTCTTTTGGCGCCGAGTCAATTTCTGGTTTCTCCGCAGGCAGAATTCAACCTGGGGATGCCGGGTGCATGAGACCTCAACTGGCGAATTGGCGGAGCGCAAGGCGGGCGTAAAAAAATTCACCGGGCGCGGAACCAATCGCAAGCCGGCGCATTTTTATGGTGTCAGCAATTTTAGAGAGCGATCTCAGGACTGCTGGCGAAAGGACGCCTCCCGCACATTAAATGGTGCGAGAGGCGTTCTTGTATGTGGCGGGCTTTTTCGGACGGAAGACCGCTCACACTTTTACTGGAATTGCTCCGGGATGTCGTCAGTCGACCTATTCGTCCGGGCCGGGTTCCGGCCACGTCTCCTTCGCCGCTTCCGCATACCAGTGCCGCATTGCCGGCGTTGCCAGTATCGCGTCGACATAGGCGCGTGTATCGGGCGCCAGTTCGCCGCCATAGGTGTCGAAGCGGGTGACGACGGGCGCGTACATGGCATCGGCCGCGGTGAAATGGCCGAACAGGAACGGGCCGTCCTTGCTGAATTGTTCGCGGCACTGGCGCCAGATCGTTTCGATGCGCGCGCGCTGGAGTTCGCCTTCAGCGTCGAGCGGCTTGTGGCCTTTCGGCCGGCGCAAATTCATCGGCCAGCCATAGCGCACCTCGCGAAAGCCGGAATGCATCTCGGTCGCCACCGAGCGCGCCAAGGCACGAGCGCCGATATCGTCGGGCCAGAGTTTTTTCTCCGGAAACAGGTCGGCCAGATATTCAAGGATGGCAAGGGTTTCCCAGACGATCCTGCCATTGTGATTCAACACAGGCACCAGGCCGGTAGGCGACACTTTCGCCAGATTGGCAAAAGTCTCCGGCGTGCGCAGGCGCACAAACCCTTCCTCGAACGGAATCTCCAGGTGCTTCATCGCAACCCATGGCCTGAGCGACCAGGACGAAAAGCATTTGTTGGCGATGATGAGCGTGAATTCGGCCAAGACGGTCTCTCCCAAAATTTTCGTCACACTAGCCCCTCATACGATGGCGGCAAGCATCCAGGCGACCAGATAGGCAACCAATGCGACGATGACTTGCTGTCCGGGGAACCTAAGCCACGCCTGCCCGTTTGCCTCCTGCAAATGAAATCCCAGGAGATGCAAAGATGGTGAACAAGGATCAGGTTGCCGGCGTGGCCAAGCAGGTCAAGGGCTCGGTCAAGCAGGCTGCCGGCAAGGCGACCGGCAACAGGCAGACCGAGGCCGAGGGCACGGCCGACAAGATCGCTGGCAAGGTGCAGAAGGCCTATGGCGACGTGAAGGAAAAGGTCAAGAAAGCGCTCTGATCCGATCTTTGCAGGCAATGAAGAAGGCGGCTCAATGCCGCCTTTTTCTTGAGAACTGTCAGAAGGTCAGGTTCTTGCTGAAGGCGTTGGTGAACTTGACCTCGCCATGGTCGCCGGTCGCCTCGCCCAGCACCACATCCATGGCCTCGCCGGTCACCTTCACCAGCGCGAAGCCACCCATATAGGCGGCCTTGGGCTTGAACAGGTCGAGACCGTCGCTGTTGTAGATCATCGGCACTTCATGCTGGTGGCCATGGAAGATGGCGATGACATTGTAACCCTTGATCGCCGAAAGCAGCGCCTGACGATCCGCCTCGCTCCACCAGTGCGGCGCGCCGGCACCATCGTCGTCATAGGTGCGCTTCGTGGGATCCCAGCGCTCGATCGAGAACGTGTCCCAGCCATAGTGCTGGAACAGGATGACGGGACGGCCGTCCGCGGCGTAGGTCGACAGATCCTGCTTCAGCCATGGCAGGCTGCTGACCGCGCCATGGCCGGTGTCGCCGGCAAAGCGGTGCGTCTGGATCAGGTGCAGGCCGCCCCAATCCCAGGAGTAGCAGTCGGTATCGACATCGTATTCGGTGGCCGGCACCGGCGGCTTGAAGAACACGCCGGGGCGGTGGTTGACCTCGACATAGTCGCGCAATTCACGCCGGTACCAGTCGACATGCGGCGGCGAACCGTTCTGGTCGAGATCGTGATTGCCGAGCCCGAGATAGACCGGCATGTGCACGCGGTCGGGGCCGACGCCCTGGCTGTAGCGCTGGCTGAACTGCAAAAGCTGCGTGCCTTCGCTGGGCTCGGTGATCTGGCCGCCGCCATCGTCGGTGATGTCGCCGCCGACAACGAGGCCGAGCGGCGCACCGATGCGGCTGCCGGCCGAACGCAGGCCGGTGGCAACGCCGTCGATCTCGGCCGGCCATTGCCGGTCGGCCAACCCATTGAGGGCCGCGACATTGCGCAACAGCGCGGCGTCCGTTTTGCCCTCCTGCAGGCAATTGGGGCTCAAGCCGCTCGCCATACGACAGGCATGGACATCGGCGATGAACAGAAATGTGGCGTTGATGGGCTGGATGCGCTTTCCGGTTTGGCCGAGAGCGGCGCGCGGCAGCAGGCCACCCATGGCAAGGCCGGCTGCCTGTGCAAGGAAATTGCGCCGGGTGGAGATGCGATTCATGGTGTGAGTTTCAGCACAGCCAGCGCCCTGCCGTCCAGTTGCTGCGCGTAGCAGGTCGACACAGCATTGTGGCTCTGGCATTTTTCCGCGCCGGTGCTCGGTGCGCGGGCAGAGGAGGATTTCATGAAAGTTGCTTCGATAGGCATGGTGCTGGCTGGGTTGCTGCCGGCGGGTGCGGTGCATGCCGCCGACTGCGTCGACGCAAAATCGGCCAAGGCCGGCTTCGTTCTGGAAATGCCCGGCATCCGCAGCGAGTTCCGGCCGGTGGCCGGCGGCATGGTCTCCGTCGCCAATACCTACGAATCGCAATCGCCGCAGACGCAGTTCCTGTTCGGCGGCCTGGTCGAAGTGTTTCGCGACAGCGATACCGGTAGGGTGGCGACGATCCCGTTTTCCGATCTGCGAAAACTGTTTCCACTGAAGACGGGAGCAAAGAGCACGATAGAATTCGTCGAGCTGTCGCCGAACAAGCAGCCGAAGAGCACCAAGACACTGAGCCTGGTCGTCAAGGGCAAGGAGACGTTCAGCGTCGGCGGCTGCAAATACAACGTGCTGGCCGTCAAGGAGACCTTCAAGAACGGCGCCGGCGAGACGCTGGACACGTTCACCGCGCTTTATGCGCCCGATCTGCAAGCGTCTGTCGCCCGGCGTTACGATGAAGGCACCAGCGCGGAATCGGTGAACGGTTACGAGACGATCAAACCGCTTGCCAACTAGGACGCGGCCTTCCGCCTCAAGGTTTTCCCGGCCGCAGCAGGATCCTGCGACGTCGCTTCGCTCCGAATGGCGGCGTTGGGCTGCCCTCAAGTTCGGCCAGGCAGTCGCGCAAAACGCTGGCATCCTGCGCCGTCTTGGCCATCGACATGGCGCCGGAATAGGCGGCGATGGCTAGGGCCGCAAAGCGCTCGGGGTCGGTGCCCTGCTCCCTCCCCGCCTGCTGGTCGGCCCTGATCTTGTCGGCGATCGCCTGACGCCATCCGGCAAAGATGCCGGCCAAAGCGAGGCGAAAATCCGGATCGGCGAGCGACAATTCATGCGCCAGATTGTTGAGCGGACAGCCGCGGACGAAGCCTTGCTGCTCCAGTTCAGCCGCCACCGCCTCGAACACCGCGCGCACGCCTTCGCGCGCCGAGCCCGCCGCCCTTACCGGACCGATCCAGGTCTCGTCCAGGGCGGCAGCCACCCGCTCTTCGATCACCGCCAGAGCCAGCGCCTTCTTGGTTGGAAAGTGATGATGCAGTGCGCCGCCGGTGACACCGGCGGTAGCCATCAGTTCGCCAAGGGCGGATGCGTGATAGCCGCGCGCCTGGAACGACGCTTCGGCGACATCGAGCACCTTGTTACGAAGGCCTTCCGGATCGTTGGTGCGTTTTCGCGGCAGCCCTTTTGCGGCCTGAGCAATCTCTGCTGACATTGGCGAACGATAGCAGATTGACAAAACAGGACAACCGGTCTGTTTTATAAACCGGATGATCATCCTGTTTTGGAGACGACACAATGACCGTGCCCCTCAATGTGCCCGCAATGGCCACTCTGCTTGCCTCACCGGTCGTCGAGTTGCGGCAATACACGCTGAAGCCCGGCCGGCGCGAGACGCTGATCGACATCTTCGACAGTCGGTTCATCGAAGGCCAGGAAGACGCCGGGATGACCATCATCGGCCAGTTTCGCGATCTCGACCGGCCCGACATGTTTGTCTGGCTGCGCGGCTTYGMCGACATGGAAGCGCGCAAGGAAACGCTCACCGCCTTCTATGACGGGCCGGTGTGGACGGCGCACCGTAACGCCGCCAATGCGACGATGATCGATTCCGACGATGTGCTGCTCTTGAAGCCGGCATGGCCAAGCGCCGGTTTCGACCTGTCGGGCTCCCGGCGAGGCTCTTTGCCGGCGGCTGGAAAGCCTCGCACCGACAATCGCTTGACCGGTATTGTTGTCATCCAGATTCATCATCTGCGGCCTGGCGTCGCGGCCGATTTCGCCGGCAATTTCGAAACAGATGCCGTTCCGATCCTTGCGGCCGCCGGCGGGAGATTGCACGGCGCCTTCATCACCGAACACGCCGAAAACAGCTTTCCCCGCCTGCCCGTGCGTTTGGGCGAAAACGTCTTCATTGCCGTGACGGGTTTCGACAGTGTCGAAGCGTATGCCCGCCATGAAGCAGAACTTGCCGCTTCGCCCCGATGGCAAGCTTTAAGACAAGCGGTTCGCCTGCCGGCCGAGACCTTGCGCCTGTCGCCGACGTCGCAGTCGTTGTTGCGTTAGATCGATCGGCATGCCGCCAACCGAAGTTCATACTGTGCGATAGGCCGGCGGCTTGACCGCCCTCGCCGATCGGCATTGCTTTCCTGACTTGGAACAGCGAGAGCGTTCGATGCGACTTCAGGGCAAACGGGCGTTGGTGACCGGCGGTTCGGATGGCATCGGCCTGGCCATATCGGAAGCCTTCTTGCGCGAAGGTGCCGACGTGCTGATCGTTGGCCGCAACACCGGCAAGCTCGACGCTGCACGCCAGAAACTGGCGGCAGCAGGAAGTGTGCGGACCCTGTCAGCCGATCTTTCAACCTCTTCCGGCATCGATGCCGTGGTCGATCGCGTGAAAGCAACCGGCCCGCTCGATATCCTCGTCAACAATGCCGGCGTGGCCTATCTGGTGCCGTTCGAGACCGTCACCGAGGACCAGTTCCAGCAATCCTTCGCACTCAATGTGACGGCGGCGTTCTTCCTCACCCAGCGTCTGCTGCCGCATTTCAGCGTCAACCCCTCGGTCATCAACATCTCGTCCTACTTCGCCAACAAGATGATCCCGAAGCGGCCGTCGAGCCTCTATTCCCTGTCCAAGGGCGCGCTGAATTCGCTGACCAAGTCGCTGGCCTTCGAGCTTGGCCCGCGCGGCATCAGGGTCAATGCGATCGCACCCGGCACGGTCGACACCGCCATGCGGCGCAAATCGATCGAAAACCTGCCGGCGGCAGCGCAAGCCGAGCTCAAGGCCTATGTCGAGCGCAGCTACCCGCTCGGCCGCATCGGTCAGACCAGGGATCTCGCCGGCATTGCAGTCTATCTCGCCAGCGACGAGGCTGCGTGGACCAGCGGCGGGATTTTTGCGATCGACGGCGGCTACACGGCGGGATAACCGTTTGGGCGGCCCTCTGCCTCGGACAGGCCGGAGCACTTGACCAAACTTCCGATACCGCGTCTGTCTAAAGATCGAGCAATATTTTCCGATATTCGTGGTGCCATGCCGTCAATAGATCCCCTGATCCTGTTCTACACCACGTTCTTCAGCAAACCAGTCGACATAGCCTCGATACAGTGCGAAGTGCCCGGGCGGTGGACACTGGACAAACGACGGATTTCCGAGGCTGCGGCAGTCGTCTTCCATATTCCGAACTTTCGCGAAGCTGGCGATGCCTACAAATACCCAGGTCAATATTGGTCGCCTGGTCGAAGGAGTGCGGCCAAAACTACAAGCGCCTTGCCGACCCCAAAATCATGCGGCACTTCGACATCATCATGACGCATGAATCCCGGTCCGATGTCTGGGCGCCCTACCTGCCCCCCGCCGTGTGGTGGAAAGAAGCGCTGGCCAGACCGATCGTGCAGAAAACGGAAGAAGCGCCGGCCGCACTCTTCCAATCGGCCGGGCTGAATTATAGCGGCCGTGTCGATCTGGCGAACGAACTGGCGCGCCACATCAAGATCGATTCCTATGGCCGATACCGCAACAATCGATCGGTCACCGGTCCCGATCTCGGCTCGAAGACCAAGATCGAAACCATTGCGCGGCACAAATTCTGCTTCGTCATGGAGAACTCGATCGAGGCCGACTATGTCACCGAGAAAATCTACGACGCATTCCTGGCCGGCACGGTGCCGATCTACCTTGGTGCTCCGAATGTGGACAAGTTCGTGCCAGAGAACTCCTATATCGACGCCAGCGCCTTCGCCAGCGCCAGCGATCTTGCAGCCTATCTCCAGCACCTGATCGAAACGCCGCAAGAATACGAGGCATATTTCGACTGGCGCTCAAAGCCATTGCCCGACAGCCTCGTCAAACGGATGCAATCAGTGGAAACACCAGAGTTCTGCAGACTGATGAGCGTCGTACGACAGCGCCTGGAGCAGCGGACAGCCACGCCTTCCGGACGGCCAACACTTCCGTTCGGCTACAGATCCTATCTCAGCACAAAGCTGCGCCGCTGGCAGAAAAAGGTTCCGAGCTGACAGCCGGCGATCAGGCGCGCTTCAGCGCCATACGGAAGACAAACGCGTCTCTTGCGGCGTCGAGACGGCTTCGACCTTGCCGCCATGCATCTTGGCGATCTCCGAGGCGATGTAGAGGCCCAGACCCAGACCCTGCTCGTCGGTGGTCTTGCCGCGCACAAAAGGCTGGAAAGATTGGCCATCATTTCAGCCGGGATCGGCTTGCCGGAATTGGCCACCGAGAAGACGAGTTCGCCATTGGCCATCGAACCGCATCAATACCGGCGATAGTGGAAATCGTGTGCCACGTCCGCCCGACCAGGATTCTGTTGGCCGGCACCCTATTTGAGCGCCTGGTATCTGTCATCAAGCTAAAATGAGCGATTTTGCCCACTGTCGTGCCTGGCGCTCGCCATCTAACCGATTTGCATCCTTGCCTGCTGCAATCTCTGCTTGAAGGCCATTGTGCAACGCGATACGCCGTTGCCGAATTCGATCGTCGGAGAGACAAGTGACCGCTGCCAGGACCAGAACCGAAACCGACACGTTCGGCCCCATCGAGGTTGCCGCCGACCGTTATTGGGGCGCGCAGGCGCAGCGTTCCCTCGGCAATTTCAAGATAGGCTGGGAAAAGCAGCCGGCCTCGATCGTGCGCGCGCTCGGCATCGTCAAGCGGGCGGCGGCGGAAGCCAATATGGAGCTGAAGCGGCTCGATCCCTCGATCGGCAAGGCGATCATCGAGGCGGCGCAAGAGGTCATCGACGGTAAGCTCAACGACCATTTCCCGCTGGTCGTGTGGCAGACCGGCTCGGGCACGCAGTCCAACATGAATGCCAATGAGGTGATCTCCAACCGGGCGATCGAGATGCTTGGCGGCGTCATGGGCTCGAAGAAGCCGGTGCATCCCAACGACCACGTCAATATGAGCCAGTCGTCGAACGACACCTACCCGACGGCCATGCACATCGCCTGCGCCGAGCGCATCGTGCACGACCTCTTGCCGGCGCTGAAGCATCTGCATGCCGCGCTTGAGGCCAAGACCAAGGCCTTTGCGCACATCATCAAGATCGGCCGCACTCATACGCAGGATGCGACTCCCCTCACCCTCGGCCAGGAATTTTCGGGCTATGCCGCGCAGGTCGCCTCCTCGATCAAGCGCATCGAGATGACGCTGCCCGGCCTGCAGGAACTGGCGCAGGGCGGCACCGCCGTCGGCACCGGCCTCAATGCGCCGGTGGGCTTTGCCGAGAAGGTCGCCGACCGCATCGCCGCCATCACCGGCATCGCCTTCGTCACCGCGCCGAACAAGTTCGAGGCGCTCGCCGCGCATGATTCCATGGTGTTCTCGCATGGCGCCATCAACGCCGCGGCGGCAGCGCTGTTCAAGATCGCCAACGACATCCGCTTCCTCGGCTCCGGCCCGCGCTCGGGCCTTGGCGAACTGTCGCTGCCGGAAAACGAGCCGGGCTCGTCGATCATGCCGGGCAAGGTCAACCCGACGCAGTGCGAGGCGATGACGCAGGTGTGCGTGCAGGTGTTCGGCAACAATGCCGCGCTGACCTTCGCCGGCAGCCAGGGCCATTTCGAGCTCAATGTCTACAACCCGCTGATGGCCTACAATTTCCTGCAGTCGGTGCAGCTGCTCGCCGATGCCTCGATCTCCTTCACCGACAATTGCGTCGTCGGCATCGAGGCACGCGAAGACAACATCAAGGCCGCGCTCGACCGCTCGCTGATGCTGGTGACGGCACTTGCACCCACCATAGGCTACGACAATGCCGCCAAGATCGCCAAGACGGCGCACAAGAAAGGCACGACCTTGCGGGAGGAGGCACTGGCCACCGGGCTGGTCAGCGAGGCCGACTATGACCGGCTGGTGCGGCCCGAGGATATGACGCATCCGGGATAAGCAGTTCCAAGGCGCGTCGCGATTCCTCTGGGAATTGCGTCGACCAGAAACCCGGAAATTTGGCGGCGGGAAAATTTACTGCCGTCAAAGGCTGACCCGACACGAATTTTGCGCCTTTCGTCCGATCACTGAAATGTACACTCTGTGAACAATGCGTCGCCGAACTGGCGGCTTTGGTGAACAGTCGGCTTGGTCTATCTGACAGGGCATCAACCCTTTTTCGGAGAGCCCACCATGTCCATCAACACTTCCACCGCCGGCGCCGGCACCGCGTCCAACAGCTCCACCACCATCCTGCTCGGCCGCATCCTGCTCGCTGCCATCTTCCTGCTTTCCGGCTTCGGCAAGCTCACCGCCATTTCCGGCACCGCCGGCTACTTTGGCGCAATGGGTCTGCCGGTGCCGACAGTGACGGCCATCGTCGTCGGCCTGATCGAATTGCTCGGCGGCATTGCCATCCTCGTTGGTTTCCAGACCCGCATCGCCGCCTGGGTGCTCGCCATCTTCACCATCGCAACAGCTCTTGTGGCCCATACCGGCTGGGCCGACCAGAATCAGATGATCCATTTCCTGAAGAACGTCGCCATCACTGGCGGTTTCCTTCTGCTGGCTTCCTCAGGCCCCGGCGCCTACTCGATAGACGCCAAGCGTGGCTGAGCTTTCCCTCCCAAGCCTGAAAAAAGCGGTGTGGAATTTTCCACGCCGCTTTTTCGTTGTCTGTCTAAGCGCACCCGCGTCCCATCCCTGCTAGGATCGGGGGCAGGACAGCCGGCGGACAGACAACGGAGACGACCATGCCCCGCGACGCATTGCTTCTGCTTTCCCGGCTGTTGCTCGCCGCGCTGTTCATTCCATCCGGCTATCACGCACTTGCCGACATTGCCGGCACGACTGGCTATTTCGACGGTCTAGGCATGCCGCTGCCGACGCTTGCGGCTTGGGGCACCGGCCTGTTCGAGCTGATAGCCGGGTTGTTGATACTGGTCGGCTTCCAGACGCCGCTGGTCGCGCTGCTGCTTGCCGCCTTCTGCATCGTCGCTGGCTCCATCGGCCACTATGGCCAGGGCGGCGACGATCCAATGCTCGCCTTCATGCACCAGCAGATGCTGATGAAGGACATTGCCATCGCCGGCGGCTTCCTGGCGCTGGCCATGGCAGGTGCCGGCGCCTGGTCGATCGATGGGCGCCGCTCGTCCTGAGCGCTGCTCGACCTCGAGAGGCTACTTCACCGACACGCTCTGCCCGCCCTCGACCGCCAGCACCAGCCGGCGGTTGGTGATCCGCGCCAGTTGCGCCAGGCGTCCGGCCGGGCGCTCGCCGTAAAGGTCGGAAAGTGCTGCCGGCAGCACCAGCGCCAGCGTGCCGTTGCCGCGGCTTTCCCATTTCAGCCGCGGCATGACGCCGGGCATGGCAGCGGTCAGCAGGTAGACGACGCGCAGCACTGCCGCCAGGATGCGGGCGCGCTCAAGATAGCGCGGCGTCGCCAGGCCGCGGATTTCCGGCGCGGCATCGTTGAACACGCCCTCGTGGCGAAACAGGCCGACCAGCGCCAGGAAGGCGCGGCCGGGATGGTCGACGCCGATGAAGGAGGCGTGGGCGATGATGTTGAGCGACTGCTTGCCGCGATATTCCGGGTGCGCGCGCCAGCCTATATCGGCCAGCAGACAGGCGGCATGGCGGTAGCGCGCCTCGTCGTCGGTCTCGTCGATGCCGAAGGCGGCAAAGGTCTTGCCCGTCCATTCGACAAGCTCATGCGCATGGGTGACGGAACGCGAGCGCAGCCGGGCCAGCTCCTCCGAAGCGGACACCAGCGGATCTGCCTTCTGCTCGGCCTGATCGAGCAGCGAATAGAGGAAGCCTTCGCGCACGCCGAGCGCCGAAACGATGATCTTCGACGGTTGCATCGCCGCCATGATCTCCTGCAGCACGACCGCGCCATAGGGCAGCAGCGAACGGCGGTTCTTCGACACGCCTTCGATGCCCCGGACCTTCTCGATCTCGGGCTTCGCCACCTGTTTGAGGAAAGCCGACGCGCTTTCGGCCGAGATCTCGTAGTGATGCATGACGCCGAGCGGATAATTGCTCATTTCCATGTGCAACCGGGCGAGGTTTCGCCAGGTGCCGCCGACGGTATAGAAGGGCCTGCCCTGCCCGCCCTTCAAAAGCTTGGCCCGCGCCAGTTGCTCGCGCGTAATCTTGGCCGCCTGGGCGAGCGAATTCTTCGCCATATCCTGCAGCCGCAGGCCGCCCAGCGGAAGCGTGATACCGTCGCCGATCGCCTCACCGCTGACGTCGATCAGCTCCAGGCTGCCGCCGCCAAGGTCGCCGGCAATCCCGTTGGCGGGGTGGAAGCCGGAGATGACGCCGAGCGCCGAATAGTGCGCCTCCTGCCGGCCGGTCAGCACGCGGATCTCGGTTTTCAGCACATCCTCGGCGCGGTGGATGAAATCGGGGCCGTTGATTGCCTCGCGGGCCGCGGCCGTTGCGAGCACGTACATATGCTCCGCGCCGGCCTGGTTCGACAGCGCGCGGAAGCGGCGGAACTCTTCCATCGAGCGGGTCACGCCCTCGGGATCGAGCTTTCCGGTCGAAACGATGCCGCGGCCGAGGCCGGCCAGCATCTTTTCGTTGAACAGCGTGGTCGGCGAACGCGCCAGCCCTTCATAGATGACAAGGCGGATCGAGTTCGAGCCGATGTCGATGATGGACAGCGGTCGGCGATCCTGAAGCCGGCCCTGGGACGTTGAAATCATCAGCCGGACGCTGCAGCGTTTTTCTTGCGGCGCTTGAACTGCGCGATGCGCTTGGGCGCATGCGACTTCAGCGCATCGCCCCGTCCGGACAGGCTAGGATTGGTCATGAAATATTCCTGCGCGTTGAACGGTTCCTCACCCTCCTCCAGCACGACGCGCCGGGAGGTTCCGTCAGCCAATACGTCGAAACTTTGCTGGTTGTCCATGATGTTGCCCAGCATGATCTGGCCAAGTATCTGTTCATGCACAGTTGGATTGGTGATCGGCACCATGGTCTCGACGCGGCGGTCGAGATTGCGCGGCATCAGGTCAGCCGAGGAGATGTAGACGATCGCCCCGTCCGAGGGCAGGCCGTGGCCGTTGCCGAAGCAGTAGATGCGGCTGTGTTCGAGGAAGCGGCCGACGATCGACTTGACCCTGATGTTTTCCGACAGGCCGGGCACCTGCGGCCGCAGGCAGCAGATGCCGCGTACGACGAGGTCGATCTCGACGCCGGCACGGCTGGCGTCATAGAGTGCGTCGATGATGTTGGGATCGACGAGCGCGTTCATCTTCATCCAGATGCGCGCCGGCCGACCCGCCAGCGCATGGGCGATCTCGTCGGCAATGTGCTTCAGGATGCGGCTGCGCAGCGTGAACGGCGAGATGGCGATCCGCATCTCATCGGTTGGCTCGGCATAGCCGGTGATGAAGTTGAACAGCTGCGCGACATCGCGCGCGATCGTCGGATCGGTGGTGAAGAAGGACAGGTCGGTGTAGATGCGCGCGGTGACCGGATGGTAGTTGCCGGTGCCCAGATGCACATAGTTGCGCAGCTTGCCGTCCTCGCGACGCACCACCAATGACATCTTGGCATGCGTCTTCAGTTCGAGGAAGCCGAACACGACCTGGACGCCGGCGCGCTCGAGGTCCCGCGCCCAGCGGATGTTGGCTTCCTCGTCAAAGCGCGCCTTGAGCTCGACCAGCGCGGTCACCGACTTGCCGGCCTCGGCCGCGTCGACCAGCGCGCGCACGATCGGGCTGTCGTTGGAGGTGCGATAAAGCGTCTGCTTGATCGCCACCACTTCCGGATCGGCCATCGCCTGGCGCAGGAACTGCACCACCACGTCGAAGGATTCATAGGGGTGGTGGACGACGATGTCCTTCTCGCGGATGGCCGCGAAACAATCGCCGCCATGCTCGCGGATGCGCTCTGGAAAGCGCGGATTGTAGGGCCTGAATTTGAGGTCGTCGCGCGGCACGGCAACGATCTCGGAAATCTGGCTGAGCGCCAGCGGGCCGGTCAGCACGCTGATGCGACTCGAAGAGACGCCAAGCTCGCCGGCAACGAACTCGCGCAATTCGCCGGGCATCAACTTGTCGAATTCGATGCGGATGACCGAACCGCGGCGGCGGCGCTTCAGCGCCGTCTCGAACAGGCGCACGAGATCTTCCGACTCCTCCTCGACCTCGATATCGCTGTCTCGAATGATGCGGAAGGTGCCGGAGCCCTTGACCTCGTAGCCGGGGAACAGCTTGCCGATATAGAGGCCGACCGCCTCCTCGAGCGGGATGAAGCGAACATGCTGCTTGCGGTCGGGCAGACGGATGAAGCGCTTCAGCGCCACCGGCAGGCGCAAGAGCGCGCTCATCTCCTCGCCATTCTTGCGATGGCGCAATTGCAGCGCCATGGAGAAGCCGAGGTTGGGAATGAACGGGAACGGATGCGCCGGGTCGATCGACAGCGGGGTCAGCACCGGGAAGACCTGGTCCTGGAAATGGTCTTCCAGCCAGACCTTCTCATCCTTGGTCAGTGCATCGCGGGTGATGCTCTCAATACCTTCCTTGTTGAGCAGCAGCATCAGCGCCGACAGGCTGTTCTGCTGGTCCTCCTGCAGCCGCTCGACCTCGCGCAGCAATTGTTCGAGCTGCTGCTCGGGCGTGCGGCCGTCGGGGCTCTTGAGCGCGATGCCTTCGCGCACCTGGCCGGCAAGACCGGCAACGCGGACCATGAAGAATTCATCGAGATTGGCGGCCGAGATCGACAGGAAGCGGACCCGCTCGAGCAGCGGATGGTGCTCGTTCTGCGATTCCTCAAGAACGCGCCGGTTGAACTGCAGCCAGGAGAATTCGCGGTTGACGAAACGGTCGGGATTGCCGCCCTCGGGGCTCGCCACCTCGACATTGATGAATTCGCTCTGCACCGGCTTCAGTTCATTCATGGTTTCCTGCCCGCAACCGTTCCCTTGGAGCGCCGCACATGCCGAGATGGCCATGGACGCTCTAACATGCCTTTGTGACGCATGATCCGTCGCGGAGTAGCTCGGCTTCCGGGGTCATGCGCTTAACCGGCTTAACTTATCCTCTGACAGGGTTTTACGACAGTTTCATTTCATCGATCTTGCAAAGAGAGCTGTTATGATCCAGATGCAGACGAGACTGCGTTAAGGAGACGATGATGGCAGGCGGTTCCATTCCCCATTTCCAGAACGATGCCGGCCATCCGGCGATCGACATCGGTGTCAGGGAATTCATGTGCACCGGCGCCAACCCACCCTTCGATCATCCGCATGTCTTCCTCGACATGGGCGACGACAATGAAAAGGTCTGCCCCTATTGCTCGACGCTCTACCGCTATTCGGCGAAGCTGAAGGCGACGGAAACCCTGCCCGCCGGCTGCATTTACATCGACCAGGCCGCCTGATCCTGTCGCGGCTAGCCCGATGGAAGACATCAGGTCCCGGCAGGTCATAATCGCCGGGGCCGGCGTTGCCGGGTTGACGGTTGCCCTTGCCTTCGCCGAACGCGGCTATCCCGTAAAACTGTTCGAACAGGCGTCGCGCCTCGAAGCAGCCGGCGCCGGCATTCAGCTTTCGCCCAACGCAACACGCATTCTTCGAAAACTCGGCGTGCTCGACCGGCTGCTGCCGGCGGCCTTGCGACCGGAAGCGGTCGTGCTCAAGGACGCCGGGACGCTGCGCGAACTGGCTCGGGTGCCACTTGGGCAAGCCGCCGAAGCGCGCTGGCAGGCGCCCTATCTCGTTACCCACCGCGCCGATCTGCAGGCGGCGCTGCTGGCGCAGGCCGCTGAACGGCCGGGGATTGAGCTCATCACCGGTGCCCGGGTGAGCAGGCTCGCCATCAACCCGCAAGGTGTTGCCGTGACCGCCGAAGCGGATGGCCACGCCATCGAGGCCCGTGGCCGGCTCCTGGTCGGCGCCGACGGTGTCTGGTCGTCGGTTCGGGCGCAACTTACGGGCTTCGGCAAGAGCCATTTCTCCGGCGAACTTGCCTGGCGGGCCACGATCGCGGCCGAGAACGCCGCCGGAGAAGCCTTTGCCGCCATCGGCGCCGCCGACTGCGTCACCACTTTCCTGCATCCCGGTTTCCACATGGTCGCCTATCCCGTCAGCAAGGGCCGCGCCTTCAATCTCGCCGCTTTCACCAAGGGCGAGCGGATAGCCGAAGCCTGGTCGGGCCGTGCCGACCCAGCTGTGCTCGACGGCGCCACGCGCCACACCGCGCCAGGCCTGGCGAAGCTTGTGGCGCTGGCCGGCCCGTGGACGGCCTTTCCGATCCACACCGTCGAACAAAGGCGGTGGACGAGCCCGCAAGGCGTCGCCCTGATCGGCGACGCCGCGCATGCGATGACGCCGTTTGCGGCGCAAGGTGCGGCCATGGCGATCGAGGATGCCGTAATGCTGGCTGACGTCACCGCCGATTTCCCCGCCGATCCGGCGGGAAGTCTTCAAATCTGGGAAAACCTGCGGCGACCGCGGGTCGCCAAGGCAGCACGTCGCGGCGCCGTCAACCGCCTGGCCTGGCACGCCGCCGGTCCGGTGGCGATCGCCCGCAACCTGTTCCTGGCCATGCGCTCGCCCGAAAAGCTCGTGGCCGATCTCGACTGGCTCTACGGCTGGGAGCCGCAGAAAATCATTCGGCGCTGAGCGGCGCCGGGATGCCGTTTTTGCCTAGTTGTAAAGCCGCATCGACAGGCCGAGCGAGGCCGGCAGTGGGTTCCACCAGCCGGTGCGCAGGCCAGCGGTGCGCAGACCCGCCGCCGTCCAAGTGTTGCAGCCGACCGGCGCGTTGAAATGGCCGTTCGCCTCGAAGAAGCGGTCGAAGCGGGAATAGGCGGCATTCTCGATGACAACCGGACCGTTCGGCCCTTGCTGGAAGCTCGCGTCGATGTAATCGAGCAGTGCTGCAAAACGCTCCTCATCGATGTCGAAGCCGGTGACGGCGGGATGCGGCTCGGCGATGGCGCCTGCGATATCCACATGCATGACCGAGGCGTCCAGCGTCAGCGCCTTGAGCACAGGCACTGCTTTCAGCTCAGACCAGCTCGGCGTCTCCAGATAGAAGGCGCGGCCGCCCCAGCCAAAGACGATGTAGCGCACCTCAGGAGCATCCGCGGGGATGCCGGCATCGACCAGGAAACGAAAGCGCCGGCGCACGGCATCATCGACCGGAATGGCGATGTCGGTGTGGATCGGATTCTTCAGCACCAGAATGTGGCGCGTGCCCTCACCTGCAGCGGCCGCCGGCCAGAGCGGGCGCGGCACCAAAGTGCCGAGCGTTGCGGCAAGCACGACCGCGATAACCAGCATGGCCAGGAAACGCAGGGCTTTTTTCATGCGGCGGTGGCCTTGCGGTCTCCCGGCGTCATCGTCCGACCCCAAATAGCAAAAAAGCCCGGTCGCATTGCGGCCGGGCTCTTCTTGTTTGCATCGAAACGATCAGTGCAGGATCTGCGACAGGAAGAGCTTCGTGCGCTCGTGGCGCGGATGGTCGAAGAACTCGGCCGGCGTGTTCTGTTCCACGATCTGGCCCTGATCCATGAAGATCACCCGGTTGGCGACCTTGCGGGCAAAGCCCATTTCGTGGGTGACGCACAGCATGGTCATGCCTTCCTCGGCAAGGCCGACCATCGTCTCCAGCACTTCCTTGATCATTTCGGGATCGAGGGCCGAGGTCGGCTCATCGAACAGCATGATGCGCGGGTTCATGCACAGCGAGCGCGCGATCGCCACGCGCTGCTGCTGGCCGCCCGACAGCTGGCCCGGATATTTGTTGGCCTGTTCCGGGATTTTCACGCGCTTGAGGAAGTGCATGGCGATTTCCTCGGCCTGCTTCTTCGGCGTCTTGCGCACCCAGATCGGCGCCAGCGTGCAGTTCTCCAGGATGGTCAGATGCGGAAACAGGTTGAAGTGCTGGAACACCATGCCGACCTCGCGGCGCACCTCGTCGATCTTTTTGAGATCGTTGGTGAGTTCCTTGCCGTCGACAATGATCTTGCCCTTCTGGTGTTCCTCCAGCCGGTTGATGCAGCGGATCATGGTCGATTTGCCGGAACCCGAAGGACCGCAGATGACGATGCGCTCGCCGCGCATCACCTTCAGATTGATGTCCTTCAGCACATGGAACTCGCCATACCATTTGTGCATGCCGATAATGTCGATGGCGACATCGGTGGTCGAGATGTGCATCTTCTTGGCATCGACCTTGATCTCTTCGGCGCTGACGGCGTTTTCTATGACCATGGCAGGTTCCCCTTTTTGTTTTTAGCGTTTGTGGCCGGTGTCGAGCCGGCGTTCCGTGTACATGGAATAGCGCGACATGCCGAAGCAGAACAGCCAGAAGACGAAGGCTGCAAAGATCAGGCCGGACTTGGTGGTCTGCGGCGTCGCCCAGTTGGGATCGGAGAAGTTCTGCTTGACGACACCAAGCAGGTCGAACATCGAGATGATGATGACCAGGCTGGTGTCCTTGAACATGCCGATGAAGGTGTTGACGATGCCGGGAATGACCAGCTTCAGCGCCTGCGGCAGCACGATCAGAACCATCTTCTGCCAGTAGCCGAGGCCAAGCGAATCCGCACCCTCATACTGACCCTTGGGGATTGCCTGCAGGCCGCCGCGCACCACTTCGGCCATATAGGCGGCGGCAAACAGCGAAACGCCGATCAACGCCCTGAGATACTTGTCGAAGGACACGCCGGCAGGCAGGAACAGCGGCAGCATGACACTGGCAAAGAACAGCACGGTGATCAGCGGGATGCCGCGAACGAATTCGATGAAGACCACGCACAGTGTCTTGACGATCGGCATCTTGGAGCGCCGGCCGAGGGCCAACACGATGCCCATCGGCAGCGACACCGCGATGCCGACGAAAGACAGGCTGAGCGTCACCAGCAGGCCGCCCCACAGCTGTGTTTCGACATGCGGCAGGCCGAACATGCCGCCGACCAGCAGCACGAAGGCAACGATCGGCAGCACCAGGAAGAGCAGGATGGCGTTCAGCCCTTTGCGCGGTACACGCGGCATCAGCAGCGGCACCAGCAGCGCCACGAACAGGATGGCGACCAGGATCGGCCGCCAGCGCTCTTCTATCGGATAGCGGCCGAGCATGAATTGGCCGAACTTGGCGTTGACGAAGGCCCAGCAGGCGCCGGACCAGCCGTCCGGCTGAATGCCGCCTTGCGCCGCCGTGGCGCATACCGTGCGGTCCGCTCCCACCCACTGGGCGCTGATGAAGGCCCAGTTGATGATTGGCGGCAGGATCAGCACCACCAGCGCGATGCCCAGGACAGTCAGGATGATGTCGCCCACCGAGCCGACCAGGTTCTTGCGAACCCAGGCCAAGGGGCCGCGCACTCCGGCCGGCGCCTGTTGCGCCAGTGCCATTTCGGTCCGCACCCAGGCGGTATCATGTTCCTGCATGGCCGTTACCTCTCCACCAGCGCCATTCTGGCGTTGACCACGTTCATGACTGCCGACGTCACCAGGCTGATGACGAGATAGACGACCATCATGATCAGAACGCCCTCGACCGCCTGGCCGGTCTGGTTCAGCACCGTACCGGCTGTCGCCGTTAGATCGGGGTAGCCAATGGCGATGGCCAGCGACGAGTTCTTGGTCAGGTTGAGATACTGGCTGGTCAGCGGCGGGATGACGATGCGCATGGCTTGCGGCACGACCACAAGCCGCAGGATCGATCCCGGCCGCATCCCCAGCGCCCCTGCCGCCTCGGTCTGGCCCTTGCTGACACCGAGAATGCCGGCGCGCACGATCTCGGCAATGAAGGCCGCAGTGTAGCAGGACAGCGCCAGATAGAGCGAAAGGAACTCCGGCTTGACCTGGAAACCGCCGGTCAGGTTGAAGGTCGATTGCTTCGGAAAATCGAAGGTCAGCGGAAAACCGCTCAGCACGTAGGCGAGCAACGGCAGGCCGATGATCAGGGCCAGCGAGGTCCAGAGTACTGGAAACTGCTGACCAGTCGCCATCTGCCGCTGGCGCGCCGTGCGAGCGACGAACCACGCCAGGGCGATACCGACAAGCAAAGCGACGAAGATCAGCCAGGAGCCATCGCCCCACACAGCGCGTGGAAAATAGAAGCCGCGCTGGTTGAGGAAGGAGCCGAACGGCAGGTTGATGCTTTCGCGTACCACGGGCAAGACCGCCAGCACGCCCGAGTACCAGAAGAAGATCACCAGCAGCGGCGGGATGTTGCGAAAGACCTCGACATAGACCGTGCAGATCTTGCGGATCAGCCAGTTGTGCGACAAGCGGCCGATACCAACAATGAAGCCGATGATGGTCGCGGTGATGATGCCGGCAACGGCGACGATGATGGTGTTGATCAGCCCGACGACAATGGCACGGCCATAAGTGCTGTCCGAGCTGTAAGCGATGGCGCTTTCCGAGATGTCGAAGCCGGCGCGGTTTTTGAGGAAGCCGAAACCGGAAGCAATGTGCAGGCGCTGCAGATTCTCGATGACATTGTGGACGATCCACCAGACGCCCGCCACCAGCAAGATGACAACCACCGCCTGGAAGAAAACCGCGCGGACTTTTGGATCGTTGATGAAGGAACCTCGGCTCGGTTCCTCGCGAAGAACTTCCTGCGACGCCATTGGACCCATCCCCTGGAAAGAGAAACCGGAAGGCAGACGATCTGCCTTCCGGATCACATTTCGATCAGCGGATCGGTGGCGCGTATTGCAGGCCGCCCTTGGTCCACAGCGCATTGATGCCGCGCGCGATCTTCAGCGGGCTGCCGGTGCCGACATTGCGCTCGAACATCTCACCGTAATTGCCGACTGCCTTGACGATGTTGACGACCCAGTCATTGCTCACGCCGAGATCGGTGCCGATCTTGGTTTCGGCTTCCTGACCGAGCACGCGCTTGATCTCCGGGTTATCCGAAGCCTTCATCTCTTCGACATTGGCCTGGGTGATGCCCAGTTCCTCTGCCTGCAACAGCGCGAAGTAAGTCCACTTGACGATGTGGTACCACTGGTCGTCACCCTGGCGCACGGCCGGGCCGAGCGGTTCCTTGGAGATGATCTCGGGCAGCACGACATGATCGGCCGGCGCGCTGAGCGTCAGGCGGATGCCGTAGAGACCCGACTGGTCGGTGGTGTAGACGTCGCAACGGCCGGCGTCATAGGCGGCGTTGACCTCTTCAAGCTTTTCGAAGACGACCGGATTGTACTCCATCTTGTTCGCCTTGAAGTAGTCGGCGAGATTGAGCTCGGTGGTGGTGCCGCTCTGCACGCAGACCGCCGCGCCCGAAAGCTGCAGCGCCGAATTGACGCCCGGCAACTTCTTGGCGTTGATCATGAAGCCCTGGCCGTCATAGTAGGTGACGCCAGCGAAGTTCAGGCCAAGTGCCGTATCGCGGTTGATGGTCCAGGTGGTGTTGCGCGACAGGATGTCGACCTCGCCCGACTGCAGCGCGGTGAAGCGCTCCTTGGCGCTGAGCGGGGTGAACTTGACCTTGGTGCCGTCACCGAAGACGGCGGCCGCGACAGCGCGGCAGAAATCCACATCGATGCCCTTCCATTCACCCTTGTCGTCAGGCGCGGCGAAGCCAGCCAGGCCGGTGTTGGTGCCGCACTGGATGAAGCCTTTAGCCTTGACGTCGTCGAGCGTGCTCGCCGATGCGGCCGAAGCCATCCATCCAAGCGCAGCGGCGCCGAGAATGCCAATTGCAATGTGTTTCATAACCCACAGACCCTTTTCTGTTTTCAGGTAAACCCTGATCCTCAGGCAAATCCTGATCTTTTTCCCGCGTGAACCCGGCTCCCATCCGGTGCATTCCGGAACCCCGCGTCGTAACCGACGCCCGGCCCCTCCCATTCACGAACTGCATCGAAGGCGATTATTCCTGTGAGGTCAAGGGAAATGACCGATTCACGACAGCTTTGAAAAGCAATTGCCGCGAATGCCTGAAATGCGCACAAGGGCACCAGGAAATCGGCAACCCGTGCAAACAAATCAGTCAAAGAAGCAGCCGCGCAAGTCCATCGCTCCCGGCACACTCCGTTGTCACTGTAGCTATGCTTTGTTGGAGGCCCGAACCCATGGATTGGCCCATGTAAACCCCACCGCTTGGCGGATCAACGGCTGTTGCGCGGGCTTTGCCGCCGCCTTATGGCTGTTCTCCTGACATCATTTGACAGGCGGCAAACCATGGCGACAGACAGCAGCGAACTGGGCATCAACACGCGGCTTGCCCATTCGGGCAACAATCCGCACGACTATTTCGGCTTCGTCAATCCGCCGGTCGTGCATGCCTCGACCGTGCTTTACCCCAATGCGGCGACGATGGCGGCGCGCAGCCAGAAATACACCTACGGCACGCGCGGCACGCCGACGACCGACGCGCTGGCGCATGCGATCGACGCGCTGGAGGGCTCGGCCGGCACCATCCTGGTACCGTCGGGCCTGGCGGCGGTGACGATCCCGCTGCTGGCGTTCCTGTCGGCGGGCGATCACATCCTGATTGTCGATTCGGTCTATCACCCGACTCGCAATTTCGCCGACACGATGCTGAAGCGGTTGGGCGTCGAGGTCGAGTATTACGATCCATATGCCGGCGCCGGCATCGCCAGGCTGATCAAGCCGAACACCAAAGTCGTGCTCACGGAATCGCCGGCCTCCAACACCTTCGAGGTGCAGGACGTCCCGGCCATTGCCAAGGCGGCGCACGCGGCCGGTGCCATCGTCATGATGGACAACACCTGGGCGACGCCGCTCTATTTCCGCCCGCTCGACCACGGCGTCGATATCTCGATCCATGCGGCGACGAAGTACCCTGCCGGTCATTCCGATGTGCTGATGGGAACGGTGTCGGCCAATGCCGATTGTTGGAAACAGCTTTGCGAGACATTCTACACGATGGGTTGCTGCGCCGGCCCCGACGACGTCTACCAGGTGCTGCGCGGCCTGCGCACGATGGGCGTGCGGCTGGATCACCATCAAAAGAGCGCGCTTGCCATTGCCACCTGGCTTGAGGGTCAGCCCGGCGTGGCGCGCGTGCTGCACCCTGCGCTCCCCAGCCATCCCGATCATGCGCTGTGGAAGCGCGATTTTTCCGGCTCAAGCGGCATCTTCTCGATCGTGCTCAAGGGCGGCGGCCAGAAACAGCAGCACGCCTTCCTCGATGCGCTGAAGATCTTCGGCCTCGGCTATTCCTGGGGCGGCTATGAGAGCCTTGCCGTGCCGGTCTTCCTCGGCGATCGCACCGTCGCCAAGGGCCCCTATGACGGGCCGCTGCTCCGCCTGCAGATCGGGCTCGAGGATGTCGAGGACCTCAAGGCTGATATTCTGCGCGGACTGGCCGCTGCGGCTGCGGCATGAACGGCAGCTTGCCAAGCTGAATCCGCAAACCGGCACAAAGGCCTGAAAAGACTGGCTGGGAAGCTTTGTGAGACGCCCGATGTCGCAAAGCCGCTCATTGCGCGGCCGCGCGCAATGTTATTTCCCCACTATGCGGCTTTTCGGATTGGATTGACTTTCAAAGCTGGCAGTCAGCTCGCATTGAAATGCGCTTCGAGCCGCAACTTCCAGCCAGACCGAGCTTGCCATGGCCTTTCGTCTCTTTGTCCCCATTCTCGCCGGAGCGACGCTGCGTGAGCGCCTCATCGCCTGTATCGGCGCGATGATCGGCATTGCGCTGACGGGGGCGATCGGCGCGCTGGTGCTCGGCAACGGCCCGCATGTGCCTCTGCTGGTGGCGCCGATGGGCGCGTCGGCGGTGCTGCTGTTTGCGGTGCCTGCGAGCCCGCTGGCGCAGCCATGGTCTATCATCGGCGGCAACACCATATCCGCGCTGATCGGCGTGATCGTTGCGCATTTCGTGCATGAGCCGGCTCTCGCCACGGGCATAGCCGTGGCTCTGGCGATCGCCGCCATGTCGTTCACGCGTTGCCTGCATCCGCCGGGCGGAGCCGCCGCGCTGACCGCCGTGCTCGGCGGACCAGCCGTGACCAGCGCCGGCTTCCTGTTTCCCTTCGTGCCGGTGGCGCTGAACTCGATCATTCTGGTCGCGCTCGGTTACGCTTTCCACAGGCTGTCGCGGCGCAGCTATCCGCACCGGCCCTCTCCTGTCGCCAACAGCCATGGAACGGCCGACCCGCCGGCGGCGCAGCGCGTCGGCTTCAGGCCCGAGGATATCGATGCCGCGCTTGGCGCGCTGGACGAGAGCTTCGATATCGATCGCAGCGACCTCGAACTGCTGCTGCGCCAGGTCGAGCTGCAGGCCATGGTCCGCTCGCACCGGACGTTGCTGTGCGCCGACATTATGTCCCGCGATGTGGTGTCGGTGCCTGAACACGCCTCGCCCGATCAGGCGCGACAGCAACTCCTCGACCACAACATCCGCACCTTGCCCGTGGTCGACGCCGAGGCCAGGCTGGTCGGCGCTGTCGGCCTGCGCGAATTGACGAGAGCCACCGAAACGGTGAAAGGCGTGATGTCGAACGCCGGCACCGCCTCCCCCGACACACCAGCGATGAGCCTGCTTCCCGTGCTCACAGACGGTCGCAGCCATGCCGTGGTCATTGTTGACGGCGAGCGGCATATTCTCGGTCTGATCACGCAGACGGATCTCCTGGCAGCAGCGGCGCGAATGCAAACGGCAGACAAGGTGGCGACCAAAGCTATAGGGTAGATCGCCTCGGGTGGAGAAAGGTCGGGAACCTTTTGTCCGCGACCGCGTCCAATGTCTCGATCAAGCGTTTGGCCAGGGAGAGCGGTCGTGACCAGAAAGTCCGCAATACAACCCGTAGCGGTTTCCGCGTCCGGCGATATGCTGCTTGTCCACCGCGCAATGGCGCGCGAGGCGGATGCCTTCCGCGCCATCATCAAAATGCACAATCAGCGGCTCTACCGCCTCGCGCGCGGCGTCGTGCGCAATGACAGCGAGGCCGAGGACATTGTCCAGGAAGCCTATGTCCGGGCCTTTGCCGCTTTGGCGACGTTTCGCGGCGATGCTTCCCTGGCCACCTGGCTGTCGCGCATCGTCATCAACGAAGCGCTCGGCCGCTTGCGAAAGAGGCGGCGCACCGTGGCGATGCCTGCAAACCAGGAAGCACAAATCATCCAGTTCCCCCTCAATCCAAGCGACGATCCGGAGCGGACGATGGCGCAGCGGCAGATCCTCAGGCTGGTCGAGCGAGCGACCGACAATCTTCCCGATGTCTATCGGACAGTCTTTGTCGCTCGCGTTATCGAGGGCCTGAACATCGAGGAAACGGCTGATCTGCTTGGCGTGCGGCCCGAGACCGTCAAGACCAGACTGCACCGGGCGCGCGCCCTGGTGCGCAAGGCGCTGGATGACGAAATCGGCCCGGTGCTACTCGATGCATTTCCCTTCGCTGGCCGGCGCTGCGAGCGATTGACCGAAGCGGTGATGAAGCGGCTCGGCTTGCAAAGCTGATCTTCGCTCTTCGCCGATTCCTAGGGAACGTTTCTTCCCCTCCCGCATCCAATACGCGTCAACCCAGATGAAGCCCGCCGCCTTCGCGGTCGGGCGAAGGAGATGCCATGTTTACTCGACATATAGCCGCGCTCGCCACCGTCCTGTTGATGGGCGCCGCCCCGCTGGCGCAGGCTGCGGACAAGCCCACCGATCCGCAGATCGCCCATATCGCCTACACCGCGGGCGCAATCGACGTCGAGGCAGCCAAACTGGCCATCAAGACGTCAAAGACCAAGGAGATCGTCGATTTCGCCAAGGACATGGAGCGCGACCATGAGGCGGTCAACAAACAGGCGCTCGACCTGGTCAAGAAGCTCAAGGTAACGCCGGAAGACAATGCCACCAGCCAGGCGCTGAGCAAGGCAGCGAAAGAAGAGCATGCCAAGCTCGCCAAGCTCGAAGGTGCCGCCTTCGACAAGGCCTATATCGAAAACGAGGTCGCCTACCACAAGCAGGTCGATGGCGCCCTTGAGACGCTTTTGATCCCCTCGGCCAGCAATGCTGAGCTGAAGGACCTGCTCGAAACCGGCCTCAAGATCTTCCAGGGCCACGAGCAGCATGCCGAACACGTCGCCGGCATGCTGAAATGACAATGGCTACGCGGATACTCTCGGCCGCGCTGGCGCTGGTGCTGTTCGCGCCGCCGGCAATGGCGGCGACGATCGAGGTTACGATCGAGAAGCTCGCCTTCTCCCCGGCAAGCGTCGAGGCCAAGGCAGGCGATACGATCGAGTGGGTGAACAAGGATGCTTTCGCCCACACCGCCACGGTGAAAGGCGGCTGGGAGGTGAAGATCGCGCCCAAGTCAACAGGAAAAATGACCCTGAAAGCAGCAGGAGCAGTCGACTATTTCTGCCGCTTTCATCCCAATATGAAGGGTCATCTGGACGTAGTGCAGTGATCCTAGGGGAGTCGGTGGTGGAAGAAGGACCGCCGCCGGCTCGCCGACCGCATCAGACCTGCTGTTGCGAAAGCAGCCAGTCGATCATCTGCGCAGCCTGCGCGGGCGGACGGTCCGGCGCCAGGATGGACAGGCTGAGGCCGGTGGCGACACGTCTCGGGAATGGCGCCACGAGCGAACCGGCGGCCAGCGCGCGCGACACCAGCGCCTCATGTCCCATCAGCACGCCTGCGCCATCGATCGCCGCCTGCAGCGCCATGCTGTAGAGCGAAAACTCGGAGCCGGTGTCGATCGATGGCCCCTTTATCCCGGCAGCCTCGAACCACAGGCTCCAGTCGCCGGTCCAGGTCGTGTCCCAAAGCAGAAGTTGCGACGACAGATCGGCCGGCGTTTTCAGCTGCTGCGCCAGGGCCGGCGCGCAGACCGGAAAGATGGCGTCGTCGCTAAGCTTGAACGCGCGGCTGCCGGCTGGGGCATGCCTGGTCAGGAAGATAGCGAGGTCGAACGGCTCACGCCTGAAGTCCGGCGGCTCCTCCAGCGCATGAATGGATGGGCGAAGCGCCGGAAGGGCTGAGCGCAGCGCCGACAGGCGTGGCGCAAGCCAAAGCTGGGCGATCGACGGCAGCGCGGCGATGCTGACCTGCGGCCTCGGCGCCGAGATGCGCAGTTCCTGAACGGCAAGGCCCATGGCGTCGAACGCCGTGGAGAAGGCCGGCAACGCCGCGCGGCCGGCCTCGGTCAGATGCAACCCTTGTGCATGGCGTGCGAACAACGGCGAGCCCAGCCATGCCTCGAGCGCCTTGACCTGATGCGATACGGCGGCAGGCGTGACGCCGAGTTCGTCGGCAGCCTTGGCGAAGCTTTGATGACGGGCGGCCGCCTCAAAGGCCCTCAAGCTGTTGAGCGGCGGCATTCGGGGTCGAGGCGGATTGACGGCCATCGTCCGGCTCCCTGGGGCATCGGCGACCGGTGCCCCAGACGCCGATGCGAAGTTCTATTTGAGGGCGACTGGGGTCAGCTTACCCTCGACCTCCCGCCACTCAAATACGACGAAGCCCGGCTGCTTGATATCCCCCTTGCCGTCATAGGAGATCGAACCGAGCACGGTCGAGATGCTGGCGCCGGAATGGAGATAGTCGGACGCGGCCCTGGGATCATCGGCCTTGGCCTTGGCGATCGCCTCGGCGATGATCTGCGTCGCGGCATAGGCATAAAGCGTCACCGCCTCGGTCGGCACGTTCCTGGCTTTCAGGTCGGCAACGGCGTCCTTGGCCTCGGCGAAAGTGGCAGGGTCCGGGAACGACGTCATCAGGGTTCCGGCAGCGCCGTCGCCGCCGATGGCGCCGAACTCGCTGTTGGAGATGCCGTCGCCGCCCATCAGGATCGTGGCGGCGCCCTGATCGTGCATCTGCCTGACGATCAGCCCAGCCTCGGTGTGCTGGCCGCCATAGTAGACGAGGTCCGCGCCCGACTGCTTGATCTTGGCGACGAGCGAGGCGTAATCCTTCTCGCCGGGGTTGATCTCCTCATGCAGGACTTCCTGGCCGCCGCCGGCATTGTAGGCCTTGGCCATCTCGTCGGCGAGGCCCTTGCCCGCCGTCGACTTGTCGTCGACGATCGCGACCTTCTTGTCCTTGAAGCGTTCGAGCACGAATTTGGCGGCGATGATGCCTTGCTGGTCGTCGCGGCCGCAGGCCCTGAAGGCGTTCCACAAACCGCGCTCGGTCACCATCGGATTGGTGGCTGTCGGCGTGACGAACAGAACGCCGTTCTCGGCGTAGACTTCGGAAGCCGGAATGGTGACGCCGGAATTGTAATGACCGACGACATAGTGGACGCCGTCGGCCACGAATTTGTTGGCGACGGAGACGCCCTGTTTCGGATCGGAGACATCGTCACCAACCGAGACGGCAAGCTTCTGGCCGAGCACGCCACCATTGGCATTGATGCGCTCGACGGCCGTTTCGACGCCGATGCGATACTGTTCGCCATAGGCGGCGTTCGGCCCCGACATCGGGCCGGCCACACCCAGCACGATGTCCGCCCTCGCAACACCTATGGCGGCGGCCGTCATCAGGGCAGCAGTCATCATCCGCAAGATCATGCGCATTTTATTCCCCTTTGTTTTTTGAGAAAGCGGGCTTTGCCCGCGGGTTCAGGCGGTCAGTTCACGAAATGCATCTTCTGGAACCGGCGCCGGAATAGCATCACATCGGCTGCGACCGCTTCGCTGGCGTCGTTGCCGCGCAGCCCCCTGGCGATGAGGGCGGCCAACTCGGGCATGTCGTCCTCGGTCATGCCCCAGCGCACGATCTCCGGCGTGCCGAAGCGCAGGCCGTTCATGTCGCCCTCGACCGCGTCGATGGGCAAGCCGATGCCGCAGGTCAGAATGTTAGCCCGCCGCAGTTTTTTTGCCGCCGCCTGGCCGCCACCGAATTCGGCCGCCGCGATGGCGAACTGATGAGAGGTCGTGTGGCCCTTGCTGGTCGAGAAGACCGGCAAGCCGCGATCCGCGAGTTCGCTTGCCAATGCCTTGGCCGTCCCCGCCATGCCGGCCGCGTAAGCCTTGCCATGGTCTTTCCAGTCAAGCAGCGTGATGGCCAGGGCGGCCGATTTGGCGGCATCGAAATTGGCCGTCATGCCGGGAAAGGCGATCCTGTCCAGCTTCTCGGCGACGTCGGCATCGTTGGTCACGATCAGGCCCGAAGGCGGTCCGCCGAGGCTTTTATAGGTGCTCATCGTCATCAGATGGGCGCCCTCTTCCAGCGGCTGCTGCCAGGCGTGCCCGGCGATCATGCCGCAAAGATGCGCCGCATCGAAGAGCACCAGCGCGCCGACCTCGTCGGCGATCGCGCGGATCTCGCGGATGGGATGCGGCAGAAGGTTGAGGCTGCTGCCGATCGTGATCATCTTCGGCCGGACCGAGCGGGCAAGTTCGCGCAGTCTTGCGACATCGACCGTATAGCCATCGGCATCGATAGGCGCGGCATGGATGTCGAGCCCATAGAGCCCGGCGCAGCCCGCCATGTGATGCGTGACATGGCCGCCAATGGCAGGCGAAGGCACGATGATCGCGTCCCCCGGCCGTGCTGCGACCATGAAGGCATAGAGGTTGGCGATGGCGCCTGACGGCACGCGGATCTCGGCATATTTCGCGCCAAAGATTTCAGCCGCGAGCTCGGCGGTGATGATTTCGACCTGCTCGACACCTTCCAGTCCCATCTCATATTTGTCGCCGGGATAGCCGAGCGAAGGGCGGGAACCGAGGCCGGACGCAAGGGCCGCCTCGGCCTTCGGATTCATCACATTGGTTGCCGGGTTGAGGTTGATGCAGTCGGCCTCATGGATCGACCGGTTGAGCGCAATGCCGCTCTCGACCGCGGCAAGCACGGCGTCGCTCCGCTGTTCGCTTGTCGTCCCGGCGAGCTGCTGCGCGAAGTCGTCGCAATGCGAGGGAACCCAGGGCCTGCGAGCAAGAGCGACCATTTCTGCCTCCGATCTGCCAACCGCCGATACCCGGCATTGGATGAGGAATGGTGGCTTTGGTGGCTGGCCTCGTGCAAACGAGTAGTTCTAGCGCCTAGGAGCCTGTCCCCGTATTTGGGTGTGGAATGAGCGGTCGGCGGCGGGCTGCGCCTAGACAGCTGGATTACGGCGTGATTCTTTGGGGCATGAGCAAGACGTTTCGCCCCTGGCTGATCGATCAGCCGCAGCTGTTTCCGGCCT